>DYIW01000158.1 GCA_020723465.1 Phycisphaera mikurensis
CGGGTCAAGGCCGCGCACATCGAGCGCTTGACCGCCGAGCTCGAGCGCATCTGGCAGAGCCCTCTGCGCCGCGGGCTCCGCGCCCTGCGCCGGCTGCTCGGGCTTTCTCCGGCCGCGCGCGGCCCTTCCAGCAGGAACGGCGGATTGCGCTGACATGGCGAGCGTGCCGGTGACCATCGTGATCCCGACGCTCGACGGCGGCGCGCTGTTCCAGCGCGCCCTCGCCGCCCTCGGGCGAGCCGAGCCGCGGCCCGAGCGCATCCTGGTGGTCGACTCCGGCTCAGAAGACGGCTCGCCCGAACGCGCCGCGGCCGCGGGCGCCGAGGTGCTCCGCGTGGCGCGCACCGAGTTCGACCACGGCGCCACGCGCCAACTGGCGGCCGCGCGCGCGACGACCGAGTTCGTCGCCTTTCTTTCGCAGGACGCCGTGCCCGAGCCCGACTACCTCGGGCCCCTGGTCGGGGCCATGTCCGATGCGCGCATGGCCGCCGCGTCGGCGCGCATCCTGCCGCATGCGGACTCGTCGCCCCTGGCGCGGCGCACGGTGCTCGCCTCGCGCCTGGCGAGCGAGCAGTCTCGTGTCATCGGCGTCCCGGCCGAGGAGTTCGTGACTCTCTGCGGCCGGGCGCGCCGCGACCTCTTGCTCCTCGACAACGTCGCCTCGCTGCTGCGGCGCGAGCTGCTGCTCCGCTGGCCCTTCCCGCGCACCATGATGGGCGAGGATGCGGCGTTTGCGGCCGCCGCCCTGGCGCACGGCTATCGCCTCGCCTTCGCGGCCGGGGCGGTGGTGCGGCACGCGCACGAGCACGGCCCGCTCTCCGCCTTTGCCCGCTATCGCGACGACGCGCGCTTCGCCCGGCGCGCCTTCGACGTGGCCGTGCGCGCGAATCTCCTGCACGCGCTGCGCGGCCTGGCCTACGAGCTGTGGGCCGACGTGCGCGGCCTCCGCGGCGTGCCGCTCGGGGCGCGCGCGGGCGCGCTTCTCCGCGCGCCGCCCTTGCGCACCTGCCAGGTACTCGGCCAGTGGTGGGGCTCGCGCCCCGAGAGGCTGCCGTGAAGGCCTCGATCGTCATCCCCACCTGGAACGGCGAGCGCGAGCTCGGCGAGTGCCTGGAGGCGGTCTTCAGCCAGCGCGCGGACTTTCCCTTCGACGTGCTGATCGTCGACTCCTCCTCGAGCGACGGCACGCTCGCGGTCGCGCGCCGCTTCCCGGTGCGCGTGCACGTCATCGCGCAGGCGGACTTCGATCACGGCGACACGCGCAACCTGGGCGCGCTGCTCACCGGCGGCGAATGCATCGTCTTCCTGGTGCAGGACGCGCGGCCGCTGCGTCAAGACTGGCTGGCGCGCCTCGTGGGGAACCTCGCCGATCCGCGCGTGGCCGGCGCCTTCAGCCGCGTGCTGCCGCGCGACGACGCCGGCCCGCTGGTCCAGCGCGGCGTGCAGGGCGACCTGAACTTCGGCGCCGAGCGCCTGGAGAGCTGCATCGAGGACGCGGCCGGCTACGCGGCCCTCGACCCGCTCGCGCGCCGCATCTTCATCAACTTCAACGACGTCGCTTCCTGCGTGCGGCGTTCGGTCTGGCGCAAGCTGCCCTTCCCGCGCACGCCTTTTGGCGAGGACGTGCTCTGGGCCAAGGCCGCGCTCGAGGCCGGGCAGCGCATCGTCTTCGACCCCGAGGCGCCGGTGGTGCACTCGCACGAGTACCAGGCGCGCGTGCTGCGCCAGCGCACGCGCATCGACGGCTGGCTGAACCGCGCCTACCTCGACCGCGTGTGCGTGGCGCGCCTCAGGGACGCGTTCGTCATGGCGCGGCGCGCGGCCCGCGCGGACCGCGCCTGCCTGCGCGCGGAGAGGCGGGGCGGCGCGCGCGTCTTCTGGTTGGGCCTGCAGGCCCACGCCTACCATTTCCTCGAGTTCCAGGGAGCGTGGCAGGGCGGGCGCACGCGCGACCGCTTGCGCGCCCCGCGGCTAGTGCCCGAGGAGCGCCTCAAGGTGCTGCTCGTGGCACACGCCTTCCCGCCCGAGAGCTCTGCCGGCACCGAGAACGTGACCCTGGCGCTGGCGCGCGCGCTCGCGGCGTCTGGCCACGAGGTGGCCGTGTGCCACCGCTCCGCCGACCCGGCGGTTGCGGAGCACACCATCGTGGAGGGGGAGCACGCCGGCCTGCGCGTGCTGCGCCTCGGCAACCGCCTGGCCTACGGCAGCATGCGCCAGACCTTCCACAACCGGCCGGTCGAGGACGCGTTCCGCGAACTCCTGCGGCGCGAACGGCCGCACGTGGTGCACTTCCAGCACCTCATCCATCTCTCGGTCGCCCTGCCGCGGATCTGCCGCCAGGAGGGCATTCCCTCGGTCCTGACGCTCAACGACTTCTGGCTGCGCTGCCCGCGCGTGCAGCTCATGCGCCCGAACCGCAGGATCTGCACGGGCGCTCCGCCGTTCCTTGGCTGCGCCGCCTGCCTGGCGAACCTGCCGTCCCTCATCGCGCCGCTTGGCGGTCTCTCGCGCCCGCTGCGGCGGCCGCTCGCCGGCCTGGCGCGGCGCTTCCTCGCGGCGGCGGGCGCGCCGCGCACCTGGCTCGGGCAGAACCTGCGGGACGCGGCCTGGCTCATGCTCCGGCCGGGCACGGTGGCGGCGGAACTGCTGCAGGCCGACTTCCTGCTCGCGCCGTCGCGCTTCCTCAGAGACAAGATGGTGGAGGCCGGCGTGCCCGCGGAGCGGCTGATCGTCTCGGACTACGGCCTCGAGACCTCCTGGCTCGCGGCCTTCGGACGCGCGCCCCCGCCAGGGCGCGTTCGCTTCGGCTTCGTCGGCTCGCTCGTGTGGTACAAGGGCCTCGAGGTGCTGGCGCGCGCCTTCCAGCGCCTGACGGAAGAGGCGGCGGAGCTGCACATCTACGGCGACACCGAAGGGCTGGAGGAGTTCCGCGAGACGCGAGAGCGCGTCGAGGCGCTGGTGACGCGCCCCGGGCTCTTCTTTCACGGCCGCTACGCGCCCGAGGACCTGGGGCGAGTGCTCGGCGCCGTCGACGTGCTGGTGGTGCCGTCGCTCTGGTACGAGAACTCGCCGCTCGCGGTGCACGAGGCCTTCCAGGCCGGCATCCCGGTGCTCGTGTCCGATCAGGGCGGCATGCGCGACCTGGTGGAAGACGGCGCGGGCGGGCTGCGCTTCCGGCCCGGCGACGACCGCGACCTGGCGCGCGTCATGCGCCGCTTCCTGGCCGAGCCGAAGCTGGCGGCGCAGGTCAGCGGCGCGGCGCCGCGCGTGAAGACGGCGGCCGAGGCCGCGGCCGAGATGGAGGTGAAGTACCGCCAGGCGCTCGGAATGGCGCGCGGGCGCGGCCGGCTGCTGGCCCTTGCCGCCGCGGCGCACGCGCGCGCGCGCGGCGCGGTCGAGCGGGACGGCGAGGCGGTCGTGCTGCTGCCGCAAGGCGACGGCCCCTCCAGCGTGGAGTTCGACCTGGATCTCGGCGCGGCGGCGGCCGTGGAGCTGTCGCTTGTCGTGCTGCATGGCGCGGGCGAGGAGAACGTGGAGCAGGGCGGCGAGGTGCTGCTCGACGGCAAAGGCGTGCTGCGCCTGGAGCCGACCGCGGGCCAGGCCGGCGGCGCAAGCACGAGCGAGTTCGTGGCGCCGCTCCGCGTGCGCGCCGGGCGGCGGCGGCTGGTCGTGTCGAACGTGCTGCCGGGCGCAGGCCGCTACCTGCTCCGTTTCCGCGAGGTGGTCTTCTATCGTACGAGCGCGAGGCTGCACTGACGTGAGCGCGCCGCATGCCTGAGAACCTGCCCGACGTGTCCGTGGTGGTCCCGAACTGGAACGGGAAGCACCACCTCGAGCGCTGCTTCGCCTCGCTCGAGGCGCTCTCCTACGGCGGCCGCGTGGAGCTGATCCTGGTGGACAACGGCTCGCGCGACGGCTCGATCGCGCTCATGCGGCGCCGCCACCCGCGCGTGCGCCTCATCCAGAACCGCGTGAACGAAGGCTTCGCCGCCGCGTGCAACCGCGGGGCGCGCGCGGCCGAGGGCGCGGTCGTGGCCTTCCTCAACAACGACATGCGCGTCGAGCCCGGCTGGCTCGAGGGGCTTATCGCCGCCCTGCGGGACGGCGCGCGCTGCGCCGCCTCGCTCATCATGTCCTGGGACGGCAGCCGCGTGAACTACGCCGGCGGCGGCATGAACTTCCACGGCATCGGCATCCAGCTCGGCCTGGGCGACGCGGACGCGGCGCGCCACCAGCGGCCCGGGGACACCCTGTTCGCCTGCGGCGGGGCCATGGCCGTGGAGCGCCGTCTGTTCCTCGAGGCGGGCGGCTTCGACGAGGACTTCTTCGCCTACTACGAGGACGTGGACTTCGGCTGGCGCCTGTGGGTGCTGGGAGAGAAGGTGGCCTACGCGCCCGCCTCGGTCGCCTACCACCACCACTCGGCCACCTCGGCGCGCGTGGACGTGCACCGCATCCGCCTGTTGCAGATCCGGAATCCCTTGTGCGCCATCTTCAAGAACTACGCGGCCGAGAACCTGGCCAGGGCGCTGCCCGCCGCGCTGCTCCTCACGCTCAGGCGCACGCGCTACCTGCTGGCGCTCGACCCGGCGGAGTTCTCGCTGGGCGAGAACCGCGGCCTGGAGCGCGGCCTGCTCGCCGCACTCCGCGTGCGCGCGCGTGCCAAGCTGAAGTAGGCGCGCGTGCCGCGCGCCGGCCTGGCGGACGTCTTGGCGGTGAACGACTTCGTCGACCGCCTGCCGCGCCTGGCGGAGCAGCGCCGCTGGATCCAGGAGCGACGCAAGCGCCCGGACAGCGAGATCCTGCCGCTCTTCCGCGACCCGCGCTGGCTGGCCGAGTCGGCCCCGGACTACGCCGCGGCGCACGACGTTCTCTTGCGCTTCTTCGGCCTCGACGAGGTCTTCGGCCCTGCGAGTCGGTAAAATCGTGCCTTCCGCACCGCTGAGCAGCGGAGTGTCAAGTTGAGCGGCCAGCTTGTCGATCGCGTGTGGAGCCCGGTGCGTGGCGCGGCGCGCACGTCTTCCCCGGACCCGGTCAGTGCATGAAGCTCTCGGTCGTCATCCCGGTCTACAACGAGCGCGACACGATCGTGCCGGTCATCGACAAGGTCGCGGCCACGCCGTTCGACAAGGAGATCATCGTCGTCGACGACTGCTCGAGCGACGGCACGCGCGAGGTGCTCGAGTCCCTGCGGCGCGACGGCGTGGAGCTGCGCGTGTTCCGCCACGAGGTGAACCAGGGCAAGGGCGCGGCGCTGCGCACCGGCTTCGCCCAGGTGCGCGGGGACATCGTCATCATCCAGGACGCCGACCTGGAGTACACGCCGGACGACTACGGCCGGCTGATCAAGCCCATCGAGGACGGCATGGCGGACGTGGTGTTCGGCTCGCGCTTCCTGGGCGGCACGCACCGCTGCCACCTCTACTGGCACTACGTGGTGAACAAGCTGCTCACCTGGGTGTCGAACGTGTTCACCAACCTGAACCTGAGCGACATGGAGACTTGCTACAAGGTCTTCCACGCCGACGTGGCGCGCCGCATCCAGATCGAGAGCAACCGCTTCAACGTCGAGCCGGAGCTGACGGCCAAGGTGGCGCAGCTCAAGTGCCGGGTGTACGAGGTGCCGATCTCCTACTTCGGCCGCGACTACTCCGAGGGCAAGAAGATCGGCTGGAGGGATGGCTTCCAGGCCGTCTGGTCCATTCTGCGCTTCAACCTCTTCTCGGACGCGCCCGAGCCCCTGGAGCGCCGCCGCCCCGAACCGCGCGCTTGAGAGCGTGAGCAGGATCCCTGCTGGATTCGACCGGCTGCGGCTGCGCCTGTCCTCGCTCGGTCTCGGTCCGACGCATGGATTCCTGCTCACGCTCTGAGCTAAGGCTGAACGCGCGGCCGCGCCGATAAGGCTGGGATGGCGCTTCCCGGCCGCAGCAGACTGCCGCTCGCCTTCCTGGCCTGCCTGGCCCTGCTCCTTTGTCTGGCCGCGGCCGTGGACACGCCGGTCCTCGCCCTCTATCGCATCTCTGGCAACTCGATGCTGCCGGCCTTCGAGCACGGCGACCGCGTGCTGGTGACGACCCTCGGCGGCATCGGCCTGAACGACGCGGTCATCGTGCGCCTGGGCGAGGAGACGCTGATCAAGCGCGTGGTGGCCGCGCCCGGCGACGACGTAGCTCTCGTCAGCGGCCTGCTGTTCCGGAACGGCAAGCCCGCCGATCCCGTCACGCCGGACTTCCGCGACGGCTCCTCTGCAGGTCTCACCGCGCTCGGGCCGGACGAGTATTTCGTGCTCGGCGACAATCGCGGCGTGTCCGTGGACAGCCGGACCTTCGGTCCAGTCGAGCGCTCCGCCATCCTCGGCCGGGTGGTCTATCGCTGGTTCCCGGCCCGGGAGGGCGCGAGCGTGGCCGCGGCGCGCGACTGACCAGGGCGGCGCCGGGCGACCCTGCGCGCCGTCTGCATGCGGCGCGCGCCGCGCTGTGCTAGATTCGAGAATCGTGCGCATCCAGCTCATCCATCCGCCCGTCTACCTCAACGTGCACGCGCTGACCGCGCTCCGGCCCAGCATCCCGCTCGGCCTGGCCTACATCGCCGCGGTGCTGGAGCGGGCGGGGCACGCGGTGTCGGTGATCGACGCCGTGGCCGAGGCACCGGAGCGCGTCACGGCCGTGGGTCCGCTGCATCGCCTCGGCCTCTCGCCCGAGGAGATCGCCGCGCGCGTGCGGCCGGACACCGAAGTGCTCGGCATCACCAACACCTGGTCCTTCTCCTGGCCGCTGGTGCGCGAGATCATCCAGGTGCTGAAGGAGCGCCACCCCGAGAAGCCCATCATCGGCGGCGGCGAGCACTTCACTGGCCTGTCCGAGCTGTCGCTCGCGAGCGCGCCGCTCGACTACATCGTGCTCGGCGAGGGCGAGGAGACCGCGGTCGAGCTCGTGCGCCTGCTGGAGCGCGGCGCGACCGATCCCGGAGAGATGGCGGGCGTCGCGTTCCGCAGGAACGGCGCGATCGTGCAGAATCCGCGGCGCGCGCGCATCCGCGCCGTGGACGACCTGCCCTGGCCGGCCTGGCATCTCTTCGACCTCGCCGCCTACAACGAGCACTCGCTGCTCGCCGGGGTCAAGGCGGGCTTCACCGTGCCCATCCTGGCCACGCGCGGCTGCCCCTACCAGTGCACCTACTGCTCGGCCTCGGGCATGTGGACCAACCGCTGGTTTCCGCGCGACCCCGTGGCCGTGGTCGACGAGATCGCGCACTACGTGTCCAAGTACGGCGCCAGCAACTTCCCCTTCCAGGACCTGACCGCCATCGTGCGCAGGGAGTGGGTGGTCGCCTTCTGCCAGGAGATCATCCGGCGCGGCCTGAAGATCGTGTGGCAGTTCCCCTCGGGCACGCGCTGCGAGGTGATCGACGACGAGGTCGCCGAACTGCTCTCCCGCTCGGGCGGCCGCCACCTGGCCTTCGCCCCGGAGAGCGGCTCGGAGCGCACGCGCCAGCTCATCAAGAAGCGCATGACCGAGGCAGCGCTGTTCGGCGCGGTCGGCGCCTCGGTGCGACACAAGCTCAACATCACGGTGTTCTTCGTCATCGGCTTCCCGCACGACACGCGCGCCGACCTGGACGAGACGCTGCGCTGCGCGCGCCTGCTGGCGCGCAAGGGCATCGACGACATCGCCATCGGCTTCTACTTCCCCATTCCGAACACCGAGCTGTACCGCTACCTCGTGGAGCGCGGGCGCATCGACTACTCGGACCGCTGCCTGATGACGCCGATCTTCGCCAACGACGAGAAGCTCCGGGCGGAGAACAACTACTGCGAGAACCTGACGCACAAGGAGCTCACGCGCGCGAAGTACCGCCTGCTGCTGAACTTCTACGGGCTGTCCTTCCTCTACCACCCGCTGCACGTGTTCCGCATGTTCGTGAACGTGCTGCGCGGCCGCGAGACGCGCAAGATGGAGACCTTCCTGATCGAGCTGAAGCGCAAGTCGGGGCTGTGGCTGCGGACGCGAGTCCTCGGCCGCGGGGTGGAGGGAGCCCGGAAGGAGCGGGCGGCGGCCAAGTCCTGATCAGGGGCTGGTCGCGCGGGCGGGCCGGCGCGCGGCGCCAGGGGCAGAGGCTACGGCCCCATCTCCTCTTCGAGCTGGACCAGGCAGGCCTCGGACTCGTCGGGCCGCCCCAGGCAGCGCAGGGAATGGGCGAGCTGGCACAAGGCCTCGCAGCGCTGCGCCCGCGAGACGGCTTCGCGGGCGAGAATCAGGCGCCCCAGGTCCGCGGCGGCGGACCAGGCGCCCGTCTGGTTCAGGCGCGCGACCTGGGCCAGCAGGTCGTCGCCCGCGGGCGAGCGGTACCAGCCCCCGAGCGGAGGGATCTGGCCGGAGAAGAAGACCACCGCCCGCATCGGCCCGGGCATGGGGACCGGATACGCCGCGAGCGGTCCGACCTGGCAGGCGGAGAAGCCGGCAAGCTGCGGGCTGAAGGCGAGGCCGACTGGGCGCAGCTCGCCGCGGGGCTCCGGGACGGACGGCGCCTGCGTCACCTCGTACACCGTCGTATCCCGCACGGGGCTCGCGGGCTGCACCCACAGGTAGGCCGCGGCCGCGCTCACCAGGAGGAGCGCCGCGGCCGCGAGCTGGATGGGCTCGACGCGGCGCAGCACGGGCACGAAGCGCCAGCGCCCGCCGAGGATCAGGGAGAAGCGGCTGGGCGGCCGCGCCGCCGGCACGGGCAGGCGCGTCCAGGCGGCCTGGAGCCAGCGGACGCTCGTCTTCGTGGCGAGATCGCACGCGTCCAGGGACTCGCCGTTCTCGGACAGGTGGCCGTTCGCGGGCGGATCGAGCCGGCTCCAGGCCCGGCGCAGCTCGTCGAGGGGGTCGAAGCCGTCAGTCGTCATGGAACTCTCCGGGGCCGGCAGAGTTGGCGGTTCCTGGAATGCGTTCGCCCAGCATGCGGCGCACGCGGCGGCGCGCGAGCGACAGGAGCGAGCGCACCGTGCCCTCGGTGATGCCGAGCGCCTCGGCCACCTCCGGGCTGCCCAGCCCCTCGAGGTCGCGCAGCACGAAGACCTCGCGCTCACGCTCGGAGAGGGCGCCGAGGCTGGAGCGCACGATCTCCTGGACCTCGGACTGGGCCGCCTCGTCGAAGGGATCGGCGGGCCGGGGGCCCGCGGCGCGCGCCGCTTCCTCGGCGGCCGCGTCCTCGGCGCGGCGGCGCGCGGCCTTCCGGCGCAGCTTGTCCCGGCACAGGTTCGCGGTCACGGCGTTGCGCCAGGACTCGAAGCGGCGCGCCGGGTCGAAGGCCTTGAGGCGGTCGATGAGATGCAGCATGGCGTCCTGAGCGGCGTCCTCCGCCTCGTTGGTCTCCAGCAGGAAGCCGAAGCAGACTCGGTACACGTGGGGGTACTCGCGCCGATAGAAGGCGTCCAGGGCGGCGGCGTCGCCGCCCAGGACAGCCCGGATGAGAGGATCCGACTGCTGCGGTTCGGTCGTCATCGCGTGCCCCAGGTACGCGGCCGCCTCGCGCGTTGCTGAACGCCTTGCGGGGCATTTCGAGTCAGACGCGCCGCGCGGCCCGCTCGATTCCCGCTCGCGGGCAGCAGCGTGAAGCGAAGTCGTGCCCCAACTCTAAACCATCCAAGATGTTGCGCCAGGAGGTTCGCAAGCGGTTCAGGGAATCGCTTCCAGGCGGCCCGGAGCGCCGGTAACATTGTTCCTTTTCGGCGCCGGGGACAAAACGATGAAGCGCTACACGCAGATCTCGGTCTTCACGGACAACAGGCCCGGGACCATGGCCCGCCTCACCGCGGCGCTGGCGGGCGAGGGCGTCCACATCCTCGGCATCGCGGCCTGGGGCGAGGTCGACCACGGCGCGATCCGCATGGTGGTGGACGAGCCGCTGAAGGCCCTGCATCTGCTCGGAGAACACGGCCTGCTGTGCACCGAGACCACGGTCCTCGGCGTGAGCCTGCCGCACCATCCGGCGGCCATGAACGAGGTGGCGGCGGCGCTCGCGCGGCGCAAGGTCAACATCGACTACTGCTACGGCTCCGACTCGAGCGAGGGGAGCATGCTGTTCCTGCGCGTGAGCAGCCTCAAGGCGGCGGAGGAGGCCCTGAAGGCGCGCCGGGCGGCACGGAAGCGGTAGGCCTTCACGCCCCGCCTGCCGGCACCGGCGCCCGCCGGCGGGCGCGCAGAGTGCCGGCGATGAGGCCGAGGAGCGCCAGGCCGAGGCCGGCGAGGCTGGCGGCCATGCCGGCCCGGACGCTCGTGGGCCGGTACTCCAGGACGATCTCGCGAGCGCCCTTGCCAAAGGGCACGGCGCGGAAGGCGTGATCCGCCACGAGCACGGGCGCGGCCGCGCCATCCACCGTGGCCGTCCAGCCGGGCGCGAAGGAGTCGAGCAGCACCAGGATCCCGGCGCTCGAGCCGCCGGAGAGGCGCACGACGACGCGTTCGGGTTCCTCGGCCGCGATTCCCGCCGCGGGCAGGTCCGCGGCCGCAAACTCACCGCAATCCGGCAGCTCCCCGCCCTCGAACAGCACGGTCGCGCGTGCATCGAACTCCGGCGCGAGCAGCCGGTCGAGGCGCGTTGCGTCGTCGAGCAGCCGGCCGTCCTCGGCGGCCGCGACCGTGAAGGCGCGCGGCAGGGCGCGCTCGTTCCGCAGCACGAAGCAGGCGCCGCAGCGGCCGTCGAGCGTGATGCCGGGCGGGAGCGGCGCCGGCGGCTCGCCGCAGCCGAGGATGGCGCGCACGCCCAGGAGGTCGAGGGCGCGCGAGGCGAGGTGCTCGGGCCGCGAAAGCGGCGGGATGTACACGCTGCCTCCCAGGCGCCAGGACGGGTCGATGCGCCCGGCGATCTCGAGGAAGCGCCGCGGCGGCGACACGGTGTAGCACCAGGCGTCCCGCAGGCCGTAGGCGCCGGCGACGTTGGGCGGCAGCGGTACGGTCACGGGCGACGGGTCGCTGCCGCCGTCGTAGCGCGCGAGCCGGCCGTCTGGCCCGCAGAGCTCTCGCACGTGCTCGATGAGCGGATGCCCGCCGAGGAAGCCCGCGGCCGGTTGCGTGCCGGTGAGCGGCAGGGCAGCGAGCAGCAGGTCGGCGGCGGCCACGGCGAGCGCGGGGCCCAAGCGCCAGAGCGGCCGAAGCCGCGCCGTCAAGAGCAAGAGCGCCGCGGCCGAGAGCGCGCCGGCCGCGCCCGCGCGCAGCAGGCAGGCGCGCACCAGGTCCGCGTTCGCCGCGAGCGCCGCGGCTGGCACGTTGCTCGCTGCGCCAATTTGGTGCGCGACCAGATCTGCGTTCCGGACGAGCGGCGCGATGAGCACGGAATCTCCGGCACGCAGCCCGGCGGCGAGCGCGGCTGCCGCGGCGAGGAAGAGCAGCAGCGCGAGCGCGCGCGCCGCGCCCCGCAGGCCGCCCTGCGCGACTGCCGAGAAGCCCAGCCCCGCGAGACCGCAGCAGGCGAAAACCAGCACGCCGAGGGCGCGGCGCGGGTCCGCTCCCGCGCAGAAGCCGCTGAAGAACAGGGGATAGACGAACAGCGGGATGCCCAGAGCGAAGCCGCCGAAGAGCAGCGCGACCGTGGCCAGGAAGCCGCGGCGCGCGGCGCGCGCGAGCAGCCCGAGCGCGGCCAGGAAGAGCGGCAGGAGGCCGAAGTAGACCGTGTTCTCCACCAGGTTGCCGAGCTTGTCCGGCGCAGCGAGCAGGTCCTCGGGCGCGAGCGCGAGCACGCGCGTCAGGTGGTAGATCGAGTGCTGGTAGGAGAAGTCGGGCGTGCCGAAGAAGCCCGGCAGGAGCGCGTCCAGCAGGAAGAGCGGCCTGAGGCCGAGCCGCGCCTGCAGCTCGGGCGCGCCCAGGCCCCCGCGGTTCGCCCAGGGCGCCCATTCGACGGCCGGCAGGTACTGGAGCGACGCGATCAAGAGGCCGACCGCGAGCGCGCAGCCGAAAGGAAGCATGCGGCCGAGGAAGGCAATCTTCCCCGGAGACGCGAGGAAGACCAGGAGGAGCGCGACGTGCGGCGCGAGAGCGAGCACCAGCAGGCGCTCGCCCTCGTCCAGGAAGGGGCGCGCGGCCGTGCCCGCCGCCGCGACCACGAGCGCCGCGCCCAGGACCTTGACCCAACTGGCGCGGAGGTCGAGCGCGGCCGCGCGGTACACGGCGAGCGCGATCCAGCAGAACACGGTATAGGCCGCGGTCTGCGGCCAGCCGGCGAGCAGCACCGTGGCCGTGACCAGGGCAAGACACGCGAGCTGGACGAGCGAGCGGCGCTCGAACCAGACCTCGACCAGCAGCAGTCCGAGCGGCAGCCAGGCGAAGCACGCCACGTACTGGTAGTAGTGCGCGCGCATCAGCAGGCAGGTGGAGAAGCCGAAGGCGAGCCCGCCGAGGCAGGCGCCGGCCGGATGGCAGCCGATGCGCCGCAGGAAGAGGAAGGTGCAGAGCGCGGCCAGGAAGTGGTGCAGCGCGGCGAGGAAGCCGTAGGCCCGCTCGGGCGCGAGCCAGCGCATGAGCGCGTGCGGCGGGTAGAAGACGCCGTAGAGCCCCTGCGCCAGATGCGGCACGCCTCCCGCGCTGGTCGGGTTCCAGAGCGGGAGCCTGCCCGCGCGCCAGGCCGCGAGCGTGATCTCGTCGTCCGCGCGGAACGAGATGAGCTTGTCCGTGACGTCGGTCAGCTCGTGACGCGCGAACTCGGCCGAGCGCTCGGGGGAAAGCTCCGCGCGCCAGGGCTGGAGCCGCTCGCTGTGCAGCGGGATGAACAGCCGGCCGGGCGGGAACGAGCGCCCGAAGATGGCGGCGCCGCAGGCCGCGCAGGCCAGGAGCACGAGGAGGAGGTTGCGCGTGGTTTTTTTCAGCGCCACGCCCGGAATCTACCGAAGGAGCTGTCAGCGTTCAGCAGTCAGCTTTCAGCTCGGACCGCGGCTGGATCCGACGGGCGCGGCGCCAGGGCCACATCACGCCTCGCGCAGCTCACGGCGCCGGACACCCCCCGCGTCGCCTCCGCCGGGCAGGGCCGCTCGACGTTCGTCGCGCGCTCCGTGCACCGCGAGCCGCTGCCGCTCCCGGAGGCCAGGGAAACGGCCGCGACGCTCCGCACACTCCCCTCTCCATCACACACATCTCCGAGAAACCGACTGCGACGCCTATCTCACCGCGCGTCCCCGCGCGGTGCACCATTGCGGGGCCGGAGCGGGCTCCGGCCCGCGACCGCCTTCCGCAAGTGAGTTGTACCGAAGCGGCCCGCCTCGCCCGGAGCATCGGGAGGGCGCGCAAGGGGAGATGTGATGGGGAGGCCGGCCTCTCGCGTGACTCAGTACGCTCTTAGGC
>DYIW01000159.1 GCA_020723465.1 Phycisphaera mikurensis
TACGGCTTCAGGGAAAAGTACTACAAGCAGGCCCGCGAGGCCGGCGTGGTCTTCGGCCTCCTGGAGAACGTACTGGCCGACACGCTGAAGCGGCATACGGCACGGCCGGGAGAGACCGTTTCCGGGATCATCGCGCGCGGCAAGGCGTGCATCAACGGAACGGACGGCGGCATCCGTTTCATCGTGGACCTTGCTTCGAGCGCTCCGCACGACACGCCCGCTGGCCGCGTGGACTTCCACCGCCTCAACCTCTGCCAGGACGTACGGGCCGGCGAGGTCCTCGCCGTCAAGGAGCCCGCGACCGAGGGCTCCGCCGGCACGACCGTGACCGGCAAGGTGCTGATGGCTCAGCCCGGCCGGGAGCGCGCGATCGCCGTGGGCGAGAACGTGCGGGCGCCGGGCGGCGGTCTGGAGTATCGCGCCGCCTGCGACGGCATCTGCTTCGTCACTCAGGACCGCCTGCGCGTGCTCAAGGCCTATGACGCCGACGGCGACGTCGGGCTCGCCACCGGCGACATCGAGACGCGGCACAGCGTCAGCGTGCGCGGGTCGATCCGCTCCACCTTTTCGGTGCGGGCCGGCGGGAACGTCCGCGTGGGCGAACACGTGGAAGACGCCATCGTCGAGTCCGCAGGGTCGATCGAGGTCAAGGGCGGAGTCTGCCACCAGGCGCTCGGCTCCTTGCGCGCCCGGGGCAACGTGCGGGCGAAGTACGCACTCAATGCCGACATCCAGGCGCACGGCTCCATCGAACTGGATGACAGCGCGCTGCACTCATGCCTCGTGGCGGGAGACGCAATCACGCTCCTCAAGGGCCACGGCGTGCTCATGGGCGGCCAGGCGATCGCCGCCAACCGCGTGGAGATCAACGTCGCCGGCTCGAAAGCCGGCGTCCTGACCGTGCTGCGCGTGGGACACGACCAGCAGAGCATCGAGCCCGTGGAACAAGAGCTGCGCCGGGTCGCGGCCGAGATGGCCCACGTCCTGTCGCTGGCCGGCGGCGACCTGCTCAAGTTCGCGCGCGATGCCGCGACCGAGCCCGCGGCCGGGAAGATCAAGCTGCTGGTGGAGCGCTGGCGCCTGCTCGAGCGCAGGAAGCACGAGCTGTGGGAACGCCGCGACCAGCTCCTGGCGGCGTCCGCGGCAGAGATGTCGGGCAACCCGTTCATCCTGGTGCGCAAGACGCTGCACGCGGGCGTGCGCCTGGTCATCGGCAAGGCGATGCTCCTGGTCACGGCCCCGCTGCCGGGCGGGCGCTTCGTCTTCTGCCAGGACACGGGCACGGTGCAGCGGGCGTAGCCCAGCGCTCCCGCTGCTACGCGCTCACCCCCACGTCGACCTCGACCGGGGAAAGAACCTGCTTCAGCTCGCGCGGGTCGATCTCGAGCAGCAGGCCGCGGCGGCCGCCGTTGATGAGGATCCGCTCCAGCCCGAAGACCGACTTCTCGACGTACACGGGCAGAACGGCGCGCGTGCCGAAGGGGCTGATGCCACCCACCGTGTAGCCGGTGTGCTTCTGGGCCGAGACCGGATCGCAGGGCGTGACGCGCCGCGCGCCGAGCGTGCGCGCCAGGCGCTGCGTCGAGACCGACAGGTCCCCGTGCATCAGCACCAGGAGCGGCCGCTTGCCGTCGGTCTCCATCACCAGGGTCTTGATCACCTCATGCTCGGGCACGGCCAGCTCCGCGGCGGCGTGGCGCGTGCCGCCGTGCTCTTCGTACGAATAGAGGCGCACCTGGAAGGCGATCCCCTGCTCCTTGAGCTGGCGGATCGCCGGCGTCTTCGGGATGTTCGGCCTGGGCATGGAACGTCTCCGTACTCCGTTCCGGCGGAGCAGGAGCATAGCAGCCGGTGCGCGACGGCGCGCGCGGTTGGTATGCTCAGGGTGTCCGCGGGCCGCAGAGCGAGGGGGCCACGTGCTCCAGGAAAATGAGATCGTCACGCTCGTCATCGGCCTCGGAGTGCTCGCGTTCGCGCTGCTGAACCGCAGGCCGCTCCGGGACCTGCCCGCGTTCCCGCTCGCCCTGACGTCCTTTTGCTGCCTCGGGGCCGGCTGGGTCTGCCGAAGGCTTCCTCTGGGAGGCCGCGCTCAACCTGTGCGAGCACGCCTGCTACGCGGGCAGCGCCCTGCTCCTGGTGGCCTGGTGCGGCCGCGCGCTCGGCGCTGAACCGAGACGCCGATGAGCGCGGTCGCCGCGATCGACATCGTCACCCTGCTCGCCACGGCCGTCGCCGCCGGCCTGCTCTGCCGGCGCTGGCGGGCGCCGCTGCGCGGCGACGTGAAAGCGGCGCTCGCCCTCCTCCTGCTGGTGGGCCTCTTCCGCCACTGCAGCAACGTGCTCGAGTGGTTGGGCGTAAGCGCCGCTCTCGATCCGATCGAGGACTTCGTGGAAATCCTCGAACCGCTGCTCTTCGGCGCGTTTCTCTATGCGTTCCTGCAGAGCCGAAGCGAGGGCATCCTGCGCGCCAGCGAGGAACGCTACCGCACGCTGGTCGAGAACATCGAGCTCGGCATCTCGCTGATCGACCGCGACTACCGCATCGTCGCCGCGAACGCGGCGCAGAGGCGGCTCTTTGGCAAGCCGGAGCGCGCGCTCGCCGGGCGCAAGTGCCACGAGGCAATGGCCGGGAGCGCGGCCGTCTGCCCGCAGTGTCCTGGCATCGAGGCGATGGCCACGGGCCGCGCCGCCAGCGTCGAAGCCGACCTGGTGCGCCACGACGGCAGCCGCTTCCCGGCGCGCATACAGGCCTTCCCCGTGCCGGGTGCAAAAGGCGTCGCCAGCGGCTTCATCCAGGTCATCGAGGACCTGAGCGAACGCCGGCGCGCGGAGGAGGAGCGCGCCCGCCTCGAGAGCCTCCTCAGGCAGTCGCAGAAGATGGAGGCCGTGGGCCAGCTCGCCGGCGGCATCGCGCACGACTTCAACAACATCCTGACCGCCATCCAGGGCAGCGTGGAGCTGCTGCTCGACCGCCTGCGGGAGGCCCGCCCCGAAGATCGGGATCTGGTCGAGGGACTGCGACAAATCGAGGAGAGCGCTCAGCGCGCTGCCGCGCTCACCCATCAGCTCCTGGCCTTCAGCCGGCGCGAAGTGCTGCAGCCGCGCGTTCTCGATCTCAACCGCACGCTCTCCGACATGGAGAAGATGCTGCGCCGCCTGATCACCGAGAACATCCAGCTCTGCACCTCGCTCGACCCGCGGCTCCACCGCGTGCGCGCCGACGCCGATCGCCTGGAGCAGGTGATCATCAACCTGGTGGTCAACGCGCGCGACGCCATGCCCGGCGGCGGCACGCTGCTGCTCGAGACGCGCAACGTGGCTCTCGACGACGCGCGCCTCCAGCTCAACGCGGACGCGCGGCCCGGCCCGCACGTTCTGCTCGCGGTCAGCGACACGGGCTGCGGCATGGACAGCGCGACGCTGGAGCGCATCTTCGAGCCCTTCTTCAGCACCAAGCCGCCCGGTCAGGGAACCGGCCTCGGCCTCTCCACCGTCTACGGGATCGTCACTCAGGCCGGCGGCCACATCACGGTCTACAGCGAGGTCGGGAACGGCACGACCTTCAAGATCTACCTGCCCGCGGCAGGAGGTGAGCCGCAGGAGACGGCAGCCGCGCGCGCTGGCCAGGACGCCCTGACCGGACACGAGACCATCCTCGTCTGCGAAGACGACGCGGCGGTGCGGCAGGTGAGCGAGCGCATCCTGCAGAGAGGCGGCTACACCGTGCTCGCGGCGGAAAACGGCGAGAGCGCTCTCCGCCTCGCCGCGGAGCACGCCGGGCCCATCCACCTGCTCGTCACCGACGTCATCATGCCGGGCATGAACGGCCGGGAACTCAGCGCGGCGCTCTGCGGCGTCCGGCCGGCGCTCAAGACGCTGTTCGTCTCCGGGTACACCGCGGACGTCATTGCGCATCACGGCGTGCTGGAGGAGGGCCTCGAGTTCCTGGAGAAGCCCTTCACCCAGCACGGCCTGCTGCGCCGGGTGCGCGACGTGCTCGACTCTCCCGGCGGCGCGTGACCGGGCAGGCGCGAACTCAGCGCCACGGCGCCGCGGCCAGGTTCTTCTCCTTCTCGTCCAGGCGGAAGAGGGCGCGCGCGTTGCCGCGCAGGATGGGCTCGACCAGGTCGAGCGCGTCCCGCGCCTCGAGCCACCCCTCCTCGACCAGCTCCCACAGGGCCCGGGCCACGCCGTGGCGCGCCAGGCGGGCGTGCCCGACGACGGGCTCGACGGGGATGTAGTCGCCGCCGAAGGGAAGCACCTTGTTGGCCGGCGCCGTCACGAGGAAGCGCTTCAGGAACTCCTTGCTCGAGGCGGGATCGATGATCCAGGCCCAGCACATGTCCACGTACGCGCTCGCGTAGTGCTTGGCCACGGCCATGAGGTCCTGCCAGCAGGGATAGGCGATGTGCATGAAGACGAACCGGGTGTCCGGCGAGCGGCGGCACAGGTCCGAGGCCTGGGCCACGTTCTCCGCCACGCGGCCGACCGGCATATAGTTCTCGCCTGCGTAGTAGCCGAGATGGAGCTTCACCGGCAGGCGGTGCTCCGTGGCGCAGCGCACGCAATACCAGAAGAGGTGGTCCTCGAGGTCCTTCTGCTCGGCGGCGGCGAGCGCCTCTCCCGCCAGCATCCGGCGGAACAGCGGCTCGGCCCGCTCCGGCGGCACGTCCTCGTAATCCAGGCCGCGGCGGTAGGCGCCCTGGCTCTTCACCGCGACCGCATACGGGGCGTACGTCTCGAACCACCAGTCGATCACGCCGTGCCAGTCCGCGAGATCGCGCACTTCCTTGCCCGCGGGTCCGGCGAAGGTCTCGATCTCGGGATCCAGGTGCATGCCCAGGAAGCTGATGTCCTGCATCAGCAGCAGCGGCTGCGAGGATTCGCGGAACGGCCGCCACAGGTAGTTGACCTGGCAGGACTCGATGCCCGCCGCCTCGACCAGGACCTTCCGGTACATTCCTGGCTGGCGCAGCGCTTCATAGGCTTCCTGCAGGGCGGGGATCGCCGGCTCGCTCAGGTCAGCGATGCCGTACAACTCGCGCAGGGCGATGCGCACGGCCCGGCCGTAGCCGGTGTTTTTCACGGCCGGCCAGAACGGAGCAAGCATGCGCCACTTCTCGAGCGGGTCCGGGCCGCGCGAGAAGAGCACGTCCCTCGTCGCGGGCGGCAGGCCCGCGACCGCCAGGTCGGAGTCCAGGTAGTGGCTGAGGAGCAGCGACCAGTCGTCGCAGCAGATCACGTCCCCGCGCAGGCGCTCCTCTTCGTCCGGCAGGTGCTCGTGCGTGTCGACGAGCGGCGTGGCGCGCACGCGCTCCGCGATCTCCTCGTGCGCGCTCGCCGGGCCCGCGCCGCCCGCGCCCGGACCAGCCGGTGGGTCTTCTCGCGGCGGCGAGAGCCCCGCGAACGCGGCCGCGGCCCCGATGCCGCCCAGGTTCTTGAGGGCGCCGCGCCGCGAGCAGCGGCGCTTGTCCGTGCGTCTCTTCATGACCGCCAAGCTCCCGCCAGCGCGCCTCCTGCCCGTCCAGGTCGGATCACTGCTCCTGGGTTGGTAGGACATCCCCAGCGATCCGCAGATGCAGTCCCTCCCGGCCCCTGATCTTCACATCTAGCGAACTCACCTGACCATTCACGTCATCAAGAGAGATACGGAAGCCCCTGCCCCGCAGGAGCTGCTCGACTCCAGCAGGCGTCACCTCCATCTCCGGCCCCCCATCCGTCGACACCCGCACCCTTCCGAACCGTCCCGGAGCAACGCTCAGCCACAGCCCCGCGTCTTCCTCAAGACCATACCAATGGACGCTAAGCGAACTCGCCTCCGGCATCACGCCTGCGATTGACCAGGGATTACTTTCGACTTCCACTCGGCCAGCGTCAACTCGCCAGATCCGCTGACCCCCGAGAACCTCCCAGTCGTCGAAATCCCGAGAGTACCGGTCTGGGGATCCACCGTTGACGACTAAACTCCTGAAACAATCGTCCACACCGCCCCGGTACGCGATCAGGCACGTTCCAGGTTGAGGCAAAGCAACTCTGATCCTGCCAAAAAGGTCGCACAGCCACGCTGCACCATCCTCATTCTCAATATCCAGTATCATCGCCCTCCACCCAACCTTGAAGCCCCAGTCTTGCCAACGGAACCTTGCCGTGTACAGGCGACCCTCGTGCTCTACCGAGACAACCCATGGGCAGTCCTCATCACTCAACCATCGGTCCTCCAGCACGGCTGGCGTGTGCTCGCCTGTTGGCTCGCCAAACTCGTAGATCGGCAGCCCCGCGGGAGACGAGTCGATCTCATACCGCAGCGTCGTACAGCCGGCGCCCGAGACGACGCCGAGCAGCAGGAGGGACGCGAGAGGGGACCTTGGACGGAAGTGCATGGCGTTCTCCCATGATGCGCCGGCCCATGTCCTTTTCGAGGCAGGTCCCGATCCTACCGGTCGCCGGCACGCGTGCGCAGCAGGAAAGCGCGCCCTCGCACGGCTCGAGGCCGAGCACCGCGAGTGAACTTCGTCCCCCTTTCGCTCCCTCGATCAGCGGCTACTCCGCCGCCTCCGGCCGCGCGGCCGCGACCGCGCGCACCTGCACGTGGCACGAGCGGCACTTGGCCTCGAGATAGAGGGAAGGCAAGTCCTGGTGGCGCACCAGCGGAGCACCGTGCGTGCCGTCCTCGTGGCAGAGGAGGCAGTCGTCCCGCAGCCAGGCCCGGTCATGCACCGCGGAAGCGGGCATCATCGGCGGGAAGGCGTTCGGCGCGAAGGGTTCCGCTGCCGCGGCGGCCGCCCTCTCCCGCGGCCGCGAGCCCGGGATCAGCACGTGGCAGGTGCGGCACTTGACCTCGAGCAGGAGCGGCGGCAGGTCGCGGTGCACGACCAGCGGCGCGTCCCCGACTCCGGTCTCGTGGCAGCGCAGGCAGCCGTCCTCGCGCCAGGCGTCCGCGTGCGGCTCGGTGTCGGACAGGGTCGGAGGAAAGGCGTTCGCGGCGAACTCCTCGCCGCCCGCGGCCGCCTCGTGCCCCGGCTCCTGCACCGCCGTGAAAGACAGGCCGGCCCCGGCCAGTCCGAGGAGCGCCGCCCACGCCACCGTTCGTCGCGCCATGTTCGTGCTCCCGCCGCTCAGACCTTCTCGAGCCGCACGGCGCAGATCTTGTATTCGGGCTGCTTCGAGATCGGATCGCAGGCGTCGATGGTCACGCGGTTGATCAGGCTGTCCTCGTCCTGCCAGTGGAAGGGCACGAACACGCTGCCCGGCCGCGGCCGCTCGGTGACCCACGCCTTGATCACCGCGGCGCCGCGCCGCGATTCGATCTTCACGCGGTCGCCGGTGCGGACGCCGAGCTTCATCGCGTCAACGGGATGGACCTCCACGAACGCCTCGGGGTAGGCGCGCCGCAGCTCCTCGGCGCGCATGGTCATGGTGCCCGTGTGCCAGTGCTCGAGCACGCGGCCGGTGGAGAGCACGAACGGGTAGCCGGCGTCGGGCGGCTCGGCCGGGCCGAGCGCCGGCCTGAGCCAGACCACCGCGCGCTGCTCCGGCGCCGCGTAGAACTTGACCTCGCCGTCGGCGAGCGAGTTGTCGGCGTACGGACCTTCGTCGAGAAGCGGGTCCTCGCCCTTGACGTAGCGCCGCGCCGTGCCCGGATGCTGCTCGGTCGGCGCCGGCCAGCGGATGCCGCGCTCCTTCATCAGGCGCGCGCGCGTCATGCCGCGGAAGTCATAGGCCGTGCCGCGCGACGCCTCGCGCATCTCCTCCCACACGTCGTCGGCGTTCTGGAACCGCCCCGCGATGAAGCCCTCCTTCACCGCGCCGCGCCGCTCGAGGCGCGCGGCGAAGTCGAGCAGCACGTCCAGGTCCGCGCGCGCCTCGCCCGGCGGGGCCAGCACCTGCGGCATGTACTGATAGCGCCGCTCGGACATGCCGAAGACGCCGCTCTTCTCGGACCACATGGCCGCCGGGAGCACCAGGTCGGCCAGCTCCGTGGTGCGCGTCGGGAAGGCGTCGATGACCGCCACGAACGGCTTGTCCGGCCGCGCGCCGCCCATTGCGCGGCGGTAGGGCTCCACGTTCGGCAGGGACTGGCCGGGATTGGTGGTGAGGATGAGCATGGCCCTGATGCGGTCTTCGCCCAGGGCCTTGAACAGCTCCATGGTGTCGAGGCCGGGCTTGTCCGGAATGGTCCCCGGCTCGGCGCTCCAGAGCTTCTCCATCTCGGCGCGGTGCGCGGCGTCGGTCACGACGCGGCCATAGGGCAGGTTGCCGCACAGCGCGCCCGTGTCGCGCACGCCGCCGCAGGCGTTGGGCTGCCCGGTGAGCGAGAACGAGGTCGCCCCCGGCTTGCCGATCTGCCCGGTGATGAGGTGCAGGTTGTGCACCAGGTTGTTGGCCCACACGCCGCGCGTGCGCTGGTTGAGACCCATGGTCCAGAGCGACATGGTCGGGCCGAGCGCGAAGAGGCGCGCCGCCTCGACGATCTTCTCCGCCTTGACGCCGGTGGTCATCTGCGCGCGCTCGGGCGTGTACTGGCTCAGGAACTCGACGTACTCCTCGAAGCTCACCGCCACGGTCTGGCCGTCGCGCGTCGCCTTGAACTGCACGTTGCGCTCGATGAAGCGCAGGTCGTGCCGCTTCTCGCCGACGATGACCTGGGCCATGGCGTGCAGCACGGCCAGGTCCTGCCCGGGCAGAGGATCGAGGTGCAGGTCGACGTTCGTCTGAATCGGGCTCTTGCGCGGGTCGAGCGCGATCACCAGCACGTCGCGCCGCCCCTGCTTGCGCGCGATGATGCGGTCGAAGATGACCGGGTGGCACTCGGCGGCGTTCGAGCCGACGAGGAAGAACACGCGCGCGTGGTCGATGTCCTCGTAGCAGCCCATCGGCTCGTCCTTGCCGAAGGTCGTGACGTAGCCGCCCACGGCGCTGGCCATGCACAGGCGCGGGTTGCCCTCGACGTTGTTGGTGCCGATGCCGCCCTTGAACAGCCTGCTGGCCAGGTAGCTCTCCTCGGAGAGCGCCTGGCCCGAGCCGTAGAACGCCACGCTGTCCGGCCCGTGGCGCTCGATGGCCTCGGCGAAGCGGCCGGCCAGCAGCTCCATGGCCTCTTCCCAGCTCGCGCGCTCGAGCTGGCCGTTCTTGCGCACCAGGGGATGCGTCAGACGGTCCGGCGAGTGCACGACCTTGGGCAGGAACAGCGCCTTGGCGCACACCAGCCCCTTGGTCGTGGGGTGCTCGGGATCGCCGCGCAGCATGGCGATGCGGCCGTCCTTCACGGCGAGCAGCACGCCGCAGCCCGTGCCGCAGAAGCGGCACACGGACTTGACCCAGCGCGCCGCGTCCTCCGGCGCGACGCCCTGCGCTGGCAGGCGGCGCCCGGCCACGGCCACCACCGCGGCCGCGGCCGCGCCCTTGATGAAGTCACGTCGCGTCGCACCCATTCACGCCTCCTCGGCCGCGGGCGTCTCCGCGTCCGCCTCGGTTTCCGCGCCCACGAACACCGGCCACACGCCCAGCACGCCGGGCACTTCGGCCAGCTCGCCGCACAGGCGCGCGTGCGCCGCCGCGACGCTCGCCGCCTCGATCAGCAAACCGACCTTGCCCGGCTCATCCAGGTCGAAGGTCGAGACGCCACCAACCGCGGCGAGGCGCGCGCGCACCTCGACCGCGGCCGCGGTCTCGACGCGGGCGTATGCGCCCACTACCACCATGCCGCGCTCCCGGCGGACGCCTCTGGCCCGCCCGCGCTACTCGTAGCGCTTCTTGAACTCCTCGCGCGCCTTGTCGCGCCGCGCCTTCTCCTCGGGATCCATCTTGTCGAGCACCCACTGGTGGTCGCTGGACTCCAGGATCGACGTCAGCTTGGCGTGCAGCGCCTCGGCCGCGCTCACGCGCCCCGCGTCGCCCGAGGACAGGCCGCGCTCGACCAGCTCCTCCAGCTCCGGGACGAACTTGGAATAGAAGTTCCGCGCCAGCTCGTAGGTGCCGTGCCAGTGGGTGTAGTCCGGGGCCATCATCGAGGCCGCGTGGCGCGCGCGCCGTCCCTCGTGGTGCCACAGCTCGAACCACGTCCAGTCGACCTTCTCCGAGAAGGGCGCCTCGTGCTTCCGGAGCGGCTTGACCAGCGCCATCAGCGCCTGCCCGGGCTCCTGGTACTTGACGTGGTACAGGTCGATGAGCGCGTCGTACTGCTGATAGAAGTTGTCCACCCAGTTCTGATTGTGGCAGTTGAGGCACACTTCCGTCATGTTCGCCCGGCGCACCTGCCACGGCACGTCCTTCCCCGGCAGGCCGAGCTTGGCGTCCGACACCTCGGGCCGGGTCGAGCGCTCGGGACGGTTGTTCCAACTGATGCGCATGCCCACGTCGTGCGTCACCGCCTGGCCGCGCGTGCCCGACATGTGGCAGGTCGCGCAGGTCGGCGCCGCCCAGTAGTCCTCGCCCACGATCCACTTCGAGGAACCGAGGTTCATGCGCTCGACGTTGGCGAAGAAGGCGATGCCGTGCTTCGACTCCTCGTAGATCTCCTTCTGCGGGTGGTCCGGGCCAAGGTGGCACTTGCCGCACGTGTCCGGGTGGCGCGCCTGCTCGGCGGCGAACACGTGGCGCGAGTGGCAGGCGTTGCACGCGCCCTCGCTGCCGTCCGGGTTGAGGCGGCCGATGCCGCTGTTCGGATAGGTGACCGGATCGAGCCTGCCGTTGGCCTGCACCTTCACCTGCGAGCCGTGGCACTGATAGCAGCCGTTGACCGCGGCCGCCGAGACGCCCTCGGGGAAGCCCGGCGTGATCATGCCGCGGTTCCCCTCGACCACGTCGGCCAGGACGTTGTCCAGCGAGCCGAGGATGCGGCCGGCCTTGGAGTGGTGCGAGCCCACGAACTCGGCCACCTCCTTGGCGTGGCAGCGCCCGCAGTCCTTGGGGCTGACGATCACCGAGATGGTCCGCTCGTAGTGGAGCACCGCGTCCGAGTCCGACGGGTCGGCGCTGTGGCACTCGAAGCAGCCGACGTTGCCGCGGTGGTGCTTGCTCAGGCCCCACTGCTGATAAATGACGATGTTGGTCTTCTTGTGGCAGTCGATGCACTCCTTCGACTCCACGCTCAGCTCGGGCAGTCCGATCACCTGCGCCGCCGCCCACGGGGCCGCGGCCACCAGGGCCGCGGCCGCCAGAATGGACGCCGCCGCGCGCCGAACGGCCCCTCGCCGACAAAACCTGCTCACGATGACGCTCCTTCCTTGCCTCAAGCGGCCTCCGCCGCGCGCTCCGCGCCGCGCTTCCGCACCTGGTCGGCGGTGCATTGACCGGAGAGCACGGGAACCGAAACCCTGACGAAGATGGTGTAGAGCAAGAGACCGGTGGCCCAGATGCCCAGGCACACCAGGATCTCGTTCTGCGTTGGCTGATACTCGACGATCTCGCCGAGGGGCGAAGGGATGAAGGCCGGCACGATCAGGCCCATGCCCTTCTCGATCCAGATGCCGGTGATGAGCAGCACGCAGGTCACGTTCAGCGCCGCGCGCCGGCGGCGCAGCGGCGTGTACAGCACCAGCAGGGCCACGGTGTTCATCGCCACCGCGGTCCAGATCCACGGCACCAGCGCGTGGTGGCCATGCAGGCCGAAGTACAGGTAGATGGTCGAGGCGATGTGCGCCGAGTCGGTATAGAACTCGGTGAACAGCTCGCACAGCAGCAGGAACGCGTTGATCGACAGCGCCACGGTCACGATGCCGCGCAGCAGGCTCAGCGCCTGGTCGCTGATGCGGTAGCCGGTGGCCCGGCCGATGACCTGCAGGGTGAGTATGATGATCGCCGGCCCGGCGGCGAAGGCCGAGGCCAGAAAGCGCGGGGCGATGATCGCCGAGTTCCAGAAGGGCCGGCCTCCCAGGCCGACGTAGAGGAAGGCGGTGACCGTGTGGATGCTGATCGCCCAGACGATGGCGATGAAGACGAAGGGGATGTAGAAGGCCGGGCTCGGCTTCTGCTGGCGGTAGCTGCAGTAGATGAGATAGCCGCAGATGTGCAGGTTGAGGACCAGGTAGCCGCCGAGCGCGACCACGTCCCAGGTGAGCATCGAGATGGGGAAGTTGAAGCGCCAGAAGATGTGCATGAAGCGGTCCGGCCGCCCCAGGTCGACGTTCACGAACAGCAGGCACATGACGATGGCGGCCACGGCGAA
Source organism: Phycisphaera mikurensis (assembly GCA_020723465.1). Classification (GTDB taxonomy): domain Bacteria; phylum Planctomycetota; class B15-G4; order B15-G4; family JADJEK01; genus JACQZJ01. The sequence continues at coordinate 12,166 of DYIW01000159.1, forward strand.
CAGCTCGCCGAAGACGACCAGGTCGTGCAGTTCGCGGTTGCGGTAGATGTAGACCGGGATCACGAGCATGACCGCCGCGGCCGCCATGCCCACGAGGAAGGTGAAGTTGGCGATGTACAGTCCCCACGACACCTGATCGGTCATGCCGGTCGTGGCCATGCCATGCACGAGCTGCTTGCAGTAGGCATTGAGCCCGAGCAGCGCGAACACGGTGAGCACGAGCATCCACAGGCGATACTGCCAGCCGCCGGAGAAGCTGATGCGGAAGCAGCGCCACAGGAAGTAGAGGTAATCCCGCATGGCGCCCGTCACCCGCCCCCGCCGACTTCGCCGTGGTAGCCTTCGTCGAGGTAATAGAAGAAGCGCGGCAGGGTGCCCACCTCCTGCTTCAGCACGTAGACATGCTTGGTCTTGAGGATCAGCGCCACCTCGCTCGCCGGATCGAGCACGTTGCCGAACTTGCGCGCGCCGACCGGGCAGACCTCGACGCAGGCGGGCAGGCGCCCGGCGCGGGTGCGGTGCAGGCAGAAGTGGCACTTCTCCATCACGCCCTTCCGCCGCGGCCGGTTGGACAGGTAGCCCATGTCCGGGTTGACCTGGTTTGCGGGCAGCTCCGGCTCGGCGAAGTTGAAGCGCCGCGCCCAGTAGGGGCAGGCCGCCTCGCAGTAGCGGCAGCCGATGCACCAGTCATAGTCGATCACCACCACGCCGTCCGGCTCCTGCCAGGTCGCCTCGATGGGGCAGACCTTGACGCACGGCGGATTGGCGCACTGATGGCACTGCACCGGCATGTAGTAGTGCTCGCGGTCCGGCACGCGCGCACGGTCGTAGTAGTGGTCGCCGCGCTCGACGTCGACGCTGCCGCGCGGCATTTCCAGCACGCGGATGTACTCGATCTGCGGGTCGCGGCTCAGGTTGTTCTCCGCCACGCAGGCGTGCACGCAACGGCGGCAGCCGATGCAGCGCCCGAGGTCGAGGGCGTAGACGAACTCCACGCCATCCAGCGCCCTCGCGTCCCGCAGCTCCGGCGTCACGCCGTAGCGCGCCCGCACCTCGCCGCGGATGCGCTCCAGCACGCGCTCCATCTCGCCGGGCGAGAGGTCCTTGTAGTGGCGCTGCAGGAAGCGCTCGAGCGTCAGCTCCCTGG
>DYIW01000160.1 GCA_020723465.1 Phycisphaera mikurensis
GCGTACGGCACGCCGCCGATCCTCTGGCCAACCAGCGAGTCGGCGTTCACCCCGTGGATGTACTCCACCGTCACCGCCGGCGTGGCCCCGGCGACGCTCACCTCCTGCAAGAGTTCGTCGCCAAGATGCACGAAGTAGGTCTTGCTGGCGTCAAACTCCCGGTACACTCGCCGGTCGAAGGCGTCCCGGCATTCGTAGGATGGCAGGATCGGCGACACGTACGGCCGGATCGTCGCCACCACGTGCCCGAGCACGTCGTACACCAGGTTCATCACCCCGATCTCGGTCGTGTTCCCGCGCTCGTCCCGGCTGAAGGTCGCGTTGTCGAACGTGCCCACGTACGCGTTCAGGGCATCGACGTCATTCGCGTAGGTCGCGCCTCCTGGCAGCGTGTGCTCCCGGATGTTCCCGGCGCCGTCGAACTCCTGCTCTTCGAGCGCCGGCGTCCCCAGGAGCTCCTCGGTCCCCTCGTCCCACTCGCCCTTGGCGATGCTGCAGAGCCGATCCAGCGGGTCATGGCCGAACACGTAGTCCGCCTGGCCCACGCTGCCCGGATCCATCCTGAGCGAGCGCAGCAGCGCCGAGCTGTCGCTGTACGCCCACCTCTTGCCGGAGAGTAGTACCCCTCCCTCGGTCTCCGTCCTCTGCTCCCGCACCCGGCCACGGTCGTCATAGTTCGAGAAGAGCGTCCTCGTCTCCGTCCCCGACCAGTGGTGCACGATCGACTCGAGCCTCCCCCGCGCTCCCCACCAGTTCAAGGTCGCGTGCAGCGGCTCGCCGCTCGTTCGGATCTCCTGGACGTCCACCAGGCGCCGGAGCGCATCGTAGTCCCGCTCCACCTCGTAGCCCGCCGGGTCGCTGCCCAGGGACGACTTCGTGTTCCGTAGGTTCCCGAGTTCATCGAAGCGCGCGCTCACCGTCACGTCGAGCACCTGGCTCCACTGCGGCGGCGTCACCGTGCTCTTCCAAAGCGTCTGCCCTTCCTCCACGACTCGGCTCAGCGAATCGTATTCCCTCTCGGTCACGGCCTTGAAGCGCTGGTTCGGGTACAAGGGGTGCCGCGAGATGGCAGTGCCGGTCAGCACCCGCCCCAGGTCGTCGTGCGTGAAGGTCTTCTTCAGGAGCCCGGTGTAGGGCCCGCTTTCCACCACGTAGTTTTCCTCGATCAGGCGTTTCCCGCCGTCATACATGTACTCGATGTGGAACAGCGGCGCGGGTGCCGGTGTTCCCGCATCGAAGAAGTCCATCTGCTCCACCAGGTCGTCTTTCCGGTAGGCCGCGGTCTCGGACGTGCCGTCCGCGTTCACCGTGGCCGTGCGCCGCTGCAGATGGTCGTAGGAATAGGTCGTCGTGTGCCCCAGGTCGTCCGTCTCCGAGACCACGTTCCCGGCCGCGTCGTAGGTCTTCAGAAGCGTGATGAACCCGTCCGGGTTGTCCAGCGTGGCAAGCCCCGGGACCACCGCCGAGAAGTCCTGGTCCCACCCTTCCACCGATCGCACCATGCGCCCGTGCGTGTCGTAGCAGTACTCCGTTCCCACCGTGCGGCCGGTGCGGGGCTCGAGCCGCCGGTACACGTTCCCCAGGGCGTCGTACCAGGTCCGCGTCTCGCACTCCTCCGTCGCGCTCCCTTCCGCGCGCACCGTCCTCACCTGCCGGTTCAGCTCGTCGAACTCCGCGTCGATCGTGTGCTGCCTCAGCAGCACCCCACCTCCGGCGAGAGGCGAGGTGTACTCACTGATGCGCGTCTCGGTCAGGTTGCCGTTCTTGTCGTAGGTGAACTCGTCCCGGTTTCGCGTGCCGGGCGGCAGCTCCGCCGTCTGGGGGTAGATCACCGCCGTCTTCCGCCCGGCCCGGTCGTACTGGTATTCCGTCGCCCCGTCGAACTCGTCCGTGTCACTGATGAGCTGGTTCTCGCTGTCGTAGGCGTACTCGGTCCGGATGCGGCCGTCCCCTCCAAGCGGCTGCTCTACCCCGTTCTCCACCGTGAACCAGTGCTCTATCTTCGCAGAGACCCGGAAGCGCTCGTCGTATTTGTACTCCGTGGCTTTCAAGGCCACCGCGCTTGGCAGCGGCGGCGCTCCCGTCCCGGCCGCGAACACGGCGCTTTCTGTCACCTGGTCATTGCCGTTCAGCTCCTGCCAGTAGAGCGTGCCCGCGACGTCCCTTCGCCCCACCAGCCGGCGGAAGCCGTCGTAGTACACGTGCTCGGTGGCCTGCTCCGCGTCCGTGCCCTGGACGACCGCACCGTTCAGGTTGTAGGTGAAGCTCATCACCTTGTCGCCCGCAGCAGGCGAGAGAGGATCCTTGAAGGCCTGGCCCTCGTAGGCGTTGGCATGCACCCGGTGCTCTAGCACCCAGCCCGCGGCTGAGTAGATCACGCTCGTGGACGAGCCGTCCGGGCGCACCTCGTGCGTGATGCGGCCGAGCGGATCCCTCCGCCACTTGGTCGAGAGCCACTCGACCCCCGCGATCCCGGGCGTTGCCTGCTCGGTCTGCACCTCCACCAGACGGTCGAGCCCGTCGTAGGAGAGACGCGTGGTGACGTAGCCCGGGTTCGTGGTGAGGTTGGCAGTTGCCGGATGGTCGTTCCGCACGCGCTTCTCGACGACCCTGCCGCCCTCGTCGAAGTAGAGGAACTCCTTCGAGTACGCCGCCCCGGGCACGATCGGCACCAGGTTCTTCTGGCCTCCGGCCAGGGTCTCCACCGTCACCGCACCCCTGGCCACCGCGTAGACCTGATCCATCTCGTTCGTCAGGCGACACTCCTGGTCGCCGTTCGGGTTGGTGGTGCAGAAGAGACGGCCGCGCTCGTCGTGACGGAAGGTCGTCACCAGGTCGGAGCCCTCCTCTCCCCGGTCGAGGATCTCCTCATGCACGTAGCCCGGGAGCGGATCCGTGAGCACCGTCTCGAGCCAGTCGGCCGTGCCGTCCCCGTCCGGATCGTTCAGCGGGTGGTAGGTCCAGGTGGTTTCCTCGACGACGCCGTTTTGGAGCGTGGCGCTCAGCTTCTGGCCGTAGTTGTTGTAGATGAAGGTGCGCTCCAGCTCCGCTTCCGCGTAGCCACCGGTCTGCGGCAGCTTGGTCTTCACGATCGCCCCGCAGGTGGGCTGGCCGGGCGGCGCGTTCTCGTAGTCGAAGGTGTGCTCGAACTCGGGCACAGTTGCACCCGGCGGATACTCGGCCCTCACCTGTCCGAACCAGGTGTCATACGTGTACTTCGTGATGAGTTCGCCACTTATGTCGGTCTCTGACACACGCCGCCCTTCCTGCAGCACGTTGTGTCGGGAGAAGAAGCTGCACAGGGGGGCACCCGCGGTGACGTGGTCGTAGCAGTGCTCGAGGACGCTGCCGTGTGGAGCCGTCGGGTCCCCCTGGCCCTCGTACCAGAACCAGTCGTAGTTGCCCGCGGGATGCACGATGCCGTTTCGCAGGTTTAACACGTCGCAGCCCATCTGGAAGCGGAAAGCGGTCGTGACGTCCACGACCGTGCCGCCGGGAGACGTCTGCGACTGCTCCGTGCGCTCGATCTCGTTGCTGAACGGGTCGAACTTGTGGATCACTCTCGAGCCGTCGGGCCGCGTCTCGGTAACGTAGTAGGGATCGCCGCACGCCCAGGTGAGCATGGCAGGCTCCCCGCCGGGCGTGACCTCGTACGCGTACGTCGTCGTGCCACCCGCCACCGCACCCTGCAGCCAGCCCGGCTGCTGGTCGTTGTCGCTGGAGTAGCGCACCTGGGTCACGCGATGACCGGCAAAGGGCGGAGCACCATAGCTCTCGAAGCTCGCCTCGAACACGCACTCGCCGCTGTCATCCGTGGGGGAACTGATTAGGAGTTTGTCCAGGTGCAGGCGCTCGGCCTGGTAGTCATTCAACACGTCGATGTTCTTCGGCCCCATCTGCCCCGGCCGAAGTTGTGGGAACGACAAGGTGGTCATCTGAATGTTGATCACCGGATCGTGCAGGATCTGACCCGGCGCGCCGCTCTCGAGCCCGGGCGGCACGATGGCGCTCAGATTGCCCTCGCTGTCGTAGAAGAAGTCGCACTGCCGCCCAAACTCGTCGACGATGTACTGCACCTTGTTGGCGGTGTGCACCGCGTACTGGGGCGACCCTCCGTACGATCCGTAGGCGAACACGACCTCGCGACCCAAGGGTTCACGGAAGCCCACGTGCTGGCCCCACTTGTTGTACAGGAAGTAGGTGCGGAGCCCGTCCCGCGTCTCCCAGTAGACGCAGGGAGCCACGAGCTGGATGTGGGCGTATTCTTGCGGGTCGTTCGGGAGCGTCACGCCGCTCGGCAGGGTGCCCGTCTGACCGTTGTGCGGAAGCTGCGAGGCAGGCACGCAGACCACCCGATCCTCGGTCTTCTGGAAGCCCCTGTACACCCACGTCGTGCCCTCGGCGTCCTGGATAGCGACGAGGTCACAGTTCCAGGAAAGGTGCTCGAGCCGCCCGGGCGAGGTCACAAACTTGTGGTATGTCCAGGGCGGCGGCCCCTGGACCTGCTCCGCCAGCACGGGATCCGCGTAGCCGAATGGCACGCCCGCAGGGCTCTGTCCGCCCGGCAGAGGAATGCCCTGGGGCAGACCGCCGAAGAGGTTGTGCAGGCCGTCGCCGATGGCCTTGTTGCCGTTCAGCAGCTTGCATGCCGAGGTATTCCGCAGACAAACTCCCCAGCGGCTTGCGTCCATGTTGATGAAGTACGGGCTGGTCGCGGGATCCAGGACGGGGCCAGAACTCTCGCCGACATTGGTCCAGATCTCGGCCGCACCACCGCGGAAGCGCGTAAGAAAGGGGGAGGAATTGACCAGATCCCGGATCTTCCACTGTTCCGAGGTCGTGTCCGAGCACGCGTCCGCCTCGGCCTGCTCGAGCGGGATCAGCTTGTTGATGACCAGGAAGTCCTCGTAGTTGAAGGCCGCGAAGTTGCCGAGGTTGCCGTTTCGCTGGACCGTGCTGCGGATGTTGATCTTCAGCTCGAAGTCCTGGCCGTTCACGCCCGTGAAGCGCATGCCCGTAGGGAGCGACATCTCGAGCTGGCCGGTCGCGAGGTTGACGCCATAGTAGTCGCGCAGCGTCGCCTCTCCAGGCGGGCTCTGGCCCTGCAGCTCGAAGGAGTGGCCGTCAAACGCCTCGATCGCGGACGGGACCATGGATCGGTCCATCATCGGCAGGCCCACGGTCTGTTCCCCGTCGATCGTAAGAGCCTCCAGAATATACGCGTGGCTCGAGCCCCCCGCCGGGACGATCCGCGTCGGGTGCACGCGGTCGCGGTAGGGTTGGAAGGTCGCCGAGACGGTCGGATTCCAGTCAGCCTCCGTGATGGTGAGGTCCTCGTTCGGCGGGCCCGGGATGACCAGGTAGGGTGGCACGCCTGGCCCCCCGCCTCCACCGCCCCCGCCACCGGGCTGGTTGTTGCCCACGGTGATGATCCAGCAGTTATCCTCCTCGCCGAAGACCGTGGCCACGGCGAGGACGAGGAGCGAACAAGAAAGGAAGAGGCTCCGAGCGGACATGGGGATCTCCCGGAAAAGCCCGAGTCGTCGGGACGATGTCTGAAGGCGGGCAGGAGCTTCGGTCACCGGATGGTCCATGGATCGTTGGCTTGCGGCGTGTCGAGCGCCGGCCGGGCCAGGCCCGCCGGGCGTCTCGTCAGAGGGGTCAGGGGAATGAGGCGCACCGCGCCTTCGTGGTTCTGGTGGCGCCAGAGCACGGTGGTGTAGCTCGTGGTCGTCGGCGAATAAGACGAGGGGGAGGCGGACGCGGAGTCGAGCGCGTCGTACACGTCGATGTCGACGGTGAAGACGTGGCTCCGGACCGTCAGGGCAGAAGTCACCTCTGCGGCGAGAGCTGCGTCGAGGCGCAAGGCGCCGCCGGTGACGTCAGCGAGCCGCTTCATAAGCGACGCGCCGCTCGGAAAGGGCGCGTCTGCAAGACCCCCAGCTACCGGGGATCGCCTCGTCGAGCCGCCTTGGCAGAAAGCCACGATCGCGCGCACGCCCGAGTCGCTAAGCGACTCCGGCGGGAGAAGCGCTCGTAACACTGCGTAGCACGCGGTGTTGACGTTGACTCGGCCGTTGTTGCCGTGGCGCGTCTCCTCCTCGCGCAGGATCTCCCGCGCCTGCCGGCGCTTCTCCTGCTTCGCCTGCCACCCCTTCTGCTCCTTCATGAACGGCCAGACGAAGGGCTCCTCCTGGAGCACGTCGTGCGGGTCGTAGACGAGACACGACCAGACCGTGGCCACGTCGCGCAGGCCCGGGAGGTAGGCATCCCCGAGGCCGCGGCCGTCGAGCAGATCGGCCGACAGGCCCGGCACGTGCACAAGTTCGTCCAGACCGAGCGGGAAGACCACGGGCGCGTGGAGACGTTCCTGGAAGCGCTCCTCGCTCCATACGAGCCGGCTTTCGGACTTCCGCATGGTCGACTGACGGGGCACCGGGAGCGGGCGGGGGAAGTCGCCCGTGAACCAGTCCTCGAGGTTGTCCCCGAGGCTCTCGGCCTCAGCCGGGCTCAGGTCGTGCGCCGTTCCCTCGCGCAGCGCGTCCAGAAGCTGGACGACCCGCTCTTTCCAGAGGGTCCGCGTGCGCGCGTCGCGGCACGCGAGCCACAGCAGGTTGATCTTGCTGTCCTCGTCCGTTATGCGGAGGCGCACCTGGATGTCCGCGGCAATGGTCAGGCGGCAGGCTTTCGGATCCGCCCAGACGTCTTGCAGGGAGTCGGCGGCGCAATCAGCCGCGAAGGCGTCGCGTTCGGCGGGACAGCGGCGCTCTGCCGCGCGCGCCTGCCGCTCGGTCTCCTCGTACAGATCCTGGATGAGCAGCGACCGCGCCACCTCCAGCCCCGCCCGCGCGGCAAAATCGTGGCGCATCTCGGACAGCTCGGACTGGGCCAGGCTCCGGTCCACGCTCGAGGTGATCGACATCTCGCCCGCCACCACCACCAGCACGAGGAGCGAGAGGAAGACGAGGATGAGGGCGACGCCCGCTTCGCCGTGCGATCGGCCACGGGCGGGGAAACCTGCGCTCTGTCCAGCGTGCTCCGGCATCCCTGTGCGTCCAAAGAGAGAGCCGCTGGGGCTCATCACTTTCCAATGATGATGTTGCCGTCGAGGGGCCGGGATTTGCAATGGAAATCAGAGAATCGGTCACGGCTCGGGGGCTGGGGCAGGTGAGGAGTCCCGACCGGTCGGGAGAAGGAGGCGATTCCTGGATTCTGGACTGAGCCAACCCGCGGCCCGGTGCGCAGCCCGCGCGCCAGCCGCTCGCGCCGCCCCAGGAAACCACGCCGACCGGCGAGGTCGTGTTCAACACCGGGATCACCGGGTGCGTGGAGGCTCGCCCCGATCCCTCGTACCGCGGGCAGATCGTTGCGCTCACCTACCCGCTCATCCGCAACTACGGCGTCCCGCGCGCCCTCCCGGACACCGGCCTGCCCCACCCCTTCGAGTCCGCGGCGATGCAGGTGCTCGGGCTCGTGGTGACGCGCAGCGAGCCGCACTACGCGCAACACGCCGCCAGCCGCCCGCTCGCGGCCTGGCTCGGGGAGGCCGACGTGCCGGCCCTCGGGGGCGTGGACACGCGCGGCGTGGACCGCCTCGCGCCCGCGGTCTCGCGCCCCGGCGCGCAGCCGCCCTCGCCGCCGGAAACTGTCGCAAAGTCGCGCGGGCCTGGCCGCAACCGCGCTATCCTCGTCGCTTCTGTCCATCGTGGAGGTGCCCTGCCATGTGGTCCCGCGCCGCGTTTCTCGCCCTCTTCCTGCTGGCCCCCGCCCCGGCCCTCGCCGACGAGGGCATGTGGACCTTCCATAGTCCCCCGAAGAAGCTGCTCAAGGAGAAGTACGGCTTCGACCTGAGCGACGCCTGGCTGGAGCAGGTGCGCCTCGCCTCGGTGCGCTTCAACTCCGGCGGCTCGGGCTGCTTCGTCTCGCCGAACGGCCTCGCCATCACCAACCACCACGTCGGGCTCGACTCGATCCACAAGCTCTCGACGCCGGAACACGACTACGTGCGGGACGGCTTCTACGCCCGGACCCAGGCCGAGGAGCTGAAGTGCCAGGACCTGGAGCTGAACGTCCTGGTCGCCGTGACCGACGTGTCCGAGCGCGTGAAGGGCGCGGTGGAGAAGGACGCGACCCCGGAAGAAGCGGTCAAGCAGCGCCGCGCGGCCATCGGCACCATCGAGAAGGAGGCGTTCGACGCCTCGGGTCTGCGCAGCGACGTGGTCACGCTCTACCGCGGCGGCGAATACTGGCTCTACCAGTACCGGCAGTACAAGGACGTGCGCCTGGTGTTCGCGCCCGAGGGCCAGATCGGCTTCTTCGGCGGCGACCCGGACAACTTCACCTACCCGCGCTTCAACCTCGACTTCTCCGTGTTCCGCGTCTACGAGGACGACAAGCCGGCGGCCACGCCCCACTACCTGCACTTCAGCCCGGGCGGCGTGGCCGAGGGCGACCTGCTGTTCGTGTCGGGAAACCCGGGAAGCACCAACCGCCTGCAGACCTTCACGCAGATCGAGTACCTGCGGGACAAGACGCGGCCGCGCGCGCTCGCGACCATCGCGCACCTCGGCGCCGCCCTCCGGGAATACGCCGCGCGCGGGGCCGAGGAAGAGCGCCAGTCCAAGGACCTGCTCTTCAGCCTGGAGAACTCGCGCAAGGCCTACGCCGGCGAGCTGAAGGGCCTCCTCGACGAGGGTCTCATGCTGCGCAAGGCGGAGGAGGAGGCCGCGCTGCGCGACGAGGTGGTGCAGCGCCCGGAGCTCGCCGCGGAGATCGGCGGCGCCTGGGACGAGATCGCCGAGGCGCAGGCGCTGATCGCCGAGCAGGATGACCGCTACTACTACGCCAGGATGCGCTCCGACCTGGCCGGCAAGGCGTTGACCATCGTGCGCTACGTGGCCGAGGTGGAGAAGCCGAACGGCGAGCGCCTGCCCGAGTTCCGCGACTCGAACCTGGATAACCTCAAGTTCAGCCTATTCTCGGAAGCGCCGATCTATCTCGGCCTGGACGAGACCATGCTGCGGTCCGGCTTGGAGCTGGCGGCGCAGAACCTCCCGGCGGACGACCCGTTCCTCACCCTGGCACTCGGCGAGAAGGAGCCGGCCGCGCTCGCGCGCGCGCTGGTCTCGGGCACGGAGCTCGAGAAGGTGGAGACGCGCAAGCAGCTCGTCGAGGGCGGCGGCGCCGCGGTGGCGGCCTCGCAGGATCCGCTCATCGTCCTGGCGCGCACGATCGACCCGCTGCTGCGCGAGATGCAGGAGCGCGCCGAGGAGCTGGGCTTCCGCATCACACAGGCCCAGGAGAAGATCGCGCGCGCACGCTTCGCCGTGTACGGCAACTCGGTCTACCCGGACGCCACGTTCACGCTGCGCCTGGCCTTCGGCGTGGCCAAGGGCTACGAGGAGGGCACCACGCTCGTGCCGTGGAAGACCAACTTCTACGGCCTGTACGGCCGCTGCCGCGCCTTCGACAACAAGGCACCCTTCGACCTGCCGCCCCGGTACCTGGAGCGCGAGGCGCGCATCGACCTGTCCACCCCCATCGACTTCGTGAGCACGTGCGACATCACGGGCGGCAACTCGGGCAGCCCCACGATCAACCGCAAGGGCGAGCTGGTCGGCCTCATCTTCGATGGCAACATCCAGGGCCTGCCCAACGCCTTCGTCTTCGCCGACCAGGCCGACCGCGCCATCTCGGTGCACGTGGCCGGCATCCTCGAGGCGCTGGTCAAGGTCTACGACGCGGGCCCGCTCGCCGCCGAGCTGCTCGGCGGCATGTAAGCGGCAGGCAGGCAGCAGGCAGGCGCCGCAACCAAAGCCGGCCACTCCAGTCCATCAAGGGCACTCGTCTCGTCCCCTCGCTCGGCATGGCTCGCGCCGCCGCGATTTGGGCAATGCGAGGGCCGGAAGCACCCTACTCCTTCCGCGCCAAGCCCCGCGCGAATGCCTCCAGGTCCCGCGCCACGGCGGCCGCCTCGATCAGGCGGTCGAGGCGCTCCGGATCAGCGATGGTGTCGACGGCCTGGCGGATCCCGTCAGGTACGGGCCCAAAGCGCGCCGCGAGGACTCGCAGGATGCTCTCACGGCATTTCCGCGCTGCGCCTTCTTTCATGCCTTCCTTCATGCCTTCCTTCATGCCCCTATCCCACCCGTCCCGCTCCCAGGGGAGCATGTAGACGTCGTCCTTCAGCTCGGTCATGGCACGCAACTCCTGAATGAAGCGGATCTCCAGCTTCTCGGGCAGGCGCACGATCCAGCCGATGAAGCGCAACAGACCGCGGACCGTCTCGGCCCCGAGCCCCCGGGACAGGAGCCCCCGGATCGCCCGGAGCTTCAATTCTAGCCGCTCCGTGTCGCTCTTCGCCCGCTGCAGGTCGAACCACGTCAGTACGACCCGGGCGAAGGGGTTGGGCGAGGCGAGCAGCTCCGCCTCCCGGCCGAGCCAGTCGCTGAGCTTGACGGCGCGGAAGCGAAAGTCGCAACCGGTGCCGAAGATCCGGTTGTCGAAACGATCCGGACGCCACTCGGGCGAGCGGTCGAGCAGCAGGGCGAGCGTGAAGATCGGCATCTGCTTCGACTCGTACAGCCGTGTGTGGTCCCGGAATAGTCGCCGCTCCAGGTCCTGCGTGCGCTGCACCTGTGCCTCCACGTGGCACAACACGCGCGCGGCTGCGCCGCCTTTGAGCTGCACCTGCGCCAGCACGTCGACGATCCCCTTACCGCCCACCCCCTCGGGAACCAGGGCGGCCAGCTCCTGCTGCAGGAAGACGACCGGCTGGGACCAATCCACGGCGCGGGCCACATCCTCGGCGCAGAACTCGAGGAACTCGCGGAACAAGCGCTCGAGCACGTCCTTCCACGGGCCGTCGAAGTCGTCCCTCCGGAGTCTGTCGCGCACCATCGCCGTCCTTCCGCGCCCTGGCCAAGACGCGAGCGCGAGGACATGGACGGGGCGCTGGCCGCACGGTTACGACCAGGCGGCGCGCTGGCTGAAGCCCTTCGCACGGGCCGCTCCCGCGACCGGTCGCGGCAGGAATGAGGGTTGCTCCGCACCCCCCGCACAGATCCCGGCGTGCGGTGCGACCGCACCTGGCTCTTGCCTCGGGTCAAGCAACGCGCAGGCGTTGCTGCCTGCAGCAGATGTCCGCCGGCAGCCCGCCAAGATCGGCCGGCAGTTCCGCATGCTGCGCGTTCATCGACTCATGCGGAAGGTGGCGCGTGGTCGCGTGGTGCGACGAATCCCGGGAATAGCAGATCACGGCGCGAGCGCGCGCCAGGCCAGGCCGAGCCACTCGTGCAGCGCGAGGCGGCTCAGGATCAGGGCCCGGGCCGACGGCAGGAACGCCGCGACCTCGAACCGCGGCCGCTCGTGGAACGCGGTGGGCGCGGCGAGCACGTCGAGGCCCGCGGCTCTGAACTCCGCCACCGCCCGCGGCATGTGCCAAGCGTGCGTCACGAGCAGGACCTTGCCGATGCCGTGGCTGAGAAGCAGCTCCGCCGAGTCGCGCGCGTTCTCGTGCGTGGTGCGCGAGGCATCCTCGATCCAGCGCACCTCCACGCCGTGCTCCTCCTCGAGCACGGCCTTCATGAGCACGGCCAGGGGAGGCGCACCCTCCTCCACCTGGCCGCCGCTCGCCAACACGGGCAGGCCGGTCTGGCCCGCGAGCCGCGCCGCGTAGCGCAGGCGCTGCAAGGTGAGCGGCCCCACGGTCGGCCCGCCGTACTCCGCTCCGGGGAACTCCAGGTCCGCAGCCAGCACGACGATGGCCTGGGCCTCGCGCGCGGCGTAGTCCGGCGGAAGCGGTGGGTAGGTCTGGAGCGTGGCCAAGAGCGCGCCCACCACGCACGGCAGGCAGAGGAGAACGAGCGTGGCTCCGGCCAGGGCCGCGAGCGCGCGGCCCGTCCTGCGCCAGCGGCGGGCAAGGAGCAGACCGAACACGGCCAGCAGGATGAGTCCGGCCGGCGGCAGGACCAGGGCCTTGACGAGGGAGCGAAGCAGCATGGGGCCTCCGGTCACGACGCGAGCACCGCGTCGCACGGCGTGTAGCATAGGCGGAATCCGCATCCCCGCCCCAGCCAGGAGGAACGACCTTGGCTTCGACTCCGGTCCGCCGCGCTCCTGCCTTCTTTGCCGTCCTGCTGCTCTTCGCCCTGGCTCGGAGCGCCCCGAGCGACGTCTGCCTGCCCGCCATCTTCTCCGACCACATGCTGCTGCAGCAGAACGCCTCGGTCGCGATCTTCGGCCGCGCCACGCCCGGCGAGGAGGTGCGCGTGCGCGGCACCTGGAGCGAGCAGGAGGCGCGCGCGCGCGCGGGCGTGGACGGCCGGTGGCTCGCGCGCATAGACACGCCGGCCGCGGGCGGCCCGCACCGCCTCGTCATCACGGGAAGAAACGAGATCACGATCGAGGACGTGCTGATCGGCGAGGTGTGGATCTGCTCGGGCCAGTCGAACATGGAGTGGCCGCTCGCCGCGACCGCGCCCTTCTTCCGCGGCGCGCCGAGCTTCGACGACATCCTGCGCGAAGCCGCCCTCCCGGACGTGCGCCTCTTCACCGTGGAGAACGCCGTCGCCCTCGAGCCGCAGGGCGACTGCGCCGGCGCCTGGATGCGCTCCACGCCCGAGTCGGCCGCGGCCTTCTCCGCAATCGGCTGGTTCTTCGGCCGCGCCCTCCACCGCGAGCTCGACGTGCCGATCGGGCTCATCAGCGCGGACTGGGGCGGCACCGCGGCGGAAGCGTGGACGAGCCGCGGCGCGCTCGAGGTCTTTCCCGAGTTCGCGCCGGCCCTCGCCCTGAGCGACAGGCTCCTGCGCGAACCCGAGAAGGTGGACGAGGCGAACCGCGGCCGCATGGCCGGGTGGTTCGACGCGCTCCCGGGCGCGGACGGGCTCGCGGCGCCCGGCGCGGACGACGCGGCCTGGAGGACCGTCTCCCTGCCCGCCTCCTTCGACGACATCGGCCTGGCCGACTTCGACGGCATCGTGTGGTACCGGCTCTCCGTGGACGTGCCGCGCGACCAGGCGGGCCAGACTCACATCCTCTCGCTCGGGCCGATCGACGACATGGACACGGCCTGGTGGAACGGCGAGAAGGTCGGCGGCGAGGAGATGTACGGCCGCCACACCGCGGCGCGCGAGTACCGCGTGCCGGCCGCGCTCGTCAAGCCGGGCGAGAACCGCATCGCGCTCCGCGTGCTCGACACGGGCGGCGCCGGCGGCTTCTTCGGCGAGGCCGAGGCGCTCGCTGTTCGCCCGGCGGCCGGCGGCGCGGCCATCTCGCTCGCCGGCGCGTGGCGCTACCT
>DYIW01000161.1 GCA_020723465.1 Phycisphaera mikurensis
AGGCCGTCCTGGGAGCTCCACTCGACGACGCTCTGGGTCATCGTCAGGCCGACGTTGGTGCCATTCACCGTGACCGGGTCCCAGCCCCCATACCCGGCGTAGCGCACGATGGCCTGGTCCAGCAGGTTCGGGCCCGATCCCACGTCCAGGATGATCCCGCACCACTGGCCCGGCGAGCCGGAGGAGAGGCCGTTGTTGTTCGTGTCCCCGGCCCAGGCGTCGTCGGTGAAGCTCGTCACCACGACCGGGTCCGCCGCGGTCCCCTGCAGCGAGAGAACGCCGTCGACGTCGATCCAGTAGCCGCCGCTCACCTTCACCACGACCCCCTGCTTCAGGGTCAAGGACTTCCCGCTGCCGATGGTGCAGTGGGTAGAAAACACCAACACGCTGTTCAGGCAGTTCCCCTCCTCGATCGTCACGGCGGCGCCGGCCAGGTCCGGGTTGGTCACGCGGATGTAGTTGCCGCCGTTGCCCGCGGCGCTGTTGTTGCTGAAGCCGGGAACCGAGTCGATCACGGCGCCCTGCACCGCGAGCAAGCTGTTGTTGTTGAACTGGCAGTTCGTGACCGTCGGGTAGTTCAGGTAGCTGCGCAGGTCGAGGCCGTCCTGGGAGCTCCACTCGACGACGCTGTCGGTCATCGTCAGGCCGATCCCGGCGCCGTACACCGTCACTGGGTCCCAGCCCGCGTAGCCGCCGTAGCGGATGACGGCGTGCTGGATCGTGTGCGGACCCGAGGCCCCGTTCAGGACGATCCCACACCACTGGCCCGGCGAGCCGCTGGAGGGCCCGTTGCCGTTGGTGTCTCCGCCGGCGCTGTCGTCCGGGTAGGAAGTGAAGATGACCTCGTTGCCCGAGGCGCCCTGGACGATCAGCCGCCCGAAGACATCGAGGTAGTAGCCGCCCGTGAACTTGAGGATAGCCCCCGCCTGGATGGTGAGGGTCTTGCCCACGGGAACCGAGATGTGTCCGACGACCGTATGGACGCCCGCCGGGATCGGTCCGGTCGTGTCGTCCGAAAGGCCGCCGCTGTAGACGTTTGCTGCTGCCGGCGAGGCGAGTCCGACAAGCGCCGCGAGAAGGACAAGGACCGTGAAGGATCGCATGGCTGCCGCTCCCGAGCGTCAAAGAGGTTCCAGTAAACGGTGCTTGACTTCACGGCTCGGCTTCTGGACCCGATAATTCGTCTGTCGTGTCCTTAGTGGCGATGCAGCCGGCGGAGCGCACGCCAGGCGGGCGCTCCGCGGCTGATCGCCAAGGTCCCTTTGCTCCCGTGGCGCCGCTGCCGGAGCCGGCAGCCCGGAGGCGCGCGGCGGAACGCGGCGTTCGGGTAGTCTGAGTGCGCTGCGAGATGGCCCCCATCCTGGGGATAGGGTCGAGCGCGCTGGAGAAAGCGTGAACCAGGAGCGCGAGGACCGGGTGGTCGTGGAGTTCCTCGGCGAGTTCGTGGCCGACCGGGCCGCGGGCGCGCCGCGGCCGCTCGCGGAGTACCTCGCGCGCTACCCGGGCCACGAGGAGTCGATCGCGCGCGAATACGTGCACCTCACGTCCGCGGCAGCGACGCCGCTCGCCGACCCCGAGGGCAAGCTCCTGCACTACCGGCTGCTCGGCGAGCTGGGCCGCGGCGGCCAGGCCGTCGTCTACCGCGCCGAGGACACGCGCATCGGCCGGGAGGTCGCCCTCAAGGTGCTCGCCTCGCCGGTCTCCGGCGGCGCCCTGCCGGCGCGCATGCGGCGCGAGGCCGAGGCCGCCTCGCGCCTCGACCACCCCGGCCTGTGCCAGGTGTTCGAGGCGGGCTGCGCCGGCGACGTGGCCTACATCGCCATGCGCCTGGTGCACGGCGAGACCCTCGCGCGCCGGCTCGAGACCCTCGGCCCCGATGGGCTGCGTGCGCCCGCGCGCCGGCGCGAGCTGCTCGCCGCGGTGGAAGCCACGGCGCGCGCGGTCGACGCCGCGCATCGCGCGGGCGTGGTG
Source organism: Phycisphaera mikurensis (assembly GCA_020723465.1). Classification (GTDB taxonomy): domain Bacteria; phylum Planctomycetota; class B15-G4; order B15-G4; family JADJEK01; genus JACQZJ01. Next base: position 1,972 of record DYIW01000161.1, read on the forward strand.
CACCGCGACCTCAAGCCCTCGAATGTGATGCTGAAGGACGACGGACAGCCGGTCGTTCTCGACTTCGGCATCGCCCGCGTCGAGGAGAGCGAGCTGTCCCTGACGCGCACCGGCGACCTCATTGGCACGCCCTGGTACATGGCGCCGGAGCAGATCCGGGCCGGCGCGGCGGGCACGGACGCGCGCGCGGACGTCTGGTCCCTGGGCGTGATCCTCTACGAGTGCCTGGCCGGGAAGCGGCCGTTCGACGCGCCCACGCGGGACCGCCTGGTCCAGGCGATTCTCGCCGACGAACCGGCCCCCTTGCGGCGCATCGCCCCGGACCTGCCGCGCGACCTGTGCGTCATCGTCGAGACCGCGCTGGCCAAGGACCGCGAGCGGCGCTACCGCGGCGCCCTCGATCTCGCCGCGGACCTGCGCAGGCTGCGCGAGCACGAGCCGATTCGCGCGCGGCCGGCGAGCGCGGCGACTCGGCTCAGAAGCTGGGCCGAGCGCAACCCGGCCCTGGCCGCGACCCTCGCCCTGCTGCTGCTCGTGCTCGGCACCGGCCTCGGCGTCGCTCTGCAATTCTGGCGCAGGGCGGAGCGGAACCTCGCCGAGGTCACGCGCCTCTCCGATCTCAAGGTGCTCGAGGAGCTGCGCGCCGAGGCGGCCGGCCTCTACCCCGCGTTCCCCGAGAAGGTGCCGGGCGCCGGGGGCATGGATGACTGGCTGGAGCGCGCGCGCCGGCTGGCCGCGCGCCTGCCCCTGCACCGCGCGTCCCTCGAGCGCCTGGCGGCGGAGGTGCCCCCCGGGCAGGAGGCCGGCGACGCGCGCTCGCGCTGGTGGCGCGAGCAGCTCACCGCCCTGGTCGCGGGCCTCGAGGGCCTTCCAGCCCTTATTGCCGACGTGGAGCGCCGGCGCGACTTCGCGCTTCAGGTGGACCAGAAAAGCATCGAGGAGCCGGCGGCGCGGTGGTGCGAGACCATCGAGGCGATCCACGCCTGCCCCGCCTACGGCGGCCTCGACCTCCTGCCGCAGCGTGGGCTCGTGCCGCTCGGCCCGGACCCCGATTCCGGCCTCTTCGAGTTCGCCCACCTGCAGACGGGCGCGGCGCCGGCGCGCGACCCGCAAACCGGCCGCCTCCTCGTGACCGACGACACTGGCCTGGTCTTCGTGCTGCTCCCCGGCGGCCGTTTCCTGATGGGGACGCGGCCTCCCGCCGCCGACCTGCCCTCTGGCGCGCCCAACGTCGACCCCGCGGCCGGCAAGTACGAGGGGCCGGTGGTCGAGGTCGCACTCTCGCCCTTCTTCCTCTCCAAGTACGAGATGACCCAGGGGCAGTGGCTGCGCTTCACCGGCGCCAATCCCAGCACCTATGACTCGCCCGACTCGCTCTTCGCCGTGCACGATCCGCTGGTGCACCCGGTGGAAAGCGCCGACTGGTTCACGGGCAAGCAGGTGCTGGAGAACCTCGGCCTCAGGCTGCCGACCGAGGCGCAGTGGGAGTACGCGGCGCGCGCGGGCACGACCACGGTCTTCTGGACGGGCGACGACCCGACCTCGCTCGCCGGCTGCGCCAACCTCGCCGACCGGCACTGCAAGGAAAACGGCGGCTCCGAGGGCTGGAAGTACGAACTCTGGCTCGACGACGGGTACGTGGTGCACGCGCCCGTGGGGTCGTTTCGCGCCAACCCCTTCGGCCTGCACGACGTGGCCGGCAACGTGGATGAGTGGTGCTGGGATCCCTGGGAACTCTACGACGAGACGCCGGCGCGCGCGGGGGACGGCCTGCGCTGGGTGGAGGGACGCGACAACCGCATCTGCCGGGGAGGCTCGTACACGCGCACCGCGCCGGACGCGCGCTCGGGCTCACGCTGCGCGCATCCCCCGGGCGCGGCGCCGTACAGCGTCGGCGTGCGGCCGGCGCGGGTCGTCGAAGCCCGCGCCGTCACTCGCTGACCAGCTCCGGCGTCAGGGGGACCGCCTTCACTTGGTCGTTGCTCGCTTCGCCCTCGCCAGTGACTCCTCTCCGTCAGCGGCCGCCGAAGCCGAGCACGTCGCGGAAGACCACCACGTAGGCGTTGCTCCAGGCCTCCTCGCGGAAGAAGCGGGTCGGCAGGGACGGGTCGCCGATGAAGGGCCGGAGCACCCAGGCCAACTGGATCGCGACGAAGATGTAGAGGGCGACCCAGGCGAAGCGGCCGACCAGGTGGCGCCGGTTCCGGCGGATCAGCGGGCGGTAGTGGCGGCAGAGCGACTCCTGGCCGAAGAGGGTGGCGACCGCGAACAGGACGCCGTTCACGAACACCGCCCAGCGGTAGTCGGCGCTGGTCCGGTAGGCGACCAGGGTGACCGGCGCCAGCGCCGCGAGCGTCACCGCCATGGTCGCCTGCGCGGCCAGCACGGCCCGGAGCGCCGAGGCGAAGTCGGAGCGCAGCCCCAGCACCGTGTTGACGACGAAGAAGTTCGGCAGGCAGACCAGCGTCGCGGCGACGAGCAGCAGCGGCACCTTGAGGCCGGAGAACAGGGCCTGCACCGCGCGGGCGTCGCGCGCCCCCATGACCGCGCCGTAGAGGAAGCAGCAGCCCACCAGCAGCAGGAGCAGCCGCGCCGCCGGCACTCTCCCCGCCCCCACCGCGTAGCGGCCCTCGGCGCGCAGGAGCCCGTCGATCTCGGCGATCACCGGAAGAGCATCCCGGTCGCCTTCAGGACCGCCTGGAAGAAGTTCGACTCGCGGACCCGGAACAGGGCGAACTCGAGCTCGGGGGAGCCGATGAACGGCCGCAGGATCCAGCCCATCTGCGCGCCGACCACGCCATAGATGATGATCCACAGGGTGAAGATGCGCAGCGACCGCGGCGCGGATCTCTGCCGAGTTCTCGCGGGGCCCGCGTCCGCTGCGGGCAGCGCCGCCCCGTGCGCCTCCTCGACCGGCTCCAGCTCCTCCTCCCGCGGGAAGATGTCGAACACCGCCAGGAGCGCCCGGCGCAGGAAGGCCAGCCCGGCGAAGCCGGCGACCGCGAAGAACACCACGTTCAGGACGACCATGAACGGGTAGCTCTCGGTGCTCAAGGTGAAGAAGCCGGTCACCGGGCCGAGGCTCGCGAGCAGCGCCAGGTTGACCCCCGTGGCCGCGAGCAGGAGCCGCAGCGTCTCCTTGTGCCTGAGGCGCGAGTCGAACAGCGCCGAGACCACGTAGAGCGACGGGCAGGTCACGGCCAGGGTCAGGAGGAACAGGGCGGGGACCTTCACCATCGTCGCCACGAGCTGGGCGAAGCTGGGATTGCCGGTCCGCAGCACGGCGTAGAGGCCCATGAACACGCCGTAGAGCGCGCCCATGACCAGGCCGGCCAGGAGCAGGGTCCTGACCGGGACCTCGACCCGTCCAGCGACCAGGTCCTCCCGGCGCGTCAGGTTCCCGCGGAGCAGGTCATCGATCGACTTCAGCAGCGCGCGCATCGCATTCCCCATCATCGAGACACGTCACGGCGGGGCACGTGCCGGAAGGATACTCCCGCGGCGAGGCGCGGGGAAGGACCGGCGGCCTGCGCCAGGTCGGCTGCGAGGGGCCGTGCTGCGAGGACGCCCGCCGCGACCCCGCGCGCCGGCCGCTGCCGCTCCGGAAAACCCTGATCGACCGCGCCCCCCTTTCTCGGATTGACCAGACGAAGGTCAGCGATCCGCCCCGGACAGGCGAGGAGCGATCGGGCTTCCTCCCTCGGTCCCGGGGCGGTTGAGCGGGCTCGCATCGAGCCAAGGAGGCAGCGCGTGTCGATTCCAGTCCAGTTCAAAGGGCTTCTGCTCGCGGCTCTCCTCGCCGCTCCCGCCGGCGCGGCCGGCACCGGGGACCTGGACGCGGCCATACGGAACGGCGACCTGGCGGCGGTCCAGGCCATCCTGGCGAAGGACCCCAAGCTGCTCGACGTCCAGGACGAAGCGGGGCTCACCCCCGTCATCCTCGCCGCGGCCGCGGGCAGGACCGAGGTCGTCAAGGAACTCCTGCGCCTGGGTGCGGACCTGTCCATCGGCGACTTCGAGAACAGCAAGGCGATCCACAGTGCGGCTCAGGGCGGCTTCGCCGACACGGTCGAGCTACTGGTCGACGCGGGACAGGACGTAAACGCGCGCGACGACAACGCTATGACGCCGCTCCACTTCGCCGCGTCAGAAGGACGCTACGCGCTGGTGGTCCGCCTGCTCGAGCGGGGCGCGGACGTGAACGCGAAGAACAAGAACGGCTGGGGGCCGCTCCACTGCGCCGTGGCCCGCAACCACGCACACGTGGTCGATTGTCTGCTGGAGAACGGCGCCGACGCCCGCGCGCGCGCCGAAGGCGGCTTCACGCCCCTGCACAGCGCCGCCTCGTTCGGCAACCTGGCGGTCGTCCAGGCGCTTCTCGACCACGGCGCGGAGGTTCAGGCGCGGGACGACAACGGCGGCGCTCCCCTGCACTGGGCGCTGAACGCGAACACCTGCGAGGTCGCGGCGCTCCTCATCGAGAAGGGCGCCGACGCCACGCTGCGCGACGCGCGCGGCCGGACGCCGCTGCACGGCGTGGCCCAGCGCGGCTCGGTGAACGTCGCCCGGCTGCTCCTCGAGCGCGGCGCGGACATCGACGCGGTGGACGAGAGCGGCGTGTTTCCACTCGCCATCGCCGCGTCCGGCAAGCTGGAGATGGTCCAGTTCCTGCTCGAGCAGGGCGCGCGCGTGGCCCCCGCTGGCAAGGACGCGCCGCCGGGGCGCACGCCGCTCCACTTCGCCGTCTGGGGCGGAAACGTGGACACGGTGCGTCTCCTGCTCGACCAGGGAGTGGACGTGGACGCGGCCGATCCCGACGGCGAGACCGCCCTGCGGATGGCCGTCCGCGAGTGGGCGACGCCGATCGTCGAGTGCCTGCTCGGCAGCGGAGCGAGCATCGACGCCCGGGACCCGGGTCTGGGACGGACGGATCTGCACCTGGCGGCAGCGAGCGGCCAAATCGAGGTCGCGCGCCTCCTGCTGGACCAGGGTGCGGATCCCGCCCCGACAGACGTGCTCGGCCAGACGCCGCTCGCGCTCGCCCGCGAGCACGGATTCGCCAGCGTGGCGTCTTTGCTCCAGGGCGGCGGCGCGGCGGCGGAGATCGGCGCACAGCCGGAGGTCGCGACCTGCGCGGCCGTGCTCGCGCAGTGCACGCAGCAGGGAGACGCGTGCATCGCCTTCCTCGGCCACAGCGGCTGGGCGATCAAGACCGCCAAGCACTTCCTCATCTTCGACTACTTCCTGCGGCCCGATCTGCCGGACCCGCCCGAGGCGTCGCTGGTGAACGGCCGCATCGTGCCCGCGGAGCTGAAGGGGGAAGACGTGTACGCGTTCGCCTCGCACGAGCACGGCGACCACTTCAACCAGGGCATCTTCTCCTGGCGCGAGACGCTGCCGCGCCTGCACTACGTCCTCGGCCTGCGGCCGCGGCCGGCGCCGTGCGCGTACACCTTCGTGCCGCCGCGCTCCGAGCAGACCATCGGCGACGTCAAGGTGACGGCCATCGCCTCGAACGACGCCGGCGTCGGCTTCCTCGTCGAAGTGGACGGCCTCGTCATCCTGCACGCGGGCGATCACGCGAACCGCAGCGTGGAGCCAGGAGCGGCACGGGACGCCTACCGGCGCGAGATCGACTTCCTCGCGGAGAGGGGCGTCCCGATCGACCTGGCGTTTTTCCCGGTGAGCGGCTGCGGCTTCGGCCTGCCCGAGAACGTGGCGGCGGGCGTCCAGTACGCGGCCGAGAAGCTGCGACCGAAGGTGATCTGCCCCATGCACGCCGGGGAGGCGTCGCAGCGCTTACGGCTGTTCGCCGACCGCTACGGCGCCTCGCTCGGCGGGGCCAAGGTGTCCGCGGCCATCGATCGCGGCGACCGCTTCGTCTACCGGCGGGAGCAAGGCGAGGGGTGAAGGCCGGCGCGGCCCGCGGTGGCGCCCGCGGCCGCCCTGCGTGGACGGTTGGCGCTGGCCCGCGTACCGCCGGTCGGGTTACGCTGGCGGCCGGGCCGGCACCGCCGCCGGCCCGCGTGGGCCTGCACGCGAGTGCCCGGGCGCGGCACGAGGGCAATGTCCTCCGACGAATGCGATCCCGTGACGAGAGCGCTGCGCGCCGCCGCTTCGGGCGATCCCGAGGCGGCGCGCGATCTCCTGCCGCTCGTCTACCAGGAGTTGCGCGACCTGGCGCGCGCGCGCTTGCGCCGCCTGCCGCCCGGCCAGACGCTGCAGGCCACGGCCCTAGTGCACGAGGCGTACTTGCGCCTCACCCGCGGCGCGGACCCGGGCTGGGACGGGCGCGCGCACTTCTTCGGGGCCGCGGCGCGGGCCATGCGGGACATCCTCGTCGAGGAAGCACGGCGCAAGCTCGCGCTGAAGCGCGGCGGCGAGCGCGCCCGCGTCGATCTCGAAGCGGCGGAGCCGGCTTTCCTGCCCCCGCCGCGGGAAGTGCTCGCGGTGCACGAGGCCCTGCGGCGGCTCGAAACCGAGGATCCGCGCAAGGGCGAGATCGTGAACCTGCGCTACTTCGCAGGGCTCACCGCGGCCGAGGCGGCGCTCGCCCTCGGCATCTCGGTGGCCACGCTCGGCCGCGAGTGGCGCTACATCCGCGCCTGGCTCGAGCGCGAGATCCGCCGCGGAGAAGAGGGCTGACGCGGCCGGAGTGACGCACGCATGGAACCGGTGAATCGCCGCGTCGCCGAGAGGCTCTTCCAGCAGGCCGCCGACCTGCCGCCCGAGGAGCGCGCGCCGTTCCTCGCGCGGGAGTGCGCGGGCGACGCGCGCCTGCGCGCCGAGGTGGAGTCGCTCCTCGCCTGTCTCGAGGGGGGTCGGATCGCCTCGCTGCAGGCCGTCGAGCGCACGGGCGGTTCGGAGCCGGACTGGATCGGCAAGCGGCTCGGTCCGTACCGGGTGGTCGAGCTACTCGGCGAAGGGGGATTCGGCTGCGTCTACGCCGCCGAGCAGCAGGAGCCGCTGCGGCGCTCCGTGGCCATCAAGGTCATCAAGCTGGGCATGGACACGCGCCAGGTCCTGGGGCGCTTCGAGGCGGAGCGGCAGGCGCTCGCCCTCATGGACCATCCCGGCATCGCCCGGGTCCTCGACGCCGGCACGACCGACTCGGGCCGCCCCTACTTCGTCATGGAACGTGTGCGCGGCATCCCGGTCACCGAGTACTGCGACGAGCACGGCTCCTCGCTGCGCGAGCGCCTGGCCCTCTTCATCGCGGTGTGCGACGCGGTGCAGCACGCCCATCAGAAGGGGATCATCCACCGCGACCTCAAGCCGTCGAACGTCCTCGTGGCCGGCAGCGGCGGCGTCCCCCAACCCAAGGTGATCGACTTCGGCGTGGCCAAGGCCCTGGGCCGGCGCCTCACGGACCGGACCGTCCTCACGGACCGCTACGAGTTCATCGGCACGCCCGAGTACATGAGTCCCGAACAGGCCGAAAGCGGCGCACCCGACGTGGACACGCGCAGCGACGTCTACGCGCTCGGCGTGCTGCTCTACGTCCTGCTCACGGGCGCCCCGCCGTTCGACTCGGGAACGCTGCGGCGCGCGGCGATCGGCGAGATCCAGCGCATCATCCGGGAGGTCGATCCGCCGACGCCTTCCCGCCGCCTGGACACGCTCGGCGCGGACCTCGCCGGCGTGGCGCTCAGGCGCAGCGTCGGCGCCGACCACCTGCGCCGGCTGCTGCGCGGGGACTTGGACTGGATCGTCATGAAGGCGCTCGAGAAGGAGCGCGCGCGGCGCTACGAGTCGGCCGCCGCCTTCGCCCGCGACGTCGAGCGCCACCTGCGGGACGAGCCGGTTCTCGCCGGGCCGCCGCGCGTCGGCTACCGCATCCACAAGTTCGCGCGCCGCCATCGGGCCGGAGTGCTCGCCGGAGCCGCCGTCGCACTCGCGCTGGTGGCGGCCTGGCGCTCGCCACGCTTGGCTACGCGCGCGCGAAACGCGCCCAGGAGCAGCTCAGGGTAGAGCGGAACCTCGCGGACGCGGCACGCGCCGAGGCGGAGAGGGTGAGCGACTTCCTCTGGCGCACGCTGTCCTCGGTGACCCCGCCGGTCGCGCGCGGGCGCGAGGTCACGGTGCGCTACGCGCTCGACGAGGCGGCGCGCCGCCTGGAGGGGCGCTGCCTCCAAGGGCAGCCGCTGGTCGAGGCCTCTGTGCGCGTGAATCTGGGAGACGCCTACACCGAGCTCGGCCTCTTCGCGGACGCCGAGAAGCAGTACCGGGCGGCGATCCCGCTGCTCGAGCGCGCGCTCGGAGCGGAGGACACGAGGACCCTGGGCGCGCGGTCCAGGCGGCTGAAGGCGTTCTCGTTCCAGGGGTATCACGCCGAGGCGGAGCCGCTCTACCGCGAGTTGCTCGAGTTGCAGCGGCGCGTCCTCGGCGAGGAGCACCCGGACACTCTCGTCACCATGAACGGACTGGGCGTCACGCTCTGGCGCCAGGGCAAGAACGACGAAGCGGAGGCGCTGCACGACGCCGCGCTCGCCGTGCAGCGGCGCGTCCTCGGCGAGGAGCACGTGGACACCATGCGCTCCATGTTGAACCTCGGGACCGTGTACTGGCAGCAGGGACGGCACGCCGAGGCCGCGGCGCTGCAGCGCCGCGCCCTGGAGCTGCACCAGGGCCTCCTCGGCGAGGAGCACCCGGCGACCCTCAAGGTGATGAACAACTTCGCCCTCGTCCTGCGCGCCCAAGGAAGACTCGAGGAAGGCGAGGCCCTGCATCGCCGCACCCTGGAACTGCAGGAGCGCGTGCTGGGAGACCTGCATCCCGACACGCGCATTTCGCGAAACAACCTGGTGCAGCTCTACCTCGAGGAAGGGCGCCTCGAGGAGGCGCGGCCGCTCGTCGCCGATCAGCTCGAGGAACGGCGCCGCCTGTGGGAGGAGTCGGACGGGGACCTCACGCTTCTGAACGACTACGCGTGGCTGCTCCTGACGTGCGAGCCCGCCGACCTGCGCGACCCGGCGCGGGCTCTCGCCCGGGCGAACGAGGCCGTCGCCCTGGCCGAACCGGGCCAGGCCAACCACCTCGACACGCTCGCGCTCGCACGCTACCTGAACGGCGACAAGGAGGGCGCGCTCGCGGCGCAGCGCCAGGCCGTGGCCGCCGCCAAGCCGGACGGCCCATTCGACCGCAAGCGCATGGAGGCGCAGCTCGCCGAGTTCCTGCTGGACCGCCTCGACTTCGGCGGCAAGGACGATTCGGCCTCCGTCACCCTGCTCAAGCGGGCGGCGCGCTTCGCGCCGCGCGACGGCGAGGCAGGCTCGGCCTTGACCGCCCTGGCCTGCGCGCTCAAGGAGCAAGAGGACTTTGCCGCGGCCGAGACCCTGCTGCTCGAGGCGCACGCGCTGCTCGAGACGGACGCCGACGCGCGGGCGCGGTCGCACGCCGCCCGCCGCCTGGCCGAGCTCTACGACGCGTGGGGCAAACCGGAGAATGCGGTGCGCTGGCGCGAAGCGGTCACTCGTTGAGCAGTTCCGGCGGCAGCCCCTGCTCCCGGAGCCTCTCCTTCAGGCGGTGCCAGCGCTTGGCCGCCACCTCGGCCGAGACGCCGAGCAGCCCCGCGACCTCGGCGTGATCCAGGCCCTCCAGCCCGCGGTAGATGAGCAGCCGGCGCTCGTCGTCCGCGAGCTCGCCGAGGCGTCTCAGGAACCGCTGCAGGGCGTCGTCGCACGCGATGCGGCGCGTGACGCTCGTCGCCTCGTCCGGAACTTCCCTCATCCAGCCCGTGGTCATCTTCAGGGAAGCGCTGGCCTTGGGCTGCCGGCCGAGCGCGCGCAGCGCCTCCCGCAGGACGTTGCGCGCGATGCCGAAGACCCAGCCGCGAAACGCTCCGCGCTCGGGGTCGAACCGCGGGAGCTGCTCGAAAACGCGGCAGGACACCTCCTGCAGCACGTCCTCGGGGTCGAGCAGCGGCCGCAGGCGGTTCTGGACGTGGAGATTCGCCCAGGCGTACACCGCCCCCGCGACCGGCGGGTAGAGATCGGAGAACGACGCGTGCGCTGCCCCACTCACGGTGCAAGTATACCGCGCGGGCCCGGCAGGCGGACCCGCGCGATCGGTCAGCTCGTATCCTCTTGTCGGTAGCGACGTTGCCCGGTCTCAGGCCGCTCTCGTGGCCCGCGCCAGGCCGCTTCCGCTACCAGCGCAAGTCCGAGCGCGGCACCGGGTTCCCGCGCTCCTCGCCGACTTGCCAAGGCCAGTCGTTGTTGCCCTTGCCGTCGTCGCCCGCGAGGTCTGCCATGGCGAGGCCGCCGAAGAAGTCGAAAATCTCGACGAAGCGGAAATTCAGCGCAAGGCCCACGTAGCCTACGTGGAAGTACTTGAGTCAGGCGAAGGCGTAGTCGGGCAGCCGCTCCGGGTGCTGTGCCCAGCCCACCGGGCCGATGTACCACGCGGTGAGCGTCTCGGGCTTCTCGACGTCGTAGTCGTCGCCCCACGCCACCTCGTCGTAGCTCCAGAGGAGCAGATCGACGCCATTGTGGTAGTGGCGCATGACCCCGGCCTGGCCGCCGCCGATGCCCGCGAAGTGCCCGTCCATGTACCCGCCGCCGATCGAGGCCAGCCCGAGCAGGCACAGGTTGAACGAGAAGCACGGCTCCGACGTCCAGGTCACGCCGACGTCGAACATCTCCGCGGCATCATCGCCGCGATCTTGCAGGTACGCGCAGCCCTGCGGCGCGACCAGGACCAGCGCCAGTACGGCGGCGCGGCCCGCCTTGCGAATCCAGCCGACCTTCACTCGAAACTCCTTTCGATGCACCTGGAAACTCCGCCTGGGCGTCGAGCCAGGGCGACCCGCGGACGTGGCGGTGCCTCACGCGGGACGCGGACGCTACCGGAGGAGAACCCGTGGGTCAAGCGCACCCGGACGCGGGCGCGGGAGATCCTCGGATGCGGGCCAGAACGTCCAGCCAGGAACGATGCGCGTGCAGCAGAGTCGGAGTCTCCGTGCAGCCGGAACACGCCCAGTGGAATAGCACGGCCTGGTCCTCCCGGGGCAGGCCGTTTGCCGCGTACGGCGCGGCCACGAAGGATTCGACGCAGCAGCTCGGGTAACCAAACAGCCGCCCCTCGAAGCGCTGCGTCTCCGGCGACTTGTCGAGCGGCTGGCCGGCGAAGCGCGCGGCGTACGCTTCCAGAAGGAGCGGATCGCGCGCGAACAGCGTCTCCTTCACCTCCCCCCCGGCGAGGGTCGTGCGCCGCACGCCGAGCACCGTCAGGTCCAGGCCGCGGAGCCCCTCGAGGAGCTCCGCGCCCAGCGGCTTCTCGAAGCGGCTCGCGGGCTCGACGCCCGCGGCGGTGA
>DYIW01000162.1 GCA_020723465.1 Phycisphaera mikurensis
CCTCTGCCTCCACGCGATGCGAGAGCGTGACGAACACGTCCTCCAGGCTCGGCGCGATGGGCCGCGCGCGCGCCTCCTCGCGCCCGGCGCCCAGCTCGTTCAGGATGACCCGCTCGTCCAGGTCGTCCCGCACCAGCAGGTGGATGGCCTGGCCGAAGAGGGTCGCCTCCAGCACGCCGTCGAGCGCGCGCAGGGCCGCGAGCCGCTCCGCCGGCCGCGCCGCCTGCAGCTCGAGGCGGCGCGTGCCCGCGGGCGTGACGCGCGGCAGCGCCTTCAGCTCCTCCGGCCGTCCCACGACCAGCAGGCGCGCGGCGTCGATGTAGGCCACGTCGGTGCACCGCTCCGCCTCGTCCATGTAGTGCGTGGTGACGAAGAGCGTGACCCCGCGGCCGGCGAGATCGAAGAGCAGGTCCCACAGCTCGCGCCGCGCCACCGGATCGATGCCCGCGGTCGGCTCGTCGAGGAACAGCACGTCCGGCTCGTGGATGAGCGCGCAGGCCAGGGCGAGGCGCTGCTTCCACCCGCCCGAGAGCGTGCCGGCGAGCTGCTCCATGCGGTCGCCGATGGCGGTGAGGCGGCACACCTCAGCCACGCGCCGCGCCAGGCGCTCGGGCTCGAGGCCGTAGATGCGGCCGTAGAACTCGAGGTTCTCGCGCACCGCCAGGTCGGCGTACAGGCTGAAGCGCTGCGACATGTAGCCGATGCGCGGCTTGATCTGTTCGGCCTGGCGCGCCACGTCCAGGCCGAGCACGCTCGCCTCCCCGGCGGAGGGCTCGAGCACGCCGCAGAGCATGCGGATGATGGTCGACTTGCCGCTGCCGTTGGGGCCGAGCAGGCCGAAGATGGCGCCGCGCTGCACCTGGAAGCTGACGCCGTCGACCACGGTGCGCTCGCCGAAGCGCCGCGTCAGGCGCCGGGCCTCGATCACGGGCGGGGCGGCGGGTTCAGCCATCGCGGCCGAGCCACACGTCCGCGGCCATGCCCGGCCGCAGCACGTCGAGCCCCTCCTCGAGCATCACCTTGATGCGGAAGACCTGCTCGCTGCGTTCCTCTGGAGTCTGCACGTTGCGCGGCGTGAACTCCGCCTCGCGCGCGATGAAGCCGACGCGGCCGGAGAAGGAGCGCCCAGGGAAAGCGTCGACCGTGACCCGCAGCAAGTCCCCGGGCCGCAGGGTGAGCAGGTCCTCGGGCACGTAGGCGCGCACCCACAGGCGCGCCGGGTCGATGAGCGAGAGCACCGGCGCGCCCTCGCGCACTAGGTCGCCCGGCTGCAGGTCGAGCGCCTCGATCACGCCGTCCGCCGGAGCGCGCACCGCCAGCTCCTCGATGCGCCGCTCGATGGCCTGAAGCGCCGCGGCGGCCGCGTCCGCCGCGGCCGCGGCCTCGGCGACCTCCTCGGCGCGAAAGCCGCTCTCGGCCAGGCGCCAGGCCGCGTCCGTCTCGGCGAGCTCTGCCTCGGCACGTTCGATCTCCTCGGCGCGCGTGCCTTCGAGCAGCAGCTCCAGCTCGCTCTTGCTCACCTCGAGCGCGGCCTCGGCCGCGCGCAGCTCGCGCACCGAGCGGTCCAGCGTCTCCTCGCTCACCACGTCGTCCTTGCGCAGCGCGGCCGCGCGCTGGTGGTCCAGGCTGGCGAGGTCGAGCTGCGCTTCGGCCAGCTTGACGCGCGCCCGGCCGGCCGCGATCTCGTGCTCGCGCGGGCCGTTCTTGAGCTGGCGGAGCTGCGCCTCGAGCTGGTCGCGCCGCGCCTTGGCCTGGGCGATCTCCTCGTCGCGCAGCCCCGCGAAAAGCTTGGCGTGCTCGGCGCGGCGCGCCGCGAGAAGCGCCTGGGCCTCGGCCTGGCGCTCGCGCAGATCGAAGGGCTCGAGCTCCACCAGGAGGTCGCCCTGCTTGACGGCCGCGCCCTCCTCGACCAGCACGCGCAGCACCCGGCCGCCGACGCGCGAGCCCACGCGCACGTCGTCGGCCTCGACGAAGCCCGAGACCTTGAGCGGCTCGCCGCGCCGCTGGCTCCAGAGCAGGGCCGCGAACAGCGCGGCCACGATGATCACGAAGGCGACGATGCGCCGGACCATGCGCGTTCCTCTCGAGCGGACAGGCCCGGGCCTGCCGCCGAGGGACAGCGTAGCGATCCGCGCCGCGCGGGCTACTGCGGCAGGATCTCGACCTCCACGCGCAAGTCGTCGCCACCCCAGCGCTGCACCGCCGGCTCCGTGCCCGCGGGCACGACGCGCGCGTCGTCGACGAAGAGCGACTCGACGCGGTACTTCTCGTACGTCGGGCTGTGGTTGCCGCCACCCTGCTCGGTCATGAGTTCTCCGCGGTGCAGGTTGACCTTGCCCAGCAGGCGCAGCGAGTACGCGCCGTCATCGAGACGGTCGACGAGCAGCTCCATGCCACAGCCGTCCACGCTCGCCGAGAAGTTGGGGTTGGAGATCGACGCGTCGTTGGCCACGTCCACGTCCCAGTCGCGCAGCAGGTTCACCTGCGTGCCGGACCAAAGGCTGAGGCGCCGCCCCAGGACAGCGGGCGCGCGAGCCTCGACCACGACCTCGTCTTCGCCGCGGAGCACGCGAGCATGCACCAGCACGGCCTGGGGCGGCCGGCCGAGCGCCGCGGCCACCTCGGCAGCGCGCGCGGCCACCTCGCGCGGCGCGATCAGGGCAAGGCGCGCACCGAGCGGCCGGATCGTTCCGCCGGCGTGCTCGTAGACGTCCGCCACGACCAGCTCGAGCAGCGCCTGGAGGCGCGCGACGGCCTGCCCGGCCCAGCCCTCGAGGGAGAAGGCCGGCATGTTGCGTTCGCGGCCCGAAACGGACTCGAAGCAGTCCAGCTCGAAGGGGGAGGTCCGCACGCCCTCGCCATACATGCCGCCGCTCATGAGCAGGAAGGACAGCCCGGGCTCGCCGTCCTCCGGATCGCGGTCGGGCAGCTCGCACAGTCCCGGGGGCTGACGCGGCGCGCCCGTCAAGCGCAAGTCGAACACGCACTCGACCTCGGCCGATTCCACGCGCAGCCGGAACGGGATCCACACGGCCATGCCGTCCGGGATCAGGATCGTGCCCGCGAAGGTGGCAAAGGACAGGCGCGGGTGCTCGACCATGAGATCCACGTAGCGGCGATCCATGGCCTGTTCGGTGCGGATGGTCTCCAGCCCCTTGAGCGTGCGCCGCAGCGGCGGGCCGGCCGGGACGGAGTAGCGCAGCGCGAGGTCGAGCAGGGTCGCGTCCGCGAGAGGCGATCCGCGCGCGAGCAGCACGAGACCGGCGTCGCAGGTCTCGACGATAGGCTGGGAGATCACGCCTGCCTGGGCGATCTCCACGTCCCAGTCGGACAGGAACAGCTCCGAGTCCACGGCCTCGATGCGCGCGACCGCGCCTTCCCTGAGCCCGCCGGCTCCGGCGCGGGCGATGCGCGCGCCGCCGGCGCGGATCGCCTCGTCGATGCGCCGGTCCGCCTCGGCGACGCTCAGCAGCGCGACCCCGGCGGTGGCTCCGGGGCCGATGCCTGCGATGACCTTCGCCTCGAGCGAGCGCGTGGCGCCCGCGCCTTGGCGCAGCGCGGCGAGCAGCGCCGCCACGGTTGCGTGCACGCGCGCGGGCGCGCTCACGAGCAGCGGGCCGAGCGCCTCATCCGCGGCGAGGATGACCGCGTCCTCCTCCGAGCCCTCCGGGCAGACGCAGGCACGCACCAGCCCGGCCAGGTCCGCGACGCTCGGCGGCGCAAGCTCATCGCCGGCCCCGAACGACTCCTGGGCGAGGCCCGAGCCCTCCCAGTAGGGGAACGCGTGCAGGACGTCGGGCACCGCCGCACAGCGGCCGATGAGATCGGCGACGTCGTACGAACGGGTCACGGGCGCTTCGCCCTGACCCTGCGCGGCAAGCGCGGCGAGGACGCAGCAGATAGCGGACAGAGAACTCATGACGAACCCCTTTGGTTCAAGCCGCCGCCACGACGACAAGAGACAGCGAGCCCTCACGGCGAGGGCGCCTCCCCCGGAACGACCAGGAGGGAAGGACCGCAAGCCCCTTTCCCTGTCACGCGCCCGCGAACGTGGCTATATGAGCGTCGGACAGATGTTGGGTCCTTTCCTCTCCGGCGGCGTCCGCGGCCTGTCGTGGCCGCCGTGGAGTACACGCGGTCATGTTAGCGAGTAACCGGCGCGCCGCCCTGGCGGCGCCCGCGGGCGCGTCCCGTTTGCCCTCCCCCCGGGCATGGGGTACTCTTCCCTCCAGAAGGAGAGGGATCGAAGCGCCCGAACGTTTCGCATCCGGGAGACAACTATGCGCTGGGCCGTCGCAACCATGTTGTGCGCGGCAGGTTATGCCGCATCGGCGCAGGGCGGCGAGATCGCCGCCCTCGCACCCGAGTTCATCGTCACGAGCAACACCGCCTATGACCAGCACGACATCTGGGTGGATTGCACGGATGAGGGGAACTTCGTGGTTTCCTACGCGCTGGGCGAAATCTACATGCGCCGGCTCGACCGCGACGGCAACCCGCTCGGCAACGACACCCAAGTGAACGGAACGCTCACCAGCGGCACGCAGGACGAAACGTACCTCGAGTGCAACCCGGCCACGGGCGACTTCCTGATCTGTTACAGCGACCGCCACGGGAACGACGGCTTCGAGATGGGTGCGGCTGGCCGCTTCTACGGCAGCGACGGCGCACCCCTCGCCGCGGAGCGGATCCTCAACGTCAACACGACCCAGTCCCAGTTCGAACCGCACGCCGCGTTCATGGTCAACGGCCGCGTGCTGGTGGTTTGGGGCGATTCGGGCACGGACGGGTCGGTCGGCTGTATCGGGCGCATCTTCGACCGCTTGGGCAACGCGCTCACGGCAGAGTTCCTCATCAACGAGCCGAGCACGGCCACGCAGATCGACCCGTCGGTCTCGTGCAGCCGCGATAGCCTGTTCGTCTGCGCGTTCGTCGACGCGAGCGGCGCCACGGGCGAGCCGCGCGAGGTGCTGGCGCGTCTCTTCGACCAGAACGGCGTCGCGCTCGGGCCGCAGTTCCTGGTGAACAGCTCGTCCGCCGGCATGCAGCGCGACCCGATCGTGGCCATGGACGCGGACGGCGACTTCGTCGTGGTCTGGCAGGACGAGAGCGGCACGGACGGCGACGGCTTCGGCGTGTTCGCGCGCTTGTTCGACGCGAACGGATTCGCCAAGGGCGCGCAGTTCGCCGTGGCGGAAGTCACGGCCGGCGACCAGCGCGACCCGCACGTGACCATGGACTACACCGGCAACTTCGTGGTCACCTGGGAGAGCGACGCGGGCGGCGACTGGGACGTGTGCCTGCGGCGCTTCGACCGCTTCGGCCAGGCGCTCTCCGGGGAGACGCTGGCGCACAGCAACACGGCCGGCGACCAGACGCAGGGCAAGTCGTGCCTCACGCAGAGCGGCGAACGCCTCATCATGGTCTGGCACGATTCGAGCGGCGGCGGCGACGCGTACGCGCGCGTCTTCCGCATGCCGGCGCTCACGGCGAGCGGCGATCCGGCGCTGACGCAGGCGGTGAACCTGCATCTCGACGCGCCGGGCATGGACGGCTCGCTCTACTTCATCCTGCCGTCGCTCGGCACGGCCCCGCCCCTCAATGTGAACGGCGCGCGCACGCTCGACCTCGCGGTCGACGACATGATGCTCTTCGCCGTGACCTATCCCGAGTCGCCCGTGTTCAACCACATCGCCGGCACGCTCGACCCGAGCGGCCAGGCCGACGCGACCTTCACGGTCCCGAACCTGACCGAGTTCTATGACCTGCCGGTGCACTTCGCGGCGGTGACGCTCGCGCCCGGCTGGGGCGGCGCCTGGAACCTCGAGAGCGGCGCCATCGACGGCGTCGAGTTCCTGTCCGAGGTGCTGACCGTGCTGGTGGACGGCCCGCGGCGCTTCCATCCGGGCCAGGGCCTCACGGGCGAGATCGTGGCGCCGAGCGACGAGGACCACGGCCTGTTCGAGGCGACCAAGGGCGAGACGCTGAAGATCAAGATCGTGGCGGTGGACGCGCCGCTCCAGGGGAACGCCCTGCAGCGGATCCGCATCGAGATCCTCGACGCCGGGGAGGCGATGCTGCGCGGCTGGACCAAGACCGTGCCCGCTCCGGGCGCAGGGCCGGTGAGGCTCAAGTACAAGATCGAGAAGAGCGGCACCTACGTGCTGCGCATCCTGGGGCCGGAAGGCGGCCTCGGCCACTTCAAGCTGCTCACCAGCCACCGGGTCACGCGGGCGGCCTCGGCGCGCGAGAAGACCGTGGAGATCGGCAAGAACCTGACCGCCAAGGTCAGCCTCCTGGCCGTGGCCGACACGCTCCTGTCCGTGACGGTGAAGCCGCTCGCCGGCGCGGCGCTGCCGGCGCAGCTCGAGATCACCGGTCCGGGCGGCGCGGAGATCGACGTCTCGCCCTATCTGTGGAACGACGGCGTGCGCCTCTACGCCACGGACGTGCCCCTGTCCGCGACCGGCAGGCACCAGGTGATCCTCACCGGGAAGAAGGGCGCGGACTACAAGGTCACGCTGGCGCCGGTTCCGCCCGCGGCCGTGGGCACGGTCACGCTCGAGTGACGGCGGCCCGGCGCAGCGGCGGGGACCGGCCTCATCGCTTTGTCGTGCCCTTGCGGGTGGCCCGCGCTCTCCGGCTCCGCCGACCAGGGACGATTCGCAGAAGGGCCCGCAGTGCCTCGTTCACCGCAGCCGAGTCTGGAAACACCTCGGCGACATCGGGATCGATGAGCACCATGTTGGTGCCCTCCGCGTAGCGCCGGGCATGCTTGCCGCGAGTCCCACCAGAGAAATCGTACTCCGGGCGCATCTCCCGAACCTCGGACGTCGCGGGCTTCCTAGTTGTCCTTCTCTTCATAGCTCGTCTTCTCTCTGCGGGTCGCCCGCCTCGCACTGATCAGCCGGATGCTCCCGCGATCCCCTGAAGACCCTCACGCCGTTCCTCCACCTCCTGATCACTTTCAACGCGAAGCGGTAGTGGCTGGCGCTGTTCGGGCCGAGGTAGGTGGCGAGGGAATGCTTTCCGGTCCAGGCGAAGCGGCCGGGAGCGAGCAGCTCCGGCCCGGACAGGGACTCGACCAGCTTCAGGATGCGGCGATACCCGGCGGCGAAGTCCGCGCAGGCGGCCGCGGGCGTGCGCGCGCGGTGCTTCCTCCAGATCGCGCGGTTCAGCCGCGGCGTCTCGTTCCATTTGTAGCCGGGAGCGGGCATGGCCGGCGTCCTCCCCTTGCGCCCCTGCTCGTGCCAGCCGAGGAACAGGCGGTGCCACTCGGCGAGATGCGCCACCAGGTCGCACACGGTCCAGCCGTCGCCCCACACGCCGCGCTCGCGCCAGCGCGGCCGCGGGATCGCGCCGAGCGCTTCCCACAGGGCGTCGTGCGCCGTGCGGATGTCGTCCAGCAGCGCCTTCTTCGACTTGTACTTCATCGCCGCCGCCCTCCGGCCCGCGCGCCGGTCCGTGGCACTTCACGCCAGCCACACCCAGACCAGACCCGCGGGCACGATCTGCATGGTTGCATTATCCCAACCGTGCGGCGAGACGGCTTCCACAAGGGTGGAGGCCGCGGCGATGAGCAGCACCTTGAGAGCGCCGCGCCAGGCGATGGCGATGTCCGGCGAGACGGCGGCGGCCAGCAGCAGCGCGACCACGCACATCAGGAACACGGCCGCCGAGCCCTCCACGCTGCGCGTGGCGGGAACGGACCGGAGCGACGGCACGCGGTAGAGGTGTCGGCCGAACCGCGCCCCCACGGGCTCGCCGATCGCGTCCCCCAGTCCGGTCACGAGGTAGCCGGCGATGGCGATCGGGCCGAAGAGCATGTTGCTGGCCAGCCCCCCGGCCAGGGTCGTGAAGTAGGGCACGAGGATGAAGTAGGTCCGGTGCGGTTCGTCCTTCTCCCTGGCCAGGGCCTCGTACAGCGCGTTGCCCGAACCGCGCCACACGGCGAAGAAGACGACCAGACTGCACATCCCGCCGAAGAGGCACACCGCGCGAGTTCCCAGGCGCCACTCCAGCGCGGCCACGGTGCCGAAGATCAGGAAGTGGAACAGCTTCCGTGTGTAGCCCGTTCTCACGCCGCGCGCCTTCAGCCGGCCCGCGCCCCACAGGCACACGAGCGACCACGCCAGGCCAAGCGGGCCGCCCACGGCGATCGCCTGCCACGATGGGATGTTCTCGGTGAAGAAGCCCAGGGCGCTGGAATCCCACGCGCTCACCGGATCCCGCCTCCGGCGCGAGGCCTCTGCGCCCGTCTGCTCATGCCCTGACCAACGCCAGCACGCCCGCCGCCAGGACCGAGAAGGCCGCGAGGGCCGCGCTGATCCACCGCTTCATGCCGCTCTCTCAACGCCCTGCCACGTGCACGACCTAGAACGTCTGGTTCTTGACCCACATGTACAGCACGCGATCATCCCGGTTCCACACGGCGAGTACGTGAAACCCATCCGGGCCTCGACCTTCCGTCGGGAACTTCCCGGTGGACAGCACCCGTACTCCAGCCGAGAGCACCGGACGCCACCAGTAAGGCGGCATGTCCAGAAAGGCCTCGCTCACCTCGCTCGCTGGCTGTGGGTGCATGTCCAGGGCTTGAGCGAGTGAGACCAATTCCCCTTCCGACACCGTCGCTCGCCAGATGGCCTCCGAGTCAATGAAGAGGGTGAACCGGTAGTACCGAGAATCTCTGGGAGTGATCCCCTGGGCCCCCACCACGCGCCTCAATTCGAACGGCACGCCCGGACTGCGCACCGGGAAATCGACGTGGTTGGCCAAACCGTAGCCCAGCAGAACGACGACAGCCGCACCGACGATCGCGATCGCTTTCCAGGTCCTCAGGAAAGCCGTGCCGCGCCAGGCCGTCGCGAGCCACCGGCCTCGATTCGCACCCACGTAGATAAGAACCGAGAGACACGTCGTCGGGAGGGCCGTGCCGAGGACTCCTCCGAGAGTCTTCCCCGCCACGACCATCCACGGCTGCACCACCGCGACCGGAAGCGCCGCGAGAGACGCCACAAGCAGCAGCGGGTCCAGTATCGGCCTACCCCTCGCGAAGAAACCGTCCATCGTCGCCTTGAATACCGTGGCGACCAGCACGTTGATGGCCAGGATGGCGAGAGTCGGGACGATCCACCGCTTCATGCCGTTCTCTGCACGTCACTTCGCCTGCACCGTGACGAACCGGAGCCAGTCGACACGGCGTTTCGGGCCGATCTGGATGTCGCGCGAATGCGATACCGAGATCGGGATCCCTGTGGCCAGGTCGTAGACGAATCGCGCCTCGTCGCGGACGTCCAGCGTGTACTCCTGGAGTCCCTCGGAGATATCGCGACCCGCCTTGCGGGCGAGGTCCGCGAGAGCTTGCCCGATCACCTGCGTCGCCTTCTCCTGGTCCATGCGCTGGCGCCAGGTCACGAGCGCGCTGCCGGTCTCATCGTCCACCTTCTCCAGCAGGAAGGCCGCCTTGCTCGGAATCAGCTCGCCGTTGAGGGGACAGGGGAGGGCATCCTCGTACGCCTGTTCCTCGCCCAGAACGAACGCTCCGCCCGAGGCCAGGGTGAAGAGCCTCGCCACGTTGATGACCATGGCTTCCATGCCCTGGCCCAGCAGTTGCTCGGCCAGTGAATCGAACACGGCCTGCGCTTCCCGTTCGCCGAGGTCGGACGCACGCAGCGAGGAGCGCATCAGCTCGATGACCTGCCTCACGCGCTCGCGCACCTCATCCACGTTCTCCAGGCCCACCACGCACCCGAACTCGTCGGCCCGCAGCTCCAGGACCATGCCCTCCGTGATCCTCGCGGCGAAGGCCACCGGCTCGAGCCACTCCAGTTGCTTGGGAAGAGTAGTCCGGATGAACGTCCAGCGAAGCAGGTATCCCTCAGCGCTCGCGCGCGCGACCTCGACGGCGACGTGCGAGGTCGACCACCCTTGCTTGACGAGCGTCTCCTCCTCGTAATCTCGCCGCCCCTTCTCGATGATCAGGTCGTACTTCGTTCCCTCCGGCCAGACCGAAGGCAGCACGACCCTGCGCTTCTCTTCTTGCTCCTGTTCGCCGGCCAGGGCAGCAGCCGCGAGCGCCACGCAGACAAGCGCGCTCACGGCCCGCCGGCAAGGAGCGCGGCGCCTCCCGCCGCACGGCCCGCTCCAGCTCCTGCCCGTCGCCCATGTCCACCACTGCATCTCGAACCACCCTTTATCCCCGCGCCGCTCCGTCCTCGCCCCGCCGGGATCCCGTCGCACCAAGGTGTTTCG
The DNA here is from genome assembly GCA_020723465.1 of Phycisphaera mikurensis. Lineage (GTDB taxonomy): Bacteria > Planctomycetota > B15-G4 > B15-G4 > JADJEK01 > JACQZJ01. Next base: position 10,252 of record DYIW01000162.1, read on the forward strand.
CCAGCTTCGTCTCGATCTGGAACAGCCGCATGACCGGCGACTTCATCTCCTTCGTCTCCTTCAGGGCGACGGCCCTCATCTCGTCCATCGCCTTCTTGAAGTCAGCGTTCACGACCACCTCCAGGTCCACGCCGCGCTCGCGCAGCCGCCGCTTCACCTCCTTCACGTCCTTGAGTTGGTTGTGCTTGGCGCGTGGTCCGGCGCCCTTCACGATCGGCGACCAGAACATGAAGACGCTCCTGTAGTCCGCGAAGTACTTGCGGGCGTACGCGACGTCCCTCTCGAACTTCGCCACCAGCTTCGGCACGTTGTCTGGTTGCCCGCCCTTCACGTACAGCAGCCCCGTCTCCATGTGGACCGCGACCTCGCACAGGTAGACCGTCTTGGTGTCGATGTCGATCGCCACCACGTCCACCTCGCCCTGGCTGTCCCGCGTGTGCACGTTGTACGCCACGAACTCGCAGCCCCTCACCGCTTGAAGGTACGCCCCGACCAGCTCCTCGCCCACGTTCTGCGACGCCATTCCTCACCTCCTGCTCGCTGGCCCCTGCCTCGCTTCAGACCAGATCCAGAAGCGGCAGCAGAGACTCCGCGACATACCGAGGCCGCACGCGCGCGTCCGCCGCGCTCAGGCGCCGGCGATTGTGCCAGAAGACGGGCATGCCCGCGGCCGCGGCGCCGGGCACGTCACCCGCCGATCCGGCGACGAGGAGCACGGACTGCGGAGGGAGTCCCAGCCGCTCCAGCACCATGCGGTAGGGGCGCGGGTCCGGCTTGTACCAGCCCGCCTCCTCCGCCGTCACGACCGTCTCGATGGGGACGCCGAGCGCGGCGACGGCGGTTTGCGCCAGGGCGATGGAGGCATTCGTCGCCACGGCGACGGGGACCTTCTCTTGCAGCGCACGCAGCACCTGCTGCGCCTCCGGCCAGGGCCGCAGCTCGCCCCAGCGCCGGATCAGCTCGTCCGCGCGCGCGGCCCGGACAGCCGTGGCGGCCGCGGCCTCGTGGATGATGCCCTCGTAGGAGCGGTAGGCGCCTGCTTGGTAGGTCAGCTCCAGGTAGCGCGTCCTCCAGAGGAGGCCGGCCTCTTCCGAGCCCGCCACCTCGTTCCACAGCGACCAGGAATCGAGGAGGGCGGTCAGAAGGTCGAACACGACGGCCGAGTACTTCACTTCTGCCACGCTTGCGGCCGCACTATACCTGCGCCGCGGAGAAGCCGGGCGTCCAAGGCTTCCACCCGAGCCCGCGCCCGGCGCAACTCGGCCGCGGCGCCGTGGTTCAATACCCGGTCATGATCGACATGAGCCGCACCGCGACGCTTCTTCTGGTCCTGCTGGCGCCGCTCTCGGCGCGGACCGTTGCTGCCGAGGCGCGAGCCGCTGCCGTTCCCGTGCCGCCCAACGTGGTCCTGATCCTGGCGGACGACCTGGGCTATGGCGAGCTTTCGATCCAGGGATGCGCTGACGTCCCGACTCCCAACATCGACTCGATCGCGACCTCCGGCGTGCGCTTCGCCAGCGGCTACGTCACCTGTCCCGTGTGCGCGCCCACGCGCGCGGGCCTGCTCACGGGCCGCTACCCGCAGCGCTTCGGCTTCGAGACCAACCCCGGCCCGGAGTCCTCGGCCGGCGACGCCTTCGGCCTGCCGCGGAGCGAGCCGACGCTCGCCGAGCGCCTGCGCGACGCCGGCTACGCGACCGGCATGGTCGGCAAGTGGCACATCGGCTATCGCGAGGGGCTCACCCCGCCCGCGCGCGGCTTCGACGAGTTCTTCGGCTTCCTCTCCGGGGCGAGCAGCTACGTGCCGCGCGAGCGCCGGCCGCAGCGCATCCTGCGCGACGCCGACCCGGTCGAGGTCAGCGGCTACCTGACTCACGCCTTCGGCCGCGAGGCCGCGGCCTTCATCGACCGCCACGCCGGCGAGCCCTTCTTCCTCTACCTGGCCTTCAACGCGGTGCATAGCCCGCTGCAGGCCGCGGCCGAGGACGAGGCCCGCTTCCCGCGCATCGAGGACAGCAAGCGGCGCACCTTCGCCGGCATGACCGCCGCCCTGGACGGCGCGGTCGGCGCCGTGCTCGAGCGCCTGCGCGCGCACGGCCTCGAGGAGCGGACGCTGATCTTTTTCCTGAGCGACAACGGCGGCCCCACGCGCCAGACGACCTCCTCCAACCGGCCCCTGAGCGGCTTCAAGGGGCAGCTCCTGGAGGGCGGCATCCGCGTTCCGTTCCTCGCGCAATGGAAAGGGACCCTGCCGGCGGGCCGCGTTCTCGACGAGCCGGTGAGCGCGCTCGACGTCGTACCCACCGCGCTCGCCGCGGCCGGGCGCGCGGCGCTGCCCGAGGACCGCCTGGACGGCGTCGACCTGCTGCCCTGGCTGCTCGGCCAGGATCCGTGCCCGCCGCACGACACCCTTTTCTGGCGCTACCGCGACCGCTTCGCCATCCGCAGCGGCGACCTCAAGCTGGTGCGCACGAACAAGGGCGCGGCGCCGCGCCTCTTCGACCTGGCCGCCGACCCGGGCGAGACCACGGACCTCGCCGCGGAGCGCCCGGAAGACGCGCGCGCGCTGCTGGCCGCGTGGGAGGCGTGGAACGGCGAGCTGATGGATCCCCTCTGGCAGCGCGGCAGCGGCCGCGGCGGCAAGAGCGCAAAGGACGGCGGCGCACCGACACTGCAGCGCTTCACCGCCCTCGACAAGAACGACGACGGCGCGGTCGACCGCATCGAGTTTTTGTCCTCGCACTTCGGCGCAAAGCGCGCGTCCCTGTTCGACGCCCTCGATCAGGACGGCGACGGCCGGGTCACGTGGGACGAGGTCGAGGAGTGGAGCGACGAGGAAGACGACCTGTCCGAGCCGCCGGAGTAGGCCTCCACGCTACCGAGGAACCTGCCCATCGCCGGTCGGAGAGCGCGCTCGGCCCCGTCCGGGAGGACCGGCATGCACGCCCGCTCGCGGCCGTCGAGGCTCCGCCTC
>DYIW01000163.1 GCA_020723465.1 Phycisphaera mikurensis
GCCCCCCCGGCGCTCGCAACGCGGCCGCGGGGGATTCCTGCTCAGGCTCTGAGGTAGTGCCTCAGAAGAGCACGACCGTGGCGGCCACGTTGCTGGCCTTGGCGGTCGCGGCGTACAGGCCGGGAGGATCCACGGTCAGGATCTGCAGGTAAAGGAACGTGCCCATGGGCACGCCGCTGATGGGCGCGCTCAGCATGCCCGTGCCCACGGCGTTGAGGCCGCCAAAGGGCACCACGAGCGCGTTCGCGAGCAGCGTCCCGCTCTGAAACGGCAGGGTCTGGCCGGTCACGTTGCAGAGGATGAAGAGCGCGTCTCCGGGCTCGCCTCCCCAGGAGAGCAGCAGGGACTGGCCGTTGAAGACGAAGGGCGAGGCGGTGAGCTTGGGCGGATCGGTCGGGACGTACGACAAGGTGGCGGGAGCGCTGCTCCCCTGAGACGTGCTCACCACTACGGCCGCCGGGCCGAGCGCCGCTGCCGTGGGCGCGTCGAACTGGATCGCGCTGTCGCTGATCACGGTGAAGGCGGCGAGCGGCGCGCCGCCGATCGTGACGGCCGCGCCCGGCGCGCTGAAGCCGCTGCCCTGCAGCGTCACCGATCCGCCGGCGAAGGCCGTCACCGCGGCGGGAGCGACGGCGGAGATCATGGGCGGGCCGACCGGCGCGGGCGCGACCCGCACGTCGTCGACGAACCAGTCGTCCGTGGCGTCGCTCACCTCCGTGCGCAGGCGCAGGCGGAAGGCGTCGTGCGCCGCGTTCGCGGGCAGCACGAGCTCGTGCGCCGCGAACTGCGACTGGGGCGAGCCGCTCGAGGAGAGGCGTGTCAGTTCGAGCCACTGCTGCGAGGACGCGTAGTAGTCGAGGACGAGCGCCTCGCCCGATTCCACGCCGCTCTGTCGCGCCTGGAAGGACAGGCGCGCGCCCGCCTGCCCGGCGAGCGCGATCGGCATCGAGACGATCTGGTCCTGCTGCGCCGGCGCCGGGCCGGAGGCGTCGAGCGCGAGGGAGTAGGGCGCGCTCGGCTCAGCGCCGTTCGTTGCGACCTGCAGGCCGCTTCCGCTTTCCCACAGGGCCCACTCGACCTGCGGCAGCGCGAAGTTGTCCGCGAAGGGGAGGGGCAGAGGGCCGGCGGCGGGCGCGAGGCAGAGCGCGGTCGCGGCGAAGGCCTCGATCTGTTGATCGGCCTGGGTGCCGAACACGGTCAGCCCGCCGCCGCAGCCGCCGATCGTCGCGCACATGATGTGGCAGTTGCTCCCGGAGCAGTGGGACGCGCCGAAGTTGTGGCCCAGCTCGTGGGCCGCGAGCGCCACGCGCGAGGCGAGGTTCGTGGTGTAGTGCGACTGGGCCAGGCTGCAGCCGTGCGCCGGTGAGCAGACCACGCCGATGTTGGCGAAGCCGATGGTCGCGCCGTCCAGGTCCCTGCCAGTGAAGAGGTGGACCACGTCGCGGCTGATCCCGGCAAGCGGGCCGTTCCACTCCGTCTCGATCTGGCCGAGGAGCTGCAGCGGGTCGCCGGCGGAATATGGGTCCGGCTCCGCGGTGCGCACCAGCACGGTCGTGATCGAGAAGGTGACGCCCACTTCCGTGGCGTAGATGACCTCGGCGCCGTTCACCACCGCCTCGATGTCCGCGAGCGTGGCGGCGAGCGTTCCGCCGCAGAGTGCGTGGAACTCGCGGTCGGCGTCGAGCGCCAGCTCGGCGACGAGCGGCGCGCTCGCGGCCTTGGTCGAGCCGCCCGGCCCCTCTCCCGTCCGCGGCTCGGGCTCCTCCGGGCTGACCACGCCGCAGACCTCTCCTTCGGACAGGACGTTTTCCAGCCGGTACACGGCGTGGCGGCAGGGCGGCGCAAGCGGATCGGCCTGGCGCAGAGGCTGGACGCCGAGGAGCGACCCGTCCGCAAGGCGCAGGATTGCGGCGAGCGCGCCGTCCTTCAGGGTCGCGGCCACGGCGCCGTCCTCTTCGATGGGGCGGCCGGGTGAGACGACCCTGCCCCGATACGTGCAGGGAGGAGGTGCCTGATGGGGCGCGATCCGGCCGCTCGCGTCCTGCGCCAGGAGCTGGAAGTGCGGCGCGCGCAGGGAACGCCTCTCGAGCAACAGGGCGCACTCGACGCCGTCGATCTCCAGCGGAACCGCGCACTCCGCGGGCGCGCCTGTGGGGACCGTCAGGTCCTGCTCGGAGCAGTCCAGGAGTCGCAACGCGCCGGCGGAAGATGTCTCAAAATGTTGTTTGGAAACGACTTGCGCGATTGCCGGGACGTTCGAAAACAGAACAATGAACACAACGCGCGCCCATCCCCAGGGCGAAAGAGCCGCGATCTGCATGAAGGGGCTGCCTCCTGGAACCGGTGGCGGATCGGGTCGCCGGGCAGGCCACCGTCAGGTCATCGGCAGATCATGCCTGTCGGAAATGTGGATTCCAGAAAATAGCGGGGGGCTGGCCGCTGCGGGAGCCGGGCGGAAACACTGGCCGGCGGCACGCTCTGGGTGAGCACGCCGCCGGCCGGCCATGCGGGTATCGGACAGGTGAGAAGGGTTATGGCACGTGAGGCACGGCAAGGGAGCCGTTGGCCTGGGTGCCGTCGACGAAGTCGTTGTTGAGGGCGTCCAGCGCGTCGTTGAGGTCGGAGATGGCCACGTCTCCGACCAGGTCGCCGTCGAGATCGACGGGAACCACGGCCTCGCCCGAGAGCGCCTCGTGGCACACGTCGATGACCTCGGCGACCGTCATGCCGAGGATCATCGGGTGGACGTTGGCCACGAAGACCAGGTCCCTGAGCTTGAGCAGCGGGTCGGTCTTCGTGGAATCGAAGATGCCCGCGTCGTCGAAGGCCACGTTCATGGCCGCGGCCGCGAGCTGGCCGGCAAACACGCCCGCCTCGGTGGCGACCGGGTCGATGTGATCCTGACTCAGGACCGCAGGCGTTCCGCCATCCGGGATGTAGCTCTCGAGTGCCTTGGCGGAGCTGATCAGCACGGCGTAGAACGCGTCGCCGTCCACGCCGTCGCTGTCGCCGAGCACGAGGCCCGCGGGCAGGACCGCGCCGAAGTGCTGGTCGCGCAGGCAGCCGGCGTTGTTGCCGCTGCACGGCTGTCCCCAGCCGCCCTGGGTGAAGGTCACGAAGTCGCCCGGGTCGGGCGTGGCCGAACAAGCGCCGTCGATGATCTCGAGCGACTGCGAGTTCGACACGAACACCTGACCAGGATTGGCCGGGTCGATGGCCAGGAACTGGAAGAAGCCGAGGATGCCGGCGTAGGCCGGGTCGCAGGCCACGAAGTGTGAGAACGTGAGCGACGGCGCCGGCATGGGGATGATCACCGCCGCAGCGGGCGGGAGGCCGACGCACAGCGTGCCGAACGGCGTGGGCGTCGGGCCCGCGGTGGCGGAGAGCAGCAGGAGCACGATGCTGCCCTGCGGCGCGGTGATCGTCACGTCGAAGTTCGTGCCGATCGGCACCTTGGGCGGCGCGACCAGCAGCTCGAAGCCGGCATCGCCGGGGCAGTCGGCCGCGGCCGCCACGGGGAGAAGACACAGCGAAGCCGCGAACGCGGCTGGGGCGAACCAGCGCATGATCGAGTCTCCTATCCAGGCCCTGCCTGCTCCCAGGGGTACTGGGTTCCTGACGCACCCCTCGCCAACAACAGCCGAGTATACCACGAAGCAGCGGCGCCGGCGCGAGCGGACTAGCGCGTGCTCCCCAGCTCCCTCATGACCCACGCGCGGAACTCGGCGTCGAAGTCGGCCCAGTCCTCGTCCTCTTCGAGCAGCAGGGCCTCGCCGAAACGACCGCCGTCCAGCTCCCCGCGCACCTCGGCGTTCAGGATCTCGCGGAACTCGGCGGCATAGCGCCCCTCGCCCGCCTGGTTCAAGAACATCACCAGGGCCCAGCCGAGCGCGTAGACCTGCTGGAGCTGGTCGGCCTTGGTGGGATCGGCGCGCACCTTCAGGAACTCCAGTTGATCGAGGTACACCAGCTCCTTCACGCTCATCGCCCGCTGCTGGTAGATGGCGTTGCGCGCGGAGGCGTAGCGCCCCTTGAGCAGCCCGCCGAAGGTGAAGCGGTAGCGCCATTCCTCGCCTTCCTTGAGTAGCTCCTTCTCGTGCCCGCCGAAGTACTCGGCGATGCCCTCCTGCAGCCAGGGGGAGGCGGTCATGCCTTCCTTGCTGAACTGCGCCGAGGCGTGGAAGACGAGCTGGTGCGTCCCCTCGTGAAACATCACCTCCCACAGGTTCGGCTGCTCCCACATGTAGAGGAAGCCGGTGGCCTGGTTGAAGTAGCCACCGAGACCCGGCACGTAGAAGAGGCCCAGTTCCGGTTTGGCGCTGGAGATCTCCAGGTAGTCGTCGAGGCTGCCGAAGACCAGCACCACGACCGGGCGCGTGATCTCCTTGAGCTCGAGCATGGCGCCGTACTGCAGGAAGAACTGCTCGCGCAGGCAGCCGAGGATCTGGCCGTAGTGGCGCGCGATCGTCTGCGGATCGGTGTTGCGGCTGACTTGTGCGGCGACCAGGTAGGGACGCGGAACGAGGTCGTCGTCGAAGAAGAAGGTGAAGACCTTCTCACCGTAGCCCTTCCTGATGCCCTCGATCTCGCGCTGGCCCAGGGCCTTGAACGGGTCCTCCGAGCGCTCGCGCACCATCTTCTCGATCTCCGCCAGCTCGGGATCGTCCTGCTGCGGCGCGCCTTCCTGCTGTCTGGCCGCGGCAGAGATGGGGAGGAGCAGCACGGCGGCGAGCGCCGCGCCAGAGAGAGTGCGTTCTCGCTTCATCGACTTCTCTCCATAGCCCGGGAGCGCTTCCAGCATGAAGACAATCGGGCCGCTCGGCAACGAGGAACCCCGCGCGCCGGCCCCCGAGGGGCTCAGGCCCCTTCGGCGTCGAGCACGAGCTTCCGGCCGCACGCGGCGAGCCAGCGGCGCATGAGTCGGACCGTGGGGTTCGACGACCAGCGCTCCGCCCGGGACACGGCCTGCTGCGAGATGCCGAGGCGCCGGCCCAGCTCGGCCTGGCTGAGGCCCGCTTCCTCGCGCGCCAGGCGCAGCAGGTAGCCCGGCACGTCCCGCTCATCCTCCGGCAGCTTCCCCCACCCGCGCAGCGTGCTCCACTCGAGGAACGACCTCGGCCGCCCCCGGCGCGGGCGCCACGGCCGACCGCTGCCCGACTCGCTCATCTTCCTCCGCCGGCCCATCGCTCCAGCACCTCCGCGGATGGCTCGGTGTCGCGCCAGCGCCGAGCGAACCTCCGTAACGCGCGCAGCTCCGCCTCCACTCCGGCCGACCTGGCGCGGCGCGCCAGCCGCCTGGCCTCGAACTGATCTCGCCGAGCGCGCCACAGTAGGAACGCGTTCACGCCGTCGACCGGGGACCGCCAGTGCCGCCACGCCGACAGCCGGTCAACGAGCAGGTCCTCGAGCGAGATGATCCGGATCCGCCGCTTGTGCAAGACCAACCACTCAGAACGCTCGTCCCGCTCCAGCAACTCCGCAGGGAATCCCACGAACACCTGTCCAGCCTTGTGGACCCAGTGCCGACCGCGACGTGCGAAGCCCTCCTCTGTGAGACAGGCCGCGACCTCCGCTGGAACCTTGCCAACGAAGTCGAGGTCGCCCGTCGTGTAGGCTCCACCGGTGTACAGCTCCAGCGCCGCACCTCCCACGAGCACCGGCATGGCTGCCTCTTCCCGGAAGTTGCCCTGCAGCCAGGCGACCAGCGCGGCGGTTCGCGCAGGCCCCGCGCGGCGTTCGAAAATCTGCTGCAAGTCCATGATCACAACTTATGTGTTGTTATCGGCCACGTCAAGCGATCTGGCGCAGTTCGGTGTGCCTCTCCAGGAGGGTCCGGGTCGCAGAGACTCCGCCGGACGGGCCTTTGGCGGTGAGGAGCGTGCTATCCTGCCCAGCCATGGCCACGGACTTTCACCTCATCTGGAAGGACCAGTGCGAGGCGGCCCGCGGGATCAGGGAGCAGTACGGGGTTGAGCAGGCGCTCGGCTACCTGGTGGGGGAGAAGCTGGTGGACTTTGTGCGCGCGGCCGCCACGCGGCCCGAGTTCGCGGCGGAGCTCCCGAGGTTCGTGGCCGAGATCAGGGACATCTTCGAGCCCTACGAGCTCCTTGTCTACCTCGACTCCGTCAGGCGGATCGGCGCGCTGGGGCACACCTGCTCGGACGAGGGATTCAAGGTCCTGCGCGAGCACGGCGCCATCATGGAAAGCCCGGTCCAGGGAGCCGAGGACATCCTGATCGTGGACCAGATCAGGGAGATGCTCACCTCACAGCAGAGATGAAGGGGCCCGTCGGCCCGTCGCCCTGGGGTTGTGTCTGGTGGCGGGGGCGGGAGTCGAACCCGCGACCTTCGGGTTATGAATCCGACGCTCTTAAACCAACTGAGCTACCCCGCCAAGCGGGCAGCCAGGATACGAGCTTTCCGGGCCGCGCGCAACGGCGGGAGGTGCGCTGGCGCGCAGCCGGCTCAACCCGCGTGCGGCGGGTCGGGCTCGGGCAGCGCGGCGGGCAGGCTCACCTCGAAGACCGTGCCGAGGCCCGGCTCGGAACGGAAGGAGATCGTGCCCTGCAGGTACTTCTCCACCAGCAGCCGGGCCGAGAAGGTGCCGAGGCCGCGGCCGCTTTCCCCCTTGGTGCTGAAGGAGCGCTGGAAGACCTGGCGCTGCACCGCCTCGGGCATGACCGCCCCGTTCCGCACGCGAAAGACCGGCTCCTCGCCGCCGCGGAAGGAGACCTCCACGCCGCCTCCCTCGGCCGTGGCCTCGAGGGCGTTCTTCACCAGGTTGCCGAGCACGCGGCCGAGCAGCACCCTGTCCGTGCGCAGGCCGCACGGGCCGCTCGCCTCCACGACCTCGACGCTCCGGCCGCGCGCCGCCGGGTGGTGGCGGTAGAGGTCGCAGACCTGGCGTGCCAGCTCCGCGCCGTCGGCGTCTTCCGCATGGGGCGTGAGATCCCCGCGCTCCGCGGCCAGGAGTTCGCGGTGTGCCTGGACTTCCTCCACCAGCCCTTCGATTTGCCGGCGCGCGTCGGCGCACATCTCATTCTGGTCGTCCGGGCTCAGGTCGGGCCACACCTCGAAGAGGCCCCGGACCGCTCCGAGGGCGTTGAGCACGTCGTGGAAGAAGATACGTTCGAACACGGCGCGGCGCTTCGCCGCCGACACGTCGCGCACGGCGAAGGCCGTGTAGGGCACGCCGTCGTGCTCGAAGGGCGTGGTGCGCACCTCCAGGTCGAAGGCGCCCGGCCCCTGCGGGCCGTCCGTGAGGACGCGGCATTCCTCCAGTGCCGAGACCCTCTGCTCGAGCGCCAGACGGATGGCACGGTTCGCGCCGCAGTGGCGACAGAACTGCGTCGTGCCGCAGGTCCCGGGGACGGGGGCGCGCACGCAGCCGAGCAGCTCGCCTGGCCGCCGCCCAAGCACCTCGGCCAGGGGCTTGTCCAGGAGGGCGGCGAACAGCGGATTCGCCGCCACGACCCTGCGCTCAGCGTCGAGGAACAGCAGCGGATCGCCGGTCGCGCTCAGCACCAGCGAGGCAAGGGGCTCCGCCTCCAGCGCGCGCATGAGCGCCGGCAGCGCAGGCGGTGCCTGGGGCTCGGCTGGAATGGTCGGGGTCAGCATGACTCGGTCTCTGCTACGGGCACGCGCCAGCGCGCGCCCTCCCGCTCCACGTCAGTTCAGTCTCTCGATCGTCTTGATCGACGCCCGGATCACGCACTCCAAGTACATGCGCGCGAAATCCCCCGTCACGTCCTTGACCACGAAGAACCCGGCTCCGTCGACCTTGCCGTAGATTCTGAGGAAGATGGTCGACGCCCCGTGCCGCGCCGGAGCGCTGTGCAATTCGATGGCGTGCAAGAGGCGGCGTTTGCCCGGACTGGAGCAGAACGCATCCACGCCGTGGCCGACGAACGGCATGCTCAGGAGCGGCTTGAGGTCGAGCAGCACCGTTCCCGTTCCGGGGAAGATGGACAGAGTTCCCTTCTCCTTGACGGTCGTATTCGTGAAGGCGCTCTCACAGGTGTTGTTCAGCACCACCTTGAGACGGAAGGGCGAGTAGGCGATGCCGCCGGTCGTGCCCGACCCCGCGACCCACTGCCACCCCTCCTGGGTCATGGTCCCCCATTGATCGACCGCGAAGGTGACGACCGTGCCGTTGGCCTGATCCGTGACGCGCAGCCGCCCGTCCGGCGCGACGCAGATGCCGCGCGGGCTCGGCGCCGCGATCGAGCTGACCTCGGACCCGTCCTGGACATCGATCTGGGTCAACTGATTCGTCCCGTATTCGGTGACGTACAGGTAGCCGTGCGGGCCGAACGCGATGCCCTGCGGCTGGTTGAGATAGGTCGTGCCGAACACGCGGATCTCGTTGCCGCGCGCGTCGAACTCGACGATGCGGCCATTGTTGTTGCTGCTCACGAAGATGTGGCCCTCCGGCCCCAGGGCGATGCCGAAGGGGCCGTCCAGGCTCGATCCGCTGCCGATGAGGCGCAGCGCCGTGCCGCTGGAGTCGAACTCGACGAGGTGATCGTTGTTGATGTCGGCTACGAGCAGGTTGCCGCCCGGGCCGAAGGCGATGCCGGCGGCGTAGTTCAGCCACGAGTCCAGGAAGTAGCGCACGGGAATGCCGTTGCCGTCCAGCTCCTCGACGCCGGCGACGCCGCAACAGGCGTAGAGGTGGCCGTTCGGCCCAAAGGCCAGCGCAGTCGCTCCCGAGGAGCCGCGCGTCCCGAAGTAGTTCATGTTCTTGTCGTGTTCGACCACGCCGCTCGAGGAGCGGGCCACGAACACGTGATTGGGAGCGAACTCCACGGCTGCGGCCGGCGCGGCCAGGAGCGCCGTGAACGCGAGGACAGAGATGGTGCGCATGATGAGGCCCCTGAACAGGTTGGACGCCTCATCGAGTATCGGCGCGGTGGCCGCGCCGGCCTGAGTCGAAGCGTGGTGAAGCCGGACGCGGCTCAGCGCGCCAGCGGCTCCTGCGTAAGTGGGTCGCGCAGCGGCAGATGGCGCACGGCGCCGCCGTACTTCTCCACGAAGGCGCGGAAGGGGCCGCCGGCGACGCCCGCGGCCTCGAGTTCGGCCCAGCGCTCCGGTCGCAATGTCGCGTGCTCGTCGCCCTCGGCGATCGCGTCGTAGTCGCCGCCGATGAGCACGACCAGGCGGTCCGTATCGAGGAGGCGCGCCGCGGCCGCGCGGATGTCCTCGGGAGTCGCGGCGCGCAGGCGCGCGCGGTACGTCTGCCAGTGATCCACGGGCCGGCCGGTCATCTCGTCCTGAACGAGGGTCTGCAGCATCCTCTCGGCGCCGCCGAAGCGCGTGGGAAAGGCCTCGATGCGGCCGTTCCGCGCCACCTCCAGCTCGTCCACCGAGACCAGCTCGCCGCGGATGCGCGCGATCTCCTCGAAGGCGATGCTGATGGCGAACGGGACAGTGGCGTTCTTGGTCTCGAACGAGACCACGAAGGCGCCCGGGAAGTGGACCGGGGTGTCGAGCTGCGAGCCGGCCGAGTAGGCCAGGCCCTCGTCGCTGCGCACGCGCTGGGTGATGCGGCTGGTGAAGCCGCCGCCGCCCAGGATGTCGTTCATCAGTTCCATGACGAGCGCGTCCGGGTCGTCGCGGCGGATGCCGCGCAGCCCGATGATGACCTTGCCCTGCGGGATGTCCTTGTGCACGTGGTAGATGCCGGGCTCGGGCTCGGAAGCGGGCGCCGGGACCGCGGGCAGGGCCTCGCCCGCCGGCCAGCCGGCGAAGGCCTGCTCCAGGCGCGCGCACAGCGCCTCGGGATCGAAGTCGCCGCTGGCCGCGACGATCAGGTTCGCTGGATTGAAGATGCGGCGGTGCATGTCCCGCATCTCCGCGACGCTCGCCTTCTCGATCATCTCCTTGGTCGGCACGACCGCGGCGAAGTGCTCGCGGCCGTACATGAGCGCGGCGAACTCGCGACCGATGATGTCGGCCGCGTCGTCGTTTTGGCTCTTCATGCGCTCGATCAGGTTGGCCTGGTGGATGGCGAGCTTGCCTTCGTCGAAGCCGGGCTCGCGCAGCATTTCGATGAAGAGCGCGAACGCCTCCTCGAAGTTCATGCTGAGCGCGTCCAGCGAGGCTCCGGACTCGGTCGCTCCCACGCGCACGTCGGCGCGCGCCGCCAGCAGGTCGAGCTTCTCGTCCAGCTCGTCCGCGGAGAGGCGCGCCGTCCCGCCCTGGCGCATGAGCGCGCCGGTGAGGGCGGCCAGCCCGCGCCGTTCGGGCGGGTCGAGGTACGCGCCGCCGCGAAACGCCAGGCTCAGGGTGATGAGCGGCAGCTCGCGGCTCGGGGCCAGGTAGACCGGGATGCCGCCGGCGAGCTCGCGCCGGTACTCCTCGGCGCGCGGCGGCTCGAAGGACAGCTCGGCGAAGACGAGCTGTTCGGGCCGCTTGGGGATGTCCCCGCTCTGGGCGACGGCGGCGCGCGCCGCCAGCGCCAGCGCCGCGCAGAGGAACACCGGTCCCGCGATTGTCCGGATGCGCGTGCTCATGAGCCGCCTCCTTCCTGCTTGGCGCCGTCCGTCGCAAGCCGCTCCTTCAGGCGTTCGAGCACGTATTCGAGCACCGGCCGCACCTGTTCCGGCGCCTGCTCGATGCCTTCAGCCAGCCGATCGCGCGCGGCCTCCACCTCGGCGCGCGGCGCCTTGGCGAAGGGTGCCAGCATCTTCTTGGCCATGTCGCGCTGCTTCTCGCTGAGGGCAGCGAGCCGCGCGTCCTCGGGCGCGGCGCCGGCCTTGCGCCGATAGATGGCCACCGAGCGGTTCTCCTGGCGCAGGTACTTGCGCGCCACGCGCTGCACCTCCTCGGCCGTGACCGCCCGGATCCGCGGCCCGCGCTCGTTGACCTGCTCCCAATCACCCAGCGCCTCGTTGCGCGCGAGCTGCAGCATGAGGAAGAAGTTCTGGCGCAACTGGCGGTAGTCGTCCGCGAGGGAGTTGTTCTTGACCTTCTCCAGCTCGCGCTCGCCCACAGGCTCGTCCTGCAGCCGCTTCACCTCCTCGTACCACGCCGCCTCGAGCTCCTCGGGATCGGCGTCCCCCTTGGTCGTGGCGCTGAAGGCGAAGGCGCCGGCGCAGCGGCGGCCGTTCTGGCCGGCGCGCGCGCGGCTGGCGAGTTGCTTGCCCTCGACCAGCGCGCGGTGCAGGCGGCCGGTGCGGCCGTTCAAGAGCGAGGCGAGCACCTCGAGGGCGTAGCCGTCCGCGTGCCCATGCGGCACGGTGTGGTAGAGCACTTCGACCTGGGGCTCGGCCTCGACCTCGGCGATGAGCCGTTGCTCGGCGTGCTGCTCCATCTCGAGCGTGACCAGCGGCGGCGGTGGCGCGCCGCGCTCGAGCCGGCCGAAGTACCTGGCAATGACCGGCTTCACCTGCTCCGGCGCGAAGTCGCCCACGATGACGCCCACCAAGTTGTTCGGGCAGTAGTACGTGGCGAAGTAGCGCCGCGCGTCCGCCAGCGTGTAGCTGTTCAGGTCCGCCGGCCAGCCGACGACCGGCCAGGAGTAGGGCGAAGCCATCCAGAACATGGCCTCGAACTGCTCATCGAACACGCCGGTGGGCGTGGACTCCGTGCGCAGGCGGCGCTCCTCGTGGACCACGTCCCGTTCGGAGTAGAACTCGCGGAACACCGAGTCGAGCAGCCGATCGGACTCCATCCAGGCCCACAGCTCGAACTTGTTCGCCGGCAGGCCGATGAAGAAGAAGGTCATGTCCTCGGAAGTGAAGGCGTTCAGCCTGGTGCCGCCGGCCGCGGTGTAGATGCGGTCGAACTCGTCCTTCTCGATGACCGCGCGCTGCGCCGCGGTTTGTTCGGCGAGCACGCGCCGCAGCTCCTGCAGCTCGCTGCTGGCGCACTCCTGGTCCCACGGATCGGCGATCTCGCCGAGGCGCCAGCGCCGGTACTGCTCGCCCCACACCAGGTCGAGGATGCGGCTCCAGGTCTCTTCCTGCGCTGCGCGCAGCTCGGCGTCGCGCGCCGCGTCCTTCGTGCCGATGGTGTTCGTGCCCTTGAACATCATGTGCTCGAAGAAGTGGCTGATGCCGGTGATGCCGGGGCGCTCGTTGGCGCTCCCTACCTTGGCGAGCCAGCCGGCGCTGATGCTGTGCGGCTGGGTGTCGCGCGGCACGAGCAGGAACTCCATCCCGTTGTCCAGGACGAAGCTCTCCACCTGCACCTGCTGCGCCAGCACGGCGCCGGAGAGAAGAAGGAACGCGGCCAGGAGCGACGCGGGCGTGCGCATGGGAGTCTCCTACGGGGCGTGAAGCGGCGGGCGGCCGGGAGGGCGTCAGGGATGCTGGTCGTCCAGTCCACGCATCTTGGCGCCGGTGATCATGTACTGCATGACCTTGACGACGTGGCGCTTCTCCTCCTCGATGATCGCGTTCAGGATCTCGCTCTCGCCGAGGAGCCCCTTCATGCCCTCATAATAGAGGAGCGTCGTCTTCTCCAAGTTGAACGCCCGGGCGAGGGCGTCCTCCGTGGTCTTCAGGGCCGCGAGGTTCTTCATCGGCCCCTCGTCGCCCGAGTAGATGTCGGAAAGCGCGATGGCGCGCAGGTACTGGGCCTGCTCGAACTGGACCGGCTCGCTCTCCTCGGGCAGCTTGTCGCGCAGCTCGGCGAAGCGCTGGCCGTGCACGACCTCGTCCTTGGCGAGCTGGGTGAAGACTTCCTTCATCTCCTTGCTGTCCTTGAACTTCTTGGCCAGACGTCCGTAGAAGCCGGCGCCGAGCTCCTCGGTCCGGACCGCGAACTCGACGGCCTTCCTCAGTGTCAGATCTTCGAGCACGGGAACCTCCGCTGAACGCCGCGCCGGGGCGCGTTCGGGCTCTTCCGGCTGCGCCGCGCGCGGCAAAGGGAAATAGGTAAGAGAAAACGGCGATCCGGCACAAGGGGCAAGGAACCGAAGGCGGCGCCGGGCGCGGCGCGCCGCCGCGGGCTATGAGACGCGCAGGCGCGCGGCGCGGCAGGCGGAGCCGCACGGAGCGCGTCCGTTGCA
>DYIW01000164.1:0-6618 GCA_020723465.1 Phycisphaera mikurensis
ATGGGCCGCGCCTTGCCAGCGGCGCCGCCGCCTTGACCCGCATGGCGACCTTCTCCGGAATGATCGGGTTGTCGAAGAAGTGCGTGTACAGCTCGCCCGCCTTGCCGTACACGACCACCGAGCGGCCGATCACCTTGACCGACCCGCCCGGAAGCTGCTCGGTCTGGAAGTCGAGCGCGAAGGGCTCGCCCAGCTCCACCACCCTGGCCTCGTCCTTCTTCACCGGGAAGCTCTCGAACTTGCCGGGCAGGATGAGGCAGTAATCCTGCGTCGGGCCCTTGCCCTTGCGAACGATGCCGTACGAGACGCGGTAGAGCCCCACCGGGACCGTGACCGGCGCGGCGCCGATGGCGAAGAAGGCGCCCTTGAACTCGCGCGTCTCCTCGAGGATGACGCAGGCCGGCGCGACCTTGCCCTGGAACTTCAGGGTCACCGTGCCGGTATCGACGGCGAGCTTGCGCGTGCGCACGGTGTAGTCCGTGGGCGAGAGCGTCATGCGGTAGAAGGCGCCGTCCACGAACACGAACTCGGAGTAGGGGCTCGCGACCTTCTCCTTGCCCAGGATCATGGCGTCGCAGAAGCTGAAGGTCGGCTCCAGGGTCGAGGTCGTGTCCGGGAGCTCGTACGCGTCGCCGAAGCGGCCGCTGGCGTTGTCGTCGAGCACGATGAGGTCCAGACCGAGCACCTTGCCCTTCAGGTAGCAGGCGGGGTGATAGCGGATGACGTACTGGTCCGGCTGCGGGCTCGAGTTGATGGACAGGCCGAAGCGCGCCTCCTCGGTTCCGCCGGTGCACGCCAGCCAGGAGTACTCAAGGCGCTGTTTGGCGCCCTGGTAGTCCTCGTACTCCTTGTCCACGCGCACCAGGTTCGGCTTGGTGATGACCTTGATCTCCTCCGGCTTGGCCGCGCCCTGGCGGTGCATGAAGATCTTCACGCCCTGCCGGCTCACCTCGAACGTGTCCCCGAGCGGGCGGAAGTCGCCGGCGAAGGTGACCTGCTTGTTGTCGCCGACGAGCGTGAAGTCGCGCCACACCTGGGTGTTCTCGCCGGAGCAGAACGACGGCGTGATGAACTTCGTTGGCAGCTTCTCGTCCTCGACGCACTTGAGCGGCAGCGGATCGGAGTAGGTCTGGCCGGCGGGATCACTGGACCAGGTGGTGCCGGTGTTGCGCGTCGCCTCGGCCTCCTCGCCCGGCTGCGCGTTCGGGTCGTAGCCCTGGGCCTTGAGCGAGTCGCGCATGCGCTGCACGTCGCCCTGGAACTTGAACTGGCGGTAGCCGGCGCCCGTGAGGATGGAGTCGACCTCGTCCCAGAGCTTCACCGCCTCGAGCTGCTCCTCGCGCTCGTTCAAGACGCCGGCGACCTCGCTCAGGCAGTAGCACTGGTGCTCCAGGTCGCCGAGAACGGCGAACTCGCCGGACAGCTCGCGGAGCTGCTCGATGGCCTGGTTGACGCCGTCGCGGTCCTTGTTGGTCTTGGCGTTGCGCAGGGCGTTGCGCAACCCGTCGTAGCGCGCGCGCGCCTCGTCACGCTGCGTCCGCTGCTCCAGGCTCAGCCCCATCACGAACTTCATGCGGATCTCGTAGACGTTGGCGCCGTCGATGTCGTCGATGGCGCGCGCGATCCTCTTGATCTCGTCCCAGGCCTCGATCGAGTCGTTGTTGGCCATGCGCGACTCGAGCTCGTTGTAGATGGTCGCGCACTCGCTCGGGTACTTGCGGGCGAGCTTGCTCATCTCGCGCACGTCGTTCAGCTCGGCGGCCTGCCTGAACTGGTCGAGGATCTTCTGCTCGGTCTCCCCGAACGTCTGCGCGCCGGCGCGCGGGACCGCGAGGAAGAGCAGGCAGAGGGCGATCGCGAGACGTGTTGCTGCGGGTTTCATGGCGGATTCCAGGTCGGCGGATGAAGCTGAGGCGATGCTAGGCAGCCCGGTGGCGCGAGTCAACGAAGCCGCGTGGCGGCCGCGACTTGGGAACCGCGGCGGCCCCGTGCGCCCGGCCTACCTGCGGCCGCGCAGGTCGCGGCTGGCGGAGTCGAGGAAGCGCCGCTCGGCGCGCGTCAGGCTGCCGATCCCGCTCCTGCTGATCTTCTCCAGCAGGCGGTCCACCTCCTGCTTGCGCTCGCCGCGGCGCTTCAGCTCCGCCGAGGCGCGCTGCTGGCGGTAGCGTATCAGTGCTCCGTCGAGGACGCGCCGGTAGCGCACACAGGCGAAGCCGAAGGCGCCGCCGCCGAGGTGCGCCACGTGCGCCACGCCGTCGCCCGACCCCATGACCGTGGCGTAGAGGGCGATCGTCATGATGATGGTCGCCAGCACCCAGGCCCTCATGGGGAAGACCAGCAGGAAGACGCGCGCCTGGGGCCGGAGCGCGCCGAAGGCGACGAGGCAGGCATAGCCCACGCCCGAGGCCCCCACCAGGCAGCGCCCGTTCGGCGCGCAGAACGCCTCGACCAGCACGAAGGAGAGCGAGGACACGACCGCGGCCACGGCGCAGAAGACCAGGAACGGCCGGCGCCCGCCCAGATCCTCCTCGACCGCCGGAGCGAAGAAGAACAGGACGAGGCCATTCATCAGCAGGTGGCCGAAGTCGCTCTCGTCGTGCACCAGGGCGTAGGTGAGGAACTGGTACCAGCAGAGCGGCCGCTGGATCGTCGCCATGTCGAGCGCCAGGTAGCGGCCGATCCCGGTGAGGAGCTGCAGGATGAAGACCGCGGCCAGGACGGCGAGCAGCAGGCTCGCGGTGCTCCAGGAGCGCAACGGCGGCACGCCGGGCCGCGGACCCGCCTCGTCCGAATACCAGTGAGAACGCGTGCCCATGAGCTGCGGTCCTGCTCTCGACTGGATGATAGATCGGCCGTTTTCGGGCCGCAACCGAAGCGCGGCGGCGCGGCCACGCGCTATGCTCGCTCCCCCATGACGGCGAAGCTCATCGACGGCCGCGCCTTTGCCCGTAGGATCGAGGCGGAGCTGGCTTCCGAGGTCCAGCGCCTGCGCGACCTCCTCCCACCGATCACGCTCGTCTCGATCGCCGCGGGCGACAACGCCGCCGCCGCGCTCCACCAGCGCGGCCAGGAACGCGCGGCCCTGCGCGTCGGCCTGCGCTTCCTCTGCCGCTCCCTGGCCGCGGGTGCGCGCGAGGAGGAGCTGCTGGCGCTCGTGCGCGCGCAGAACGCGGACCCGGGGGTGCACGGCGTCATCGTGCAGCGGCCGCTGCCCGAGGGCGTGGACGCGCGCCGCGTGCTGGACGCGGTCCTGCCGGAGAAGGACGTCGAGGGCATGCACCCGGCGAACCTGGGACGCACGCTGCGCGGCGAGGCCGAGATCCCTCCGTGCACCGCGCGCGCGGCCGTGGACCTGCTGCTCGCCACCGGCTGCGAGCCGCGCGGCCTGGAGGTCGTCATGATCGGCCACAGCGAGATCGCTGGCAAGCCGATCGCGCTGCTGCTCCTCGACCTGCTGGCCACGGTCACGGTGTGCCACATCGGGACGCGCGACCTCAAGCGCCACACGCGCGGTGCCGGCGCCGTGCTGGTGGCGGCCGGCAAGCCGGGCCTGGTGACGGGCGACATGCTCCAGCCGGGCGCGGCCGTGATCGACATCGGCATCAACCAGGTCGCGGACGCCAGCGCGCCGGGCGGTACGCGCATCGTCGGCGACGTGGACTTCGAGAGCGCCAGGCGCGTGGCCGGCTGGATCACGCCGGTCCCGGGCGGCGTGGGCCCGGTGACGGTCGCCATGCTGCTCGCCAACACCGTGGCCGCGGCGCGCTCCCGGCTGGAAGTCGAGAGCTAAGAGCGTGAGCTCCGATCGTCCAGCCGCATCGTCCAGGCGCGGCTGAGTGCGTGGGATCTGCCACGCGGCCCTGCGCATCCGCGCACCGCGTGTCCCCACGCGTGCATCCATTCCGGGGCGGGAGCGGGCTCTTGCTCGCGAGCGCCTACCAGCGTCTGGCGCGGGCGGTTCCCGCCGCGCCAGCGTTTCCCGAGCGGAGGGAGCGGCTGTGGCGGCGTACCATCCGCTCCCGGGGAGCAAGGGAAACGGCCGCGATCGCTCCGCTCACTACTTCCAGCTACACGCGCTTCTCGCGCAGCCAGGCGACGCAGCCCAGGCCGAGCACGATCCCCTCCACCCAGTAGAAGCGCCACACGAACAGGTGCAGGGCCCGGTCGTGGCCGTAGGTGTGCAGTCCCACGTTGAGCAGGTTGGTGTGGAACCAGGAGAAGACCACGATCATGCCGAGCCCGATCGCGGCCAGGCAGGTGCCGAGGTCCCCGATGTGCTTCCCCGCTCGGGCGTGCAGGATGATCAGGTTCGCCAACACCAGCAGGAGCGCGCCGTTCTCCTTGGGATCCCAGCCCCAGAACCGCCCCCAGCTCTCGTTGGCCCAGATGCCGCCCGTGATGGTGCCGATCAGCGAGAACACCAGGCCGAAGGCCACGCTGCCGTAGACCATGCGCGCGATGGCGCCGTAGCGCGCGGGAGCGTCGCGCCACAGGCCGAAGAGCTTGCCGCCCAGGTAGACGTGGGCGAGCGCGGCCGCGAGCAGGCCGGCGGTGTAGCCGAAGCTGATCGTGGTCACGTGCACCGACAGCCAGAAGTTCGTGTCGAGCACGGCCTGCAGCGTGACCATGCTGTCCTGCGCGCGCTCCTCCAGGAACCAGCCCGCCAGGAACAGGCCAAGGGCGCCGGTCGCCGCGCTGGCGAGGAGCGCCACGCGGCGGCGGTTCAGGAACTCGACGACGAGCGCGACGGCGGCCACGGTGGTGGCGACGAACAGGATCGTCTCGTAGAGCGTGGTCACCGGCGGCCGGCCGAGCCGCACGCAGCGCAGGGCGATGCCGGAGGCGGCGAGCACGACGGGCACGACCAGCCACCAGCGCGCGGCCTGGTAGAGCGCGCCGCCCCTGGGCCAGAGCCAGGAGACCATGGTGATGAGGAAGCCGAGCACGAACAGCCACTGCGCGTAGAAGAACAGGTCGGCCCGGTTGTAGAACACCTCCAGTTCGATGCCGGAATACTCACCGCGCGCCTCGGCGCGCGCGCGCAGGTCGCGCGCCAGCGCCTCGAACTCCACGGCGAACGCCGCCTGATCGGCGCGTAGGTCGTACAGACGTTCCAGGCGGGCGAGCGGCGCCAGCAGCGGGCCCAGCTCCGCGCCGCCCGCGGCCGCGCGCGCAGCCACGTCCGCGGGCGACAGCCACACCTCCTCGCCCGCGGGCGGCGGCACGAACGCGAGCGCGCGCCAGCGGGAGGCGCCCCGGTTGACGAAGGCGAAGATGCCGTCGAGCTGGCGTGCCTCGGTGCTCTCCGCGGCCCCGCTCTCGACCAGGCCGTGGTAGTCGGCCAGGAGGTCCGCGCAGGCGCCGAGTACCCGGCTCACGGCCACGCTCTCCGCTCCCGGGAAGCGCGCGCTCAGCACGGCAAAATCGGCGCGCGGGAAGCGCAGTGCGGCAAACTCCAGGAAACCGAGCAAGGCGGAGGTCTGCAGCACGTTCTGCGCCAGGCGGATGACGTGGTTCTGCACCGGCGTGCGCCGCTGCTCCTCGAGGCGCAGGTACTGGTCGAGCTTCTCCATGAGGGCGGAGAAGCCCGGCTGCAGCTCCGCGTAGGAGTAGCGGTCGCGCTTCTTCTTGCCCGCGTGCGCCAGGCCGAGGTGGTCCAGCACCTCGACGTCCTCGATCTGGATGAACGGGTAGCCCGCGGCCTGTTCCGGAAAGAAGAGGCAGTCCAGGAGCCACTCCACCGGCCCGAGCCTCTCCGTGCCGCCGCCGGCCGCGGGCACCGTCAGGGAGCGCTTGCCGTTGATGGCCAGCAGGCGATACGAGGCCAGGGTGTGCAGGGGCTTGACGCGGCCGCCCTCCTGCACGGCAAGCGCGGCGGCCAGGTCCACGATCTCGGCGGGCCAGGCTGCGGTGCGCGTGACGGCCGGCGCGGCCGCGCCCGGCGGCGCCTCCGGCTGGTCGCCCGCGGCCTGCGCGCGGGCCGAGACCGCGAGCGAGACCACGAGGAGGCACGCGCCGAGACCGCGCGCGCGGCCGTTCATGCGGTCCTCCGGCTCTCGGCGCGGCTGTAGCGCAGGAGCTTCTGCAGGTAGTGGAAGACCAGGCCAAGGGCGATGACCAAGCAGGCGTAGAGCGGCCACTGGTCGGAGGGGTTCCGCGACACGGCCAGCACCGAGTAGAGGCGGCGCTCCGCGGGCCCGGACTGCGGGCCCCAGCTCGACTGATAGAGGATCAAGCCCGCGTGGCGCAGCGGCTCGTTCATGCTGATCTCGACCGCGCGCTCCGTGCCGTCTTCCCTGACCGTCACCCGGCTGCGGTAGTCGCGCGCCATCTCGATGCCGGGATGATCGGTCTTGGTGAAGCGCTCGAGCTTGATGGACCAGCCGAGCGGCACCCGCTCGCGGCGCAGGTCGAGGGCGAAGGTCTTGCCGCCGGCCGCCAGGACCAGCGGGCGGTTTTCGAACCCGCCCCAGAGCAGGCCGGGCCGCGCCGCGCCCGTGGCCTTCTCGCGCACCTCCACGCGTGCGCCGGCGCAGTTGCGCTCGGGCTCCCTCTCCGGAGCCCGCTGCTCGAGCACGAAGCCGTCCACGGCCGCGCCGCCCGCCGCGTCGGCCGGCG
>DYIW01000164.1:6631-12883 GCA_020723465.1 Phycisphaera mikurensis
CAGGAAGCGCGTCACGGCCAGGTCGAAGGGCAAGGCCGGCGACTGGAACACGGCCTCGGCGCCCGCTTCCAGGTCGGCGAACTGCGCGCCCGGCACGAGGTGCTCGCGCCAGCGGCCGCCTTCCAGGCGCTCGCCGACCATGATCTCCCAGCTCTTCTCGGCCTGGAACTCCGCGGCCTCCTCGCCCTCGTAAAGCCTGAGCGCGCCGCGCTTGGCCAGGCGGAACTCGACGAAGCCGGCCGCGAGCAGCAGCAGGACACCGAGGTGCGCCACGAGCACGCCCAGGTTGGCGCGCGACCAGCGCACGCGCAGCACCCCCCCGCAGATCAGGTTGACCGCCAGGATCCAGAGCACGAGCTGGGCCCCGGGCAGACGCAGGGGCAGGCCGAGCACGTCCTGCCGGAAGGTGAACGGTTCGAAGTAGCGCTCGATGGCGGCATGCAGACCCACGTCCACCTGGGCCAGCGTCCCGCGCCAGGTGAGCAGCGCCAGCACGATCAGCAGCACGCAGGCCAGGCCGGTGGAGCCGAGCAGTCGGAAGGCGGCCGAGAGAACGCGGCGCAAGCCCGTCACGGCGCGATCTCCAGCGAACGGCAGAAGGCGAGGAAGTTGTCGCGCTCGGCCAGGACGTCTTCCCGCGGGCCCACCATCTTGATGAACACGCGCTTACCGCCCGCCTGCGCGACCACGCCAAGCAGCAGGGCGTCGCCGATCTCGCGGCCGTCCATGCCCCGGTAGCTTCCGGCGACCTCGAGCAGCGCCTCCTCGCGCCCGAGCACCGCGACGCGCGGCAACGCCTCGATCTCGGCAGGCGTGAGCGGCGCCTGCCCCAGCTCCGCGCGCCAGCGGTTCAGGTTGGCGGCCACGCCGCCCGCGTCCCCGGGCAGCAGGGTGACCCAGCACTCGGCCTCGGGCCGCGCGTCCGGCGCCAGCGTGACCAGGCGCATGCCGGAGCGCGCCACCTCGCTCCAGCCCGGCGGCGCGCTCCATTGCCTCGCGGCCAGGCCGAAGCGCTCGGCGCTGGTTGCGTCCAGGTCGTAGCCCGGATCGAGCACCACGCGCGTTTCGGTGATCTCGTGCTCGCGACCTTGCTCGCGGCACGCAGAGAGCAGCAGCGCCAGCAGGAAGGGGCACGCTGCGCGCCAATGGACACGCGTCTCGGCTGTCGGCATGCGCAGCAGATAGCTCAACGCTTGCGGCAGAGCACGAACTCCGCGACGTTGTGCAGCGCGTCGCGCGCCGGCGACGGCTCGATGCCCTTGAGCTCGTCCATGGCCCGGTGGATGAACGCGTCCGCGCGCTGGAAGGAGTAGTCGAGAGCCGGGCCCAGGTCGAACTCCTCGAGCAGGCGCGCGCGGCGGTCCTGGGCGCCCTCGTCCAGGATGAGGGTGTGCAGGCGGCGGCGCTCCTCGCCGTCGAGCACCTGGGCCAGACGGATGAGCGGCAGGGTGAGCTTGCCTCCCTCCAGGTCGGTACCGAGCGACTTGCCCACCACCGCTTCGTCGCCGATCAGGTCGAGGCAGTCGTCGATCACCTGGAAGGCGATGCCGATGTTGCGGCCATAGCGCGCCAGGGCGGCGATGCGCTCTGCGTCCGCGCCGGCGTAGAGCGCCCCGAGCTCGCAGCAGGCGGAGTAGAGCTCCGCGGTCTTGGCCTCGATGATGCGCAGGTACTCGCTCTCCTTGAGCGTCAGGTTGAAGCGGTCGAAGATCTGCTCGATCTCGCCGCGGCAGACCACCTGCGTCACGCGCGCCAGCACGCGTGAAGCGGCGGGCGTGGGCAGCTCCACGGACATGGCGAAGGCGCGCGCGTAGACGAAGTCGCCGAGCAGCACCGAGACCTGGTTGCCGTGCAGGGCGTTGACCGTGGGCACGCGCCGCCGCAGGCTGGCGCCGTCGAGGATGTCGTCGTGCACCAGGGTCGCGGTGTGGATCAGCTCGACGATGACCGCC
The DNA here is from genome assembly GCA_020723465.1 of Phycisphaera mikurensis. Classification (GTDB taxonomy): domain Bacteria; phylum Planctomycetota; class B15-G4; order B15-G4; family JADJEK01; genus JACQZJ01. The sequence continues at coordinate 8,584 of DYIW01000164.1, forward strand.
AGCTTCAGGTGGACCGGCGTGATCTCGCGGCCGCACGCCCGGGCGGAAAGCAGCACCAGGCCGGGCCGCAGGCGCTTGCCGCCGTAGCCGGCGACGTGGCGCACCAGGTCCTGGATCGCGGCCGAGTCGCTGGACAGCTCCTGCAGCAGGAAGGCGTCCAGGGAGTCGAGGTCCGCCGCCACCGGTTCCAGGCAATCGGCAAGCTCAACCACGCGCCTCGACTCCCGCCAGGCAGTGCTTCGCGCTGAACGCCGTGCCGGACCCGCGCCGCATCAGCTCTGTCCGCCCGGCTGCTCGCCCGTGCCCTCCGGGGCCCGCGTCGCGGGCGGCTTCGGATCGGGCCCGGCATCGTCCGGCGCGTCCTTCAGCCCCTTCTTGAACTCGGTGATGCCCTTGCCCACCGAACGCGCCACGGCCGGCAGGCGGTTGCCGAAGAGCAGCAGGGCGATGAAGATGATGACGACCCACTCGAGGCCGTGGGGGAAGGTAAAAAGCAGCAGCGGAGACTCAGGACCGAACATGGCTCTTCTCTCCTGACTCCGGCGAGCGGAAGGTCGACCGATGCTCCGCCCACCACTGCGACCAGGCGGCCGCGTCCGCGCCGAGGTCCACGCCGGTGAGCCTCACGAGATGCTCCCGGGACGTGGCGCGCACCTTCAGGTCCTCGGACTCCAGCGCCCGCACCAGAATGTCGACCGCCTGGCGCCGGCGCCGGAAATCTGGGCCATAGAAGACCTTCAGCACCTCCTCCATCAGGTCGAGAAGGCGCTCGCGCAATCGGCCCTGTTCGCGGGCCACCCATGCAACATACAGGAATAGGAAGCCGAGCGCTCCTGCCACCAGCCTCTCGAACCCGAACTGCTCGGCGGCGAAGGCGAGGATGCGCGCCGAGAAGGCGCAGGCCAGCAGCAGCAGCCCGAGCAGCACCAGGAACGGCGCGGCCGCGGCGCGGCGCCGGCGACGGGGCTCATCCTCCTCGATCGCGAGGGGACCGCCCGCGGCCCGCTGCTCGTCCGCGCCGTCCACGGCTGCCCGAGCGAACGCGCGCTCAGCGGCGCGCGTGCTCCTTCATGACGCGCGCCATGTGCGCGCCGATGGTCGCCGGGCTGTCGGCCACGGTCACGCCCGCGGCCTTCAGCGCCTTGATCTTCTCCGCGGCCGTGCCCGAGCCACCCGAGATGATCGCGCCGGCGTGGCCCATGCGCTTGCCCGGCGGCGCGGTCTGGCCGGCGATGAACGACACCACCGGCTTGGTCACGTGCTCCTGGATGAAGCGCGCGGCCTCTTCCTCGGCCGTGCCGCCGATCTCGCCGATCATGACGATGCCGCGCGTGGCCGGATCGGCCTGGAACATCTTCAGGCAGTCGATGAAGTTCGTGCCGTTGATCGGGTCGCCGCCGATGCCCACGCAGGTCGACTGGCCGAGATCGAGGCAGGTGAGCTGCCACACCGCCTCGTAGGTGAGCGTGCCCGAGCGCGACACCAGCCCGACGCTGCCCGGCCGGTGGATGTAGCCCGGCATGATCCCGATCTTGCACTCGCCCGGCGTGATCACGCCCGGGCAGTTCGGCCCGACCAGGCGTACGCCGGGGATGCGCTGCAGGCGCTGGCGCACGCGCATCATGTCCACCACCGGGATGCCCTCGGTGATGCACACGATCAGCTTCACGCCCGCGTCCGCGGCCTCGAGGATGGCGTCGGCCGCAAACGGCGGCGGCACGTAGATCACGGACGCGTCCGCGCCCGTACCGGCCACGGCCGCGGCCACGGTGTCGAACACCGGGATGCCGTCGATCTCGGTGCCGCCCTTGCCGGGCGTGACCCCGCCGGCCATCTTGGTGCCGTACTTGACCATCTGCTGGGTGTGGAACCGGCCGTTCTTGCCGGTGATGCCCTGGCAGATCACCTTGGTGGAGGAGTTGACGAGGATGCTCATGCCGCCCTCCCGCTGGCCGCCGCGACCGCCTTCTTGGCCGCCTCGTCCATGCTCGCCGCCGAGATGAGCGCCAGGCCGCTCTTCGCCAGCAGCTCCTTGCCGCGCTCGACGTTCGTGCCCTCGAGCCGCACCACCACCGGCACGCCGATCTTCTCGGTGCGCGCCGCCTCGATGATGCCCTCGGCGATCACGTCGCACTTCATGATGCCGCCGAAGATGTTCACCAGGATGGCCTTGACCTTCTCGTCCTGCAGGATGATGCGGAAGGCCTCGCGCACCTGCTCCATGGAGGCGCCGCCGCCGACGTCCAGGAAGTTGGCCGGCATGCCGCCGTGCAGTTTGATGATGTCCATGGCCGCCATGGCCAGGCCCGCGCCGTTGACCATGCAGCCGATGTCGCCGTCGAGCGCGATGTAGGACAGTTCATGCCGCGAGGCCTGCACCTCGCGCGGGTCCTCTTCGTGCAGGTCGCGGAAGGCGATGACGTCGGGGTGGCGGTAGAGCCCGTTGGCGTCGAAGTTCATCTTCGCGTCGAGCGCGATGACGCTGCCGTCTTTCGCCAGGATGAGCGGGTTGATCTCGGCCAGCGAGCAGTCCTTCTCCAGGAAGAGCTTGGCCAGGCCGGACATGACGCGCACGGCGCCGTTCAGCGAGGCCGCCGGCATGCCGATGCCAAACGCCAGGCGCCGCGCCTGGAAGCCGAGCAGCCCCAGCGCCGGATCGACCGTCTCCTTGAGGATCTTCTCGGGCGAGCGCGCCGCGACCTGCTCGATCTCGACGCCGCCCTCGGCCGAGGCCATGAGCACCGGCGCGCCCGTCTGCCGGTCCACCGCCAGGCCGACGTAGAACTCCTTGGCGATGTCCGAGCCCTCCTCCACCAGCAGCACGCGCACCTGCTGGCCCTCGGGCCCGGTCTGGTGCGTGATCAGGGGCCGGGCCAGGATCGCCTTGGCCGCGTTGAAGGCCTCCGTGGCCGACCGGACCAGCTTGACGCCGCCGCCCTTGCCGCGGCCGCCGGCGTGGATCTGGGCCTTGACCACAGCCAGCGGCTTGCCGAGCTGCTCGAAGGCCATCTTGGCTTCTTCCGGGGTGTGGGCCACCTGCCCTCGCGGCACGGGTATGCCGTACTCCGCGAGGAGCTTCTTGGCCTGGTACTCGTGGATCTTCATATGGAGCGAGGCTCCCTTGGTCCGATTGCGTGTCTCTTCAAGCGGAAACGAGTCGCGTCAGTCTAGCAGCCTGTCTGGGAAGCGCGCCCGAAATCAGCCGGCCCGGGCCAGGCCGGCGCGCGCACCAGGCGCAGCGTGCCGGCGGCACCCCCGGCCGCGTCCTCTGCCCGCACCTCGACCGCGAGAGCGCCCGGCGCGAGCCATCCCGCGGCGCACGAGGCCGCCAGCGGGTCTTCCCTCCGTCCCTTTCGTCCGGCCCGCGTGGCGCGCGCCACCACGCCGCGCAGGAACGTCAGCGCGCGCGCCTGGCGCTCGCTCGTGGCCAGAGCGAGGATCGGCACTCCTGGCCGCTCCGCCGCCAGAAGCGCAGCCTCCCGGCCGCGCGCGCCGCACAAGATGAGCGCGGCGGCGCCGCAGCGCTCGGCCAGCTCCTTCGCCGAGCGGCAGAGCGCGGCCGCCAGGTCCCCCTCCGGTCCCGTGCGCTCGGCCGCGCCGCCTTTGGCCACCTCGCTCTCCGCGGCGCGCGCGATGCGGTCCATCGCCACCACCGCCTCCACCGGAAAGCGGCCGTGCGCCGTTTCCCCCGAGAGCATGACCGCGTCCACGCCGTCGAGCACGGCGTTGGCCACGTCCGAGACCTCGGCCCGCGTCGGCACGGCCTGCTCGATCATGGACTCGAGCATGTGCGTCGCGATCATCACGAACGTGCCCGCGCGCGCGGCGCGGCGCACGATGTCTTTCTGCAGCAGAGGCACGGACTCGGCCGGGCACTCGACTCCCAGGTCGCCGCGCGCCACGATCACGCCGTCCGCCTCGGCCAGGATGGCGTCGAGATGGTCGAGCGCGGGGCGCCGCTCGATCTTGGCGACGACCAGCGCCGAGCTGCCCGCGCGCACGAGCAGGCGCCGCGCGCGGCGCACGCCGGCCGCGTCCTGGACGAAGGAGAGGGCCACGGCGTCCACTTCCAGCTCCGCCCCGGCGAGCAGGTGCCGGCGGTCGCGCGCCGTGAACAGGGGCAGGCTGAGCGGCGCCTCCGGCGCGTTCAGGCCGGCGCCGGAGGACACGGTCCCGCCGCGCTCCACCACGCACGACACGCCGCGCGCCGCGCTCGCGAGCACGCGCAGCTCCAGCGCACCATCCTGCAGCAGGATGCGCTCGCCCGCTGCCACGTCCGCGTGCAGGCGGCCGTAGGTCA
>DYIW01000165.1 GCA_020723465.1 Phycisphaera mikurensis
ACAAGGGCATGCAGCCGCCGGCTCGCAAAGCTCGCCGCGGCTGATGCCCAGCGTTAGCCGGACAGAGAGAGGGTTATGAAAGGAGAGACAGCGGGGAAACACGAGATGCGCAAAGGGCAGGGCTTTCCGCCGAGCCTGGTCGATCGGCTGTCGCCTCCTTCCCTTGGCCCACTGGCCGGCGGACGGCGCGTGGGCAGTTCTCGGGCGGCGGCCCCGAGGCCTTGGGCATCGCCTCCACGCCCCAGGCCGCGTAAGCGGTGCCGTCGGCCCCAGGTCGGTTGCTCGGTCTCGCTGGCCCCGGTCGCCTCAGGGCGGTTGCCGGTCTTGACCGTCCCCACGAGCCCGGATCGGCCGGCGGCGGGCGCCTCGGTACGGGTAATGGGAGGCGCTGTGCGGTACAACATCCAACACGGATGCGCGGCTAACAGCCGGCTGCAGCGGACGGCGCTGCGCGCCGCCGCTGAGCCGGGGCGTAAGGCGGGGGTGCTGACATGAGAGTGCTTGTTGGTTCACGTATCGAGTTCGACAAGACCGGGAGTCCCGTGCCTGCGCCGGGCGGCAGGCGGTGGCGGGATTCGTGGGTTCTGTTGCTTGCTGCGACGATCTGGGGGATGGCGTCGGGCTGTGGCGATCAGGAGTGCAGGACGTGGGGGCTGAAGACGGTGGTGCACGACTCGGGCTTGGGACTGGGAGAGATTCCTCCGGGAACGAAGGTTGATGTGTACCCAACGTACATCGTCATCCGCAGACCGTCTCCGGACACAGCGACCGTCGTGCCGATGGCGCGAATCTGGGCGTTCGACGTGGAGTGATGGCGGGGTGGTCGGCTGACCCGGCGGGCCGCTCGAGCCGCCGAAACGCGGAAGGACGATGGGCGGGTAGCGCGGTATGCTGGGCTGTCCCGGTGGCTGAGCGTCGGGTCGTGAGACGGACATGGGCCGAGGAGTGGTCGGAGCAGAGGAGCGAAGGGCCGCGAGGGCTCTGGCCTGGTATTTCCGGCGCAACGGGTACGTCCGGCAGCAGAACGCGAAGCGCGTGGCGAAGGAGGGCTGGCAGCAGTACAAGAAGGGAGACGAGGTGCGGCTGGTCGCGGACTCAACGGATGAGCTGCTCTTCATTCGGCGCCTCATCGTGCAGGTCGGGTTGAAGCCGGGCCGGGCGTTCCGGAAGGCGCTGCAGTACCGGCAGCCGATCTACGGCCGGGAGGCCGTGGCGCGGTTCCTCAAGCTCATCGGGGAGGAGAGGGCGTAGGAGGCTGCCGCGGCAGCGGCGCGCCGTCCCAGTCTTCCGGGATGTCCACGCCGAAGATGTCGAGGATGGTGGGCGCGACGTTCATGAGGTGAGGGGCGGCGCCTTCGGGCAGGGCGAAGGAGGTGACGAGGATCCCCGGCACGAGGGCTGGCTCCACGCCGCAGTGGTCGCCGGACCAGGGCAGGTCGTTGGTGCCCACGCCGAAGTGGTCGGATGTGTCGCGCTCGTAGCCGCCCATGGTGGCGCCCCAGGACGGCCGGTAGCCCGCGCTCACGCCGACGATGATGTCGCCGAAGCCGGCGAGGAAGGCCGGATCGGTCGCGACCTCCTGATAGGGGCCGCTGTAGATCTCGGCCGCGTCATAGGCGCGCGCGAACACGGGGCGGCGGCCGTGCCCGTCGATCGGGTCGGCGAAGGCCTCGAGCTGGTCGATGATCTCCCTCTTCAGGGGAGCGAACTCCTCGGCCGGCACGATGCCGAGCGGCTCGCGGCCGGCGAGGTTGATGTAGATCTTGCCGAGGCCCATGGAGTACGCCAGGGTGCGCGACCAGTCCACGTACTGCTCGAGCGCCTCGAACCCGCGGGGCTTCTCCCGGCCGCGCGCGACCCCGCCGTCTTCCACCTCGCCGAGGAGCGCCAGGTAGCCCATGCGGTGCAGCCAGACGTTCAGGTTCACGCCGTAGCGGTAGGCCTGGAAGCCGTGGTCGGAAACGACCATGAGGTGGACGTTTGCCCCGAGCGCGCCGCTTTCGATGCGCTCCAGCACGCGGCCGACCACGCGGTCCATCGAGCAATAGGTCTCCTTGATGGCGTCCCGCACGCGGAAGGAGCGGCCGAAGGCGGACACCTCCGCGTCGCGCTGCAATCGGCCGTCGGGCCCGGCCGCGCCGAAGCGCGGGTGCTCCGGGTCGATGCTGGCGTAGAGCATGTGCTGCACGCGGTCCGTGGCGTACTCGACGTGGAAGAGCACGTCCCAGTCGTCCTGGTCGATCTCGTGCATGAGCATGTCGGTGCGGAAGGAGAAGACATGCTCGATGCCGGAGAGGAACGCCTGCACCGAGGTCTCCGCGTCCTTGAGCGCGTTCGTGGTGCAGGCCCAGCCCACGGTGTCGTACAGGCCGATGGCGCCGGCCAGGTCGCCGGCGAAGCCGCGCGGCGAGGAGATGGGCAGCCACGGCGGCGGGTCCTCGGGCGAGACCGAGACGGGCGGCACGAACAGCCGCAGGCGCTCGTTGCCGCTCTCGTCGAGCGAGCACTGCTCCAGGAGGACGCGGCCGATGGCGTGGACCGGCAGGAGCGGCGCCAAGGAGAAGCGCAGGCGGAAGTACCCGGACCAGGCGCCCTCGTCCACCTCTTGCTCGTCGCCATCGATGGCGATGCGGGCGCTGCGCGCGCGGAAGTCGGGCCGGATCTCGAAGGGCACGGTCTTCTGGCCGCCCTCCTCGCGCTGTTCGCGCTTCAGGTCGCTGAGGGCCGCGCGCGCCTCCTCGCGCTCGGGTGCTGAGAGCGCTGGATTCGCGGCGCGCTCGCCGAGCGTCTTGCCGCGTTCCTTCAACGAGCGCCTGGCGGCGAAGTCGCGCGGCCCGCGGATCTCGCTGCGGATCACGCCATCCTCGTCCAGCGCCACCTTGATCACCGTGCCGCCCGAGCGCGTCGGGCCGGGAACAGTCCACTCGTCGTTCGTGTAGACGTACCACGCGCCCGTGCCGCCGCTCACGTCCGGCGTGAACAGGCCGCCCAGGATGCGCGCGTTCTCGTGCGCGCGCGCCGGGAAGGCGAGCGGCGTCGAAAGCCCGGTGACGCGAATGCCGTGCTGGCCGAGCACGTCGAAGAAGCGCTGGCCCATGAACTCGGTGAGCGGCACGCGATAGGTTTCAGGCAGGCTGGCGAGCAGGAAGCGGTTCACGCAAAACGCGCCGCCGCCGGCCGCGGCCAGGCCGAGAGCCAAGCAAGCCCAAGCGCGGAGCTTGAACGCCACGCGCGCGAGCAGCGCGACCGCGAGCAGCAGGCCGCAGGCGAGAAGAGACAGCGGCAGCACGCGGCGCCTGGCCACGCCGAGCGGCAGCAGGAACCTCTCGAAGGCCGTGAGAGGAAGGCGCGACCCGACCTCGTCCGCGGGCACGCCGTCCTCGCGCGTCACGCCCGCGACCACGGGCACGGGCTGATCGCCGTCGAAGCGGCGCCGCACGAAGTCGCCGAGGTTGGTCTTCCCCGGGTTGGAGGCGGTTTCGAGCACGCCCCAGGAGACCGGCGACTGCGCGGGATTGGCAGTGGCGAGGGGGGCAAAGCCGCCGCGCTCGGCCAGGCGCTCGAGGTTCGGCAGGTCGCCCGACTCCATCCAGCGCCGCGTCAGCTCATAGTCCGCGCCGTCGAAGCCGAGCAGGATGACGCGCGGCTTCGCGCGCTCGGCCGCCCCGGCCCGGCCGCTACCGGCCGCGGCCGCGAGCAGCGCAGCGATGCCCGCGAGCAGCAGCCTGCCGCGCCCGCGCGCCGCTCGTGGTTCGGTGGAGAAGATCGCCCGCACGAAGGCCGAGGGTAGCACCCGCGAGGCGCGCGCGGCAATGCGCGGGCGCGCTCGTCTGGTACCCTGCGCGCGGGCGCGCGGCGCCGCCGCCCGAGGCCGAGCATGCTCGTCGACACGGTGGAGATCTCCGAGTGCAAGCTGGTGCGCGGAGTGCTTCTGCCGCAAGGCGTGGGCCGGCGGCAGATCCTGGTCACCGGCCCGCCCGGCAGCGGCAAGAGCGCGCTCGTGGCGCGCCTGCGCGGCTGGCCGGAAGAAGGCTACATCGACCTGGCGCAGAAGGGCTGGTGGCGAAGCAAGGCGCTCGCCTATCGGCCGCGCGAGGTGCACCTCGGCCTGCCGGTCCAGGGCCGCGCCGCGAGCCTGACCGTGCTGGAACCTGACTTCGCCGTTGCGCCCTGCGCCCTCGACCTGGAGAGGATCGAGATCCCGCCGGAGAAGCGCCGCGTCTTCCAGATCGACTGGCGCGGCCGCTACGTGTTCGACTTCCAGCTTCCGTCCGCCGCGCTCCTCTACGCCGTGCGCCGCACGCGGGCCGAGGCCGGCACGCATTCCATCGACCGCGATCTCTCGCCCGACCTGGTCACGCGCCAGGTCGAGGCCTACGCCGCCGTGGCCCGCCACCTGCATGCGCGCGGCCTGCGGGTCATCCTGCGCACCGAGCACGGCGGCCCGCCGCGGCGCTTCAACGAGCCGTAGTCCCGCCCGCGGCCGCCCCTTCGCCGCGGGTCAGCCACTCGGCGAGCGGCTCCACTCGATAGACCTGCGGCACGAAGCTCCCCGCCACGCGCGTGAACACCGCGGCGCGCTCCGCGCGCGCGCTGTACACCACGTGGTGGTGCGGCGTGCCGGCCACGTCCATCCAGACCGTCTCGAAATCGGCGCGCGGGTGGTGCCCGACCACGAACGCCGTGTCGTTTGCGAGGCCGAGGGCGCGGCGCAGGCGGCGCACGTCCGCGCGCATGTAGCCGCCCGGGACGAAGCGCCCGCGCAGGCGCTTCGTGGTGATCTCGCGCACCAGGGACTCGTCTTGCCGCGCGCCGACGAGCAGCTCGCGCGTGATCGCCGCGCGCGGCGCGCCGCCGTGACAGGCGATGAAGTCCTTCGAGCAGGCCATGAGCGGGCAGAGCGCGTAGAAGCGCGCCAGCTCCTGGTGGTACTCGTCGCCGCGCAGCGCGCGCACGTGCTCGGACCAGAGCAGGCTCTGGCGCACGCCGGCCTTGGCGATCTCGGGCGAGAAGCTGTCGTGGTTCCCGACCACGTAGAAGAAGCGCTCGGGGAAGCGGAGCTTCAGCGCGAACACCAGGTCCATCATCAGCACGGAGCTGTCCATGCGCGCGAGCGCGTCCCCGGCCTCCGGGTGGACCGCGTCGCCGAGCAGGATCATCGCGGCCGCACCCTGCTCGAGGCCGCGGCAGAAGGCGTTCGAGCCGAGGATGGAGAGCAGGTTGTCCGCGCGCGCGTGCAGGTCGCCGACGAGGATGGGCGTCACGTCCGGCGGCAGATCGAGCAGGCTGCCGGGAACGCCGCGGCTGTCCTTCGCGCGAAACGACTCGCGCGCGAGGAGGGCGTTCACTTCGCGGAGGGCAGAGAGGGCGGCGCGCGGCGCGAGCGGACTGAGCGGGCCGCCGAAGGCAGCGGCGACGCACCGCAGCGCGCGGCGCCGTTCCGCCAGGGCGCGGGCGGCGCCGTCTTCCTCGGCGAGCCGGCGCACGGCGATGCCGGCTTCGGGCCGCGCGGTTCGGATCACGAGGGCGCTGCGCGCGTGGCGGATGGAGAGGCCGCAGTCCAGGAGGCCAGACGCCGCGCCGCAGGCGAGGAGGTGCTCGGGCGCGCTCGCGGACAGAGCCAGGCGCTTCCCCGGCCGCAGGCGCAGGAAGTGGTGGATGCCCGCCGCGGCCTGGCCGGGTTCGAACACGAGGAAGTCCGGCGCCGCGCGGCCGAGATCGGCGGCAAGCGGCAGGTCCGGCAGGAGGTGCAGGCGCGCGGCGCCACGCGCGATCTCGTGGGACGAGCCGTCCACGGGCAACGTGGCCGCCGCGGCCGGCAGGAAGAGCCGGCGCAGGCGAGAGTGGAGCGATCGGCCTGGCCCGGGTTCTCGGTTCATGGATGCGCGCGCGCGCGCGGCGCCGCGGAGACGCCGGCGTCCAGCCACCATACCACCCGAGGCGCGCCGCGGGGGCGCGCCGCGCGGCCGGGCTGGCCCGCGCCGCCGGACGAGCGTACCCTGATCCGCCGATGAAACCGGAAGCCGCAAGCGCGAGCCGCTTCTTCGCCGTCGCCGTGCTCCTCGCCCTGCTTCTCGGCGGCGCAGCGCGTTTCCACGCCATCGACCAGGCCGCGCTCACGCACTGGGACGAGGGGCCGTACGTGGGCTTTCCCCTGGGCGTCGCGCCCTACCAGCGCGGCGAGCCGCTCGCGATCTACTCTCCGCCCCTCTATCCGCTGCTCAACCAGGCCGCGCTCTCCCTGCTCGGCGCGGATCCGCGCGTGGGCGTGGGAGTCGCGGCTCTCCTCGGCCTCGCCTGCGTGCTGCTCGCCGGCCTGCTGGCGCGGCGCCTGTTCGGCGCCGCGGCCGGCGCCGTGGCCGCGCTCATCGTGGCGCTCGATCCGCTGCACGTCACGTACTCGCGCATGGCGCTCACCGAGACCACGTTCACCGCGGCGTTCCTGTGCGCGCTGCTCCTGTTCCAGCGCGCGTTCGAGAGCAAACGGATCCTGCCTTGGGTTCTGGCCGGCGGCGCCTCGGGCCTGACGCTCGCGGCCAAGTACCACGGCTTCCTGCCGCTGGTCGCGGCCGCGCTCGTGGCAGTCCTCGAGCCCATCGCTCTCCGGCCGCGGAACGCCGCGGAGCGCGCGCCCTTCCTGCGCCTGCGCCTGCCGCAACTCGTCGCGGCGGGCCTGGCCTTCCTGCCGTTCCTGGCGCTCGTGCTCTGGTTCATCCACGCGCAGATGGGCCTCGACGTGTTCGCGGCCACGCGCCGCGAGTGGGTGCATGGCTTCCACGCCTGGACGGCGGCCGCGCTGCTCCGCTGTCTGTGGGACAGCGTGATGCGCTTCGGCACGCCCGCGCTCCTGGTGCTCGCTCCCATCGGCGCGCTGCTGGCCTGGCGGCAGGATCGCCGCGCGGCCCTGCTCGTGCTCGCGCCGCTGCTCCTGCTTCTCCTGGTGCTCGTTCCCTACCAGTGCTACACGCGCCTCATCGTGCCCGCGTCCGTGCTGCTCGCGCCTCTTGCCGCGCTCGCCTCGGCGCGCATCGCCGCCTGGCTCGCGCCGGCGCGGTCGCGCGCCCTGGCGCTGCTCCTGGTCGCGCTTGCCCTCGCCACGGGCGCGCCCGCATTGACCGAGGCGCTCTGCTTCCGCTCGCGCGCCTACCCGGACATGGCGCGCCAGCTCGCCGCGCGCCTCGCGGCCGAGCCGGGCCCGGTCGTCGTGGTGGCGCAGCAGGCGCTCTTTCCCTACCTGGACGCGCGGACGGCCGCCTCCTGCTGGTCCATCCGCGAGCGCGAGGCCCTGCGCCTGCTGGACAATGGCACGTTCCGCTACATCCTGACTGACCGGCCGCTCCGAAGCCACGCGAGCGTGGCGCCGCGCCTCGAGACGCTTCCCGGCCCACTCGTGGAGGTGCTCTGCATCCCGAACCCGCTGCGCGCACCGATCCTGTACGACCGCCTCGGGCCAGACGGCTTCGGCCGCGCGCACGGCGAACGCCTGCCGGCCGCGCTCGAGGACGAGACGACGCTGCGGCTGCTCGAGCTGCGGCCGCGCTGAGCGGCGGGTCAATGGGTCACTTCCCGGCGAGCGCGGAGAGAAGCGCGGTGACGCGCGCGTCCCCTTCGAGCGCCCGGGCGAGCGCGTCGCCGGCAATGCCGTACACGATCTCGTTCGGGTGCTGATCCGTGGGGTGCACCCAGAGAGAGCGCGCGTCCTTCCCTTCGAGCAATGGCAGGAGGTCGAGGCACTGCGCGCCCGCGGCGCGGACCTCCGCGGCGATGCGCTCGTGGATGCGGCGGAAGGAATAGTCGCTGCCCAGGTCATGCAGCACCGGGAAGATCACCACCCAGCAGGGCACGCCGTGCGCCGCAGAGAGCGCGGCAATCTCGGCCAGGGCCGCGCGGCAGTGCTGGAAGCCCGGTGCGTCGTCGCCGTGGACCGAAACGTAGTGCTCGATCATGCTCCGCGTGCGGCTGCGTTCGGCCAGCGCGGTATCGAGAAGCCGCACCAGACGCAGGCGGCCGAGCAGCCCGGCGCGCGGCGCGGGCGGCGCGAGGCTCTCCGGCACCTCCAGCTCGCGCGGCCGGCGAGCCATGCCCGAGGCGCTCGGCCGGAAGAGCGGTTCCTCGGCGTCGTTCAGCGCGAAGCCGAGCACCACCAGGTCGGGCCGGAGCGGCAGCGCCAGCTCGCGCAGGACCAAGAGCGACTGCACGGTGTTGTGCCCGCCGACGCCGAAGTTCAGGGCCTCGAAGGCCAGGTCCTCGCCCGCGTGCAGAGCGCGGAGGGCCGCGGCCGTGCGCTCCGGGAAGGTGTCGGCGAAGGGCACGCCCTCGCCGAAGGTGAACGAGTCGCCGAGGAAGGCCACGCGGAAGGCGCGCCGCCCCTTGGACAGGAGGAAGGGCGACCCGCGGAAGCCGGCGTCGTTGGTGAGGTGGTCCACCTCGTTGTCGGGGCCGAAGGTCCCGCGCGGATTGCCGTCATAGACGAAGCGAATGCACGTCGAGGGAGCATTGACGTAGAGGACCACGTCGCCGCAGCCCTCGAGCGTGCGCGTGGCGAGATAGCGGAACTGCGGCGGGTGCGAGTGTTCCTTGTAATCGCGCGGCTGATTGGCGGCGCGGAGAAGAACCTCCGCCAGCACGAGCGCGGCCGCGAGGCCGAGAACCAGGGCGAGGGCCCGGCGCGCGAAAGGGCGGCGCGGCAGGAGGCGCATGCGCTATCCGCGGGCGGCGCGTCGTTTCCGCCCGCGCCGCGCCGGGAAGGGGATCGCGCCGTTCAAGCGCAGCTCGGGGCCGGCGATTTCCGGCTGCTGCTCGTGGCCGAGGGCGCGCAGCTCACGCGCAACCTGCTCCCGGAGGTCGAGGTAGGTGAGCGCGCGGCGCGCCGTGGCCTGCTGGCGCAGGTTCTTGACCAATGAGTACGTGAAGGCGCCGTGCGTCACGCTACCGTGGCAGTACTCGAAGGCGAACTCGTTCTCGCGGCAGGCGTAGAGGAGCAGGGGCATGAACGGCCCCTCGTGCCGGCGCCGCGCGCGCAGCGCGTAGTAGTCCGGTCGCGAGAGCGGGCGCAGGGCGCGCGCCTGGCCGAGGCGGCGCGAGGCCTGCGGCGGCGCGGCCGGCGCGGCGGCAGCGTTCGTGCGCGGCAGCCACATCTGGTCCTTGTGCGACCAGCGGATCGTGGCGTGGCGGATGTCGTCTGGCGGGTTGATACCGCGGATGCGCGGCGCGCCGGCGCGCGTCAGCCCGCCCGAGTGACAGCAGTCGAAGACGGCGAGGAAGCGGCAGCCGTAGTCGACCTGGCTGTAGAGCTGGTGGAACGAGTCGTCGGTGAAGGCGCGTTCGGGCGTCCAGTCGAAGTCCCAGGGCACGAGGGTCTCGTCCAGGCGGTCGGCGCCCTCGCCGAGCCCGCCGGCCGGTACCTGCGCGCCGTGGCCGCTGTAGTAGAAGACGCGCTCGTCGCCGTCCTGCGCGCCGTCGAGCAGCCAGCGCAGGCGCGCGCCGATCTCGCGCGCCGTGGCGCGCTCGTCCAGCAGCACGCGGATGTCGTCGGGCTCGAAGCCCCCTTCCTGCAGGAGCGCGCTCATCAGGAAGACGTCGTTCACGCAGCCGGCGAGCCGCATGCTCTCGTCCGGGTAGTCGTTGATGCCGACGAGCAGCGCGCGCCGGCGCGAACCACTGTCCCGGGCCGGCGTCCGCTCGGTGCGCGCGCGGCGGAAGAGTTTGGGGCGACTGCGCTCCAGGACCATGCGGCTCCAGACCGCGTCGCAGGCGGCGGGATGGCCGAGATAGGACAGCGCGGCGTGGTCGGCGATGCCGGCCACGTCGAAGGGCGTGAGCACCTGGTCGAAGTTGTCCGCGGCGAGGTGGATCTCGGCGGTGAAGACCGCGTCTTCCTCGTTGTACAGGTGGTACCAGTGGCGCGCCTGGGGCAGGGGCTGGATGCGGCCGGCGGCGAAGGTCCCGGCCACGAAGGGATGGCCGATCTGCGCGCCGAGCGACACGAAGATGCGATCGCGGAGGGCGGCCGCGCCGTCCGGCGCGGTGAAGGCGTCGTAGGCGACGAGCGAACCCAGGCTGTGCGCGAGCACCGCGTGCGGCTGGACCTGGGCAATGCGCTGCTCGAGGCGCGCGCGTGCCGCCGCGCGCAGGGACTCGTCCGCGACCCACTGCACCACCATGCCCGCGGTCCAGCGCAGGTTCGCCGCCGCGCCGCGCGCGCCACGCAGGGGCGCGCCCGCCGCACTCGCGCCGAGCTTGCCGAGCGCCACGAGCGTGTCCCAGAAGGTGAGGTCGTGCGCGGCGAACACGTCGTCGAGGCTGGCGAACTCCACGCGCACGGGCGCGGCCGCGCCCGCGCTGGCGAAGGCCCTTTCGAGGGTGGAGCGCCACTCGGCCTCCCACGCTCCGCCCGGGGGATGCAGGCCGGTCCCGGGCACGGCGAGCAGGACGAACTCGTTCTCCGGCATGCGCGTCATCGTCGTCCACCTGGCCCGGAAGTCAACGGCGAACAGCGGGTCGCGCGCATTCGGCCGGGAAGAAGAAGAAGGTGAGCGCCGTCTCCTGGGGCAATCGCATCGCGGCGGCGCCGCAGCCAGACGCTGGTCGCCATCCCGCGCTGCCGGGAGAGCGTGACCCCCTGATGCTCGTGCGGCAGTGGCTCCGCCGCGAAGCGGTCAGCGGTCAGTTAGCTCCGTGGCGGCCAACGTCGACAGCGAGGCTGCGAGCATCGCAGTGCGCGCGAGGATTCCTCGCCCGCGGCGACGATTCACGTGACCAGGAGCAGAGAGAAGAGGCTTCCCATGACGGAACTCGCACCGTTCCCCATCCACGATCCCGACGCGTCCCACGTCATCATCGAGGCGTTCGGCGGCGACAACAACCTGAGCGGCTTCGTGCGGGAGGACCTGCAGGAGATGGCCGCGGGCAATCGCGGCCGCGTCTCCGTGCTCGCCCTGGCCGACTTCGCCGATGAGCAGGCGTGCGTCGTGGAGCTGTCGCCGCGCCGCGGCCTGCGCGTCCTGGAGAAGTGGGGCGAGATCGACACGGGCGATCCCGAGACCCTGATCCGCTTCTACGCGCGCGCCCTGGTCTCGCACCGCCCCGACGCGCCGCGCGCGCTCGGCTTCTGGGACCACGGCAGCGGCGTGTTCGACGAGCAGGACCCGGAGGAGACCGCGGTCGAGCGCGCCATGCTGCACGACGAGACGAACGGCGGCGTGCTCACCAACCTCGAGGCGCACAACGTGCTGGACGTCGCCTTCCGGCGCGCCGGCCGCCGGGACCAGGTGGAGCTGATCTTCTCGGACACGTGCTTGAACGGCATGATCGAGGTGCTGGAGCAATTCCGGGACTTTGCGCGCGTGGTGGTCGGGTCCGAGGACCTCGAGCCGGGCGACGGCTACGACTACCAGGAGTGGCTGGCGCGCACGAGCGCGGCGCCGCCCCAGGGGGCGGAGGCGTGGGCGGCGCAGGCGGTGGAGGCCTTCCGCGCGGGCTACGAGCAGCGGCCGGCGGAGCACCCGTGCACCCTCGGCGCGTTTCGCACGGATCAGGACATGACGCGCGCGTTCGCCGAGCTGGTGCAGTGCGCGGCCGGCCTCGGGCCGGCGGGCTTCGCGCTGCTGGACGAGGTGCGCCGCGGCGCGCAGTCCTTCGCGAGCTACGACAGCTACGACCTGCGGGACTTCCTGGAGCGGGTGAAGAAGGCGGCCGGCGCGGCGCAGCCGGCCCTTGGCGCCGCGGCCGCGGCGGGCCTCGAGGCGTTCGACGCCGCGCGCGTGGCGTCCGTGGCGCTCGGCCAGGCCGTCTCTCGAGCCCACGGCCTGGCCTTCTGGTTCCCCTCCTCGCGCCGCGCCTTCGAGCGCGACCAGGCCACGTACGCGCGCCTGCGCTTCAACGCGGCCACGCAGTGGGTGGCCTACCTGGACGCGGCGCTGGCGCGGCGCTGAGGGGGCGCTCTGGCGCCGCCCGCGGCGCCCCAGCGTGGCGGGGCCGTTCCACTCCATCAGGTGCGGGGCTATGCTGGAAAGGCGACGCCAGCGAGCGGGGCCCAGCGCCCGGCTCGAAAACGACCATCCGTGGCCCCCAGGATGGAGGTGCGAGCGCGGAAGCAGCGGGGGGGCAGCCCCATGGGCTACCGGCATCCGCGAGACGTGCCGCAGGATGCGGGGCGCCTTGGCACAGAGCTCGCACAAGCATGAGTGAGGCTCCGATCGGTTGGCCAGTGTGGTGGGAGTAAGACCTCGAGCTGAGTTCTCACCTCCTGAAACGCATGGTCGATCGGCGCTTCTCCGAGGTCGACCTCAGGGGCATGATCGCCAATGCGACGGGCCTTCGCGAAGACGATGAGCCTGGGCGCTGGGTCGTGGAGACCTCGCACGGATCCGTTCCCTGGGAGGTGATTGTGGAGCCCGACGCCGTGGATCGGCTCCTGGTTGTGGTTACGGCATATTGCGTGGACTTGCCATGAAGCACTCGTACCTGGAAGTGACCTACCGCAAGGGCCGCCCCGTGGCGGCGTACTACTACCTTCCTCGCCGAGACGGCGACCGGAGCGTGCGGACGGAGCGGGTGCCCGGCGGGCTCCTCGTGGACTACGCGTCCGACGGCCGGGCCATCGGCATCGAGATCTCGTCGCCGTCGCGAGTCGACCTGCGTGGCTTGAACGAGCTACTCGTGCGTCTGGGGCAGGAACCGGTCCGCCGCGAAGACGTCGCTCCGGTGATCGCCGCCTGACGGGAAGGAAGAGATGAGCGCCATCAGGCGAGCGATCTTGGCCTGCGCGCGGCGACAATCGCGAAGCACGGAGCCGCCCTCGAGCTCATCGCATCCTGGTGAACAAGGCAGCCTACGACGTGCGACTGCCCTACACGGACAT
>DYIW01000166.1:0-5361 GCA_020723465.1 Phycisphaera mikurensis
CGCGCTTCCGGGAGGCGTCCGCGGACGAGCAGAAGCTCCTGGATGCGGCGCGCGCCGTGGCGCAGGCGTTTGCCGACAGCGGCCGCGCAGCCGAGGCGGATGCCCTGCTCGCGTCCCTCGACGGGAAGGGCGCCGCGCTTGGCGCGGCGGCGCGCATCGAGCGCGCCTACCTCGCCCTCGAGCAGGGCGACCCGGACGCGGCCGAGGCGCACCTGCGCCAGGCGCTCCAGCGCGCGCCCGAGGATCCGCGCCTCGCCGAGGCCGCCTTCTTCGTGGGAGACGCGCTCTATGAGCGCGGCGAGGACGCGCGCGCCGTGCCCCTCTACGAGATCGCGGCCAAGGCGCCGGGCAGCCCGGCGGCGGACCGCGCCCTCTACAAGGAAGGGTTCGCGCGCATGCGCCAGGACGACCAGGCCGGCGCCGCCGCCTGCTTCGCCCGCCTCGCCGAGGAGCACCCGCAGAGCCCCCTGTGCGGGGAAAGCCTCTACCTGCAGGGAGAGATGCTCTACCGCCTCGACCGCCTGGACGAGGCGATCGCCTGCTTCGAGCGCCTGCGCCAGGCGTCTCCGCAGCACGAGAGCATGGCCAAGACGCTCTTCCGCCTGGGCCTCGCCCTGTGCCGCCGCGAGCGCTTCGCCGAAGGCGAGGCAGCCCTCACCGATCTGGCGCGGCGCTTCCCCGAGTTCGAGAACGGCGCCGAGGCCGAGCTGTGGCGCGGCCGCGCTCTCTCCGCGCGCGGCAACGCGCGCGGCGCGCGCCAGGCCTTCGAGCGCGTGCTCGCCCGGGACCGCGGCGTGCTGGCGGCGCGGGCGCGCCTCGAGCTCGGGCGCCTGCACGGCCTCGCTGGCGACACCGAGAAGGCGCTCGCCGAGTTCCTGAAGGTGGCCGTGCTCTTCGGCCACGAGGCGGAGGTGGCGGAGGCGCTCTATCTCGCCGGCCAGAGCCTGGAGAAGCTCGGCGATGCCGCCCGCGCGCGCGACCAGTACCAGGAAATCACGCAGAAACACCCCCAGTCGCCGTTCGCCGCGCAGGCACGCGC
The DNA here is from genome assembly GCA_020723465.1 of Phycisphaera mikurensis. Taxonomy (GTDB): domain Bacteria; phylum Planctomycetota; class B15-G4; order B15-G4; family JADJEK01; genus JACQZJ01. The sequence goes on from DYIW01000166.1 coordinate 1,040, forward strand.
GCGCCTGGAGGAGCTGAAGACGTTCTGAGCCTCTCCGCAGGAGAGGCTCATCCGGAATTCACGATTCTCAGGCGGATTGCTTGAGCTTGGCTATGAGGAGGAGTCCATGCCGGCGATGACGCTCTTGGCGGCGCAGGGGGGAGACGCGCCCTATCTGCTCTCCCTGTACGACCTGGTGCTGAACGGCGGGCCGCTCATGTGGCCGCTCGGCCTGTGCTCGGTCATCGCGCTCGCCTACATCGTGGAGCGCGCCGTCCGCCTGCGGGGCGGCCGCCTCGGCGGCCGGCGCTTCGGCCAGGAGCTCTTGGCGGCGGTGCGAAGCGGCGGTGCGGCGGCCGGCGCGGCCCTGTGCGCGGAGCGCGTCTTGCCGCTCGCGCGCATCCTCGGCGCGGGCCTCAAGCGCAACGGCGCCCCCGTGCTCGAGGTGGAGAAAGCGGTCGAGGACGCGGGTTCGCGCGAGGTGCGCGCGCTCTCGGCCAACCTCAAGCCGCTCGTGGTCGTGGCCATGATCTCGCCGCTGCTCGGGCTGCTCGGCACGGTCTGGGGCATGATCATCGCCTTCTCCAACATCGCGCTCAGGGACGGCCTGGGCAAGCCGGCGCTGCTCGCCACCGGCATCTCCCAGGCGCTCATCACCACGGCCGCGGGCCTGGCCATCGCCATCCCCACCCAGGCGGCCTACTTCTACTTCAAGGGCAAGATCGACCGCTTCGTACGCGACACCGAGGAGACGTACCTGCAGGTTGCGGAGGCGGCCCATGCACATCCGTGACCCGGAAGACAACGAGCTCTTCCAGATCAACCTCACGCCCTTGATCGACATGGTCTTCCTGCTGCTCATCTTCTTCATGTGCGCGACCTCCTTCCTCGACCCGGAGCGGGAGATCGGCCTCGAGCTGCCGCCGGCCGTCTCGGGCGAGGCGCCGGACGAGGCGCCGGACGAGCTGATCATCAACGTGCTGCGGGACGGCACGCTGATCGTCTCCGGCCGCGAGACGGACCAAGCCGGTCTGGCCGCGGCCCTGGAGCGCGCGGCGCGGCGAAGCGCCGAGCTGCCGGTCACGATCCGCGGCGACCGGCTGGTGCACCACGAGAGGATCGTGCAGGTGATGGACGCCTGCGGCGCGGCCGGGTTGACCAACCTCGCCGTGGGCACGCTCGACGCGAGCGGCGGATAGCGGCCGATGCGGCACCCGGGCAAGACCGCCGTCATCGCCTTGGCGCTCCTCGCCGCGGGCTTCTTCCTGGCGTACCTGCGCTTCCGCCCGCACCTCGGCGAGGAGGCGACCTGGACCGACGGCGAGCGGCGCTTCACCCGCACCACGGGCGAGGAGATGCGCTACGCGGTCTGGGACGAGCCCGTGGCGCTCCCGCCGGCCGTGAACGGCGACGACTGGGAGACGCGGCCCGCGCTCGCGCCGGACGGGCTCCTCCTGGTCTTCTGCGCCGGCAAGCCCGGCCTGAACCAGGACCTCTACGCCTGCGAGATGCGGGGCGGCGAGCCCGGCCCGCCGGAGCCGCTCTCGCTGCTCAACACACCCTGCGACGAGGTCGCACCGGCGTTCGCCGGCGAGGCGCTCTACTTCGCGTCGAACCGGCCGGGCGGCGCGGGCGGCTTCGACCTGTACGTGAGCCGCTTCAGAAACGGCGTCTTCAGCCTGCCCGAGCCGGCCGGCGGCGGCCTGAACAGCGCGGCCGACGAGACCGATCCGGCGGGCCTGGCAGGGAGCGGCGTGCTCGCCTTCGCCTCGAACCGCGGCCAGCGCGACTTCGACCTCTACCTGGCGGTTCCTGGCCCGGCGCCGCAGGACGGCGCGAGCCCGGACTACGCCGTCGCGCCGCTCGCCGCGGTCAACTCGCTCTGCGACGAGCGTGAGCCCGCGCTCTCGGCGGACGGCGCGGCCCTGCTCTTCTCCTCGGACCGCGAGGGCGGCCGCGGTGGCTTCGACCTGTACCGCAGCGTGCGCGACCGCGGCGTCTTCCTGCCGGCCCGGCCCGTGGCGGGCGTGAACACGCCCGCGTCCGAGCGCGGTCCGCTGCCGGCCGCGGACGGCTTCACCCTGCTCTTCGCGGCCGAGAACGCCGCGGGCGACTTCGACCTGCTGCGGGCGCGCTCGCTCGAGCTGTTCCGCATGCCGGGGAGGCCCATCGGCTGGCTCGACCTGACGATCCTGGCCGCGCTCCTGCTCGCCGCCCTGCTCGCCTGGCTGGCGAAGCGCTGGGAGTCGCTCGACGTCCTCTACCGCTGCTACGTGCTCGCGCTCGTCTTGCACCTCGCCATGCTCTGGTGGTTCCAGCGCGTGCCGGTCGAGGGCGGTGCTCTCGAGGCGCGCGGCGGACGCGACGCGCTCTTCCACGTGGCTCTGGCGCGAACGCGCGCAGAGGGGGCGGAAACCCGCGAGCTGGGCGGGGTGCTCAACACGGAACGTGCGACCGCGGAGCTCGCCGGGCCAAAGCGCGCGGACGCCTCGGCGCCGGAACCGGGCCTCGTGGCGGCGCCGCGCGCCGCGCCTGCGCGCGCCAGGCAAGAGGCGCCGCCCGCGCCCGGCCGCCGCTCCGGGAACACAGCCGAACGCCCGGCCGTGGAGAGCCTGCCCGAGGTGGCGCTCGCGGACAGCGGCGCGCCGCAGGAGCGCCTGGCGGCGGATGCGCCCGCGCTCTTGCTCGCCGCCCGCGACACGGGCGGCGCGAGGGAGCGCAGCGTGCCCGCGGCTCCGCGCGAATACCTCCCTGGCGCGCTGGCAGGCGCGGCAGCGGGCGAGCACGAGGCTCGGCTCGAGCGGCCGAGCGTGGTCCGCGCGCAGGGTAAGGGCCAGGACCCGCAGGCGCCCGCACGCGGCCATGCTCCCGGGCCAAGCCAACCGCTTGCAGACGCTGAACCCGTGTCGCGCCTCAAGGACGCCGAGTCCTTCGCGCTGCTCGGGCAGGCGCCGCAGGAAGCGCCCGGCCTGGCCGAGCCCGTGCCGAGCCTGCCGCCGGCCGCGCCTGCGGAGCGCGCGACCAGCGCTTCGGGGCCGAGCCGTTTCCGCGGCCTCGCGCAGGAGGAAGGCGGCGCGGCCGAGAAGCGTCCTGCGACAGGCGCGCCCGGCGCGCTTCCGTTCGACGCGCTCCGCCCCGGACAAGGCGTGGACGGCACCGCAGGGCCGCCGCGCGAGCGAGCGGACGCGGCGCCGGCGCGCGTTGCGGGGAACCTCCCGGACGTGGCGCTCGATGACCGGCCGGAGGCCGGCGACCAGGACGCCGCCGCGCGCAGCGAACCGGCCGCGAGCGCCGGGGAAGGCCTGGCGCTCCCCGCGCCGCGCGCGCTTGACGCCCTGCCGCGGCGGTCCGAAGTTTCCTCCGGGCCGGCGCGCCTCGCGTTCGACGTACCGCTTGCTCCGCCCGCGCCGCGGCCCGGCCCCGCGCTCGAGATCGCGCGCGCGGCGCCGGGCGAGCCGGACATCGAACTCAGGCGCCGCCTCGAGCACACGCCGTATCGCAACCGCTTCGGCAGCGAGAAAGAGAAGGCGATCGAGCTGCACGGCGGCAGCCGCGAGACCGAGAAGGCCGTGGCGGACGGCCTCGCCTACCTGGCGCGCCTGCAGAACGCGGACGGCTTCTGGGGCTCGCAGGACGACTACGAGGACAAGTACGGCTACGTGTGCGTCGGGAAGAGCGGGCTCGCCTTGCTCGCCTTCCTCGGCGCCGGGCACACGCAGGCGTCCGCGACCGGGCATAGCGGCGTGGTGGAAAGGGCGCTCCGTTTCCTGCGCGAGGTGCAGGACGAGAAGACCGGCCACTTCGGCTGGACCTCGTCCTACAGCCACGGCATCGCCACCTACGCGCTCGCCGAGTGCTACGCGCTGACGCAGGACCAGGCGCTGCGCGCGCCCCTCGAGCGCGCCGTGGCCGAGATCCTGCGCAACCAGAGCGCCAGCCGCGACCCGCGCCTGGGCGGCGGCTGGGGCTACTACAACCCCGAGGGCCAGCACTACGACCGCTGGTCGCGCGTGTCGATCACCGCCTGGCAAGTCATGGCGCTCGAATCGGCGCGCCTCGGCGGCCTCGAGGTGGAGGACGTGGTGTTCGAGCGCGCGGCCGCGTTCCTGCGCGGCGCCTACGACGCGCGCGGCGGCTTCTACCGCTACTGTCACGACCCGGAGCGCCTGAACTCGTCGTATCCCACCCTGCCCGCGTCCACGCCCGCGGCGCTGTTCGCCCTCTCGCTGCTCGGCGACGACATCGCCGCGCGCGAGTTCGCGCGGCCGCGCGCCTTCGTGCTCGCGCGCGCGCCCGAAGAGTACCGGTGCCGCGGCGAGGAAGCGTTCGTCGAGGACGCCTCG
>DYIW01000166.1:5371-12859 GCA_020723465.1 Phycisphaera mikurensis
AACCTCTACTTCTGGTACTACGCCTCGCTCGCCCTGTTCCGCGCCGGCGGCGAGGACTGGCGGCGCTGGAACGAGGCCATGAAGGCCTCGCTCCTGCCGGCGCAGGAGCGCGACGGCTCGTGGCGGCCGATCTGCCCCTACTCGGAGCGCGCCTGCGACACGGATCAGAGCCGCGTCTACTCCACGGCCATGTGCGTGCTCGCGCTCGAGGTCTACTACCGCTACTTCACGCCGCTCTTGCAGGTGAAGTGACTCCAGCGCGGCTGCGGCGGCTCAGCCACCGGCGCCTGCCGTTCCTCACCCGCGCCCGCCGCCAACATCGCCTCTGCCAGAAACGAGCCCCTTCGCGTTCCTCGCGCACGGCATGCACGGGGAGCCGCTGCCGCTCCCGGAGACCGGGGAAATGGCCGCGATCGCCGCTCTGCCCCACGACATCAGTCACGGGCCGGCGCGGGCTCGTCGCCCGCGAGCACCTCGCTCCAGTCCTTCAGGCCGATGACCGGCAGAGCGAAGCAGAGCGCTTCCTCGGCCTCAGGCCCGTCGCAGGAACGGAAGACCTCGTACATGCGCCGCGGCCGCTCGGGCGTGCACAGCGTCCCCTCCTTCCTGGTCCACAGGCCGAGCCGCAGTCCGCCCTCCTCGGCGTGATCCACGTGGCGGTGCAGGATGAAGGCGTCCACGCCATCGAGGTCGCGCACCTTCATCCAGGCATAGGCAAAGGCCGCGGCCTGGTCTCGTTCGCCGTCCTCGCGCTCAGCGCAGTGGAAGCCCTGCTCCGAGAGGATCACGCGCCGCGGCTTGCCGGCGCAGAGCAGCTCGTCCTGCCGCAGGTAGCGCGGGAGCACCTCCAGGTTCTTGAAGGTGATGCGCGGCGTATCGAAGTTGGGCAGCGCGCTCCGATCGAGCCAGGTCCGGCACTCGAACAGATCCTCGGGGTAGGGATGGAAGGCCACGTGCCAGTCGAAGTCGCCGCGCTCGCGCGCCAGGGCGGCGAAGCGCTCGAGGAGCGCGCGGCCGGGCAGGCTCTGCTCTTCCGTACCCGCGGCAAAGCGCGCGCTCCAGTGATGCTCGAGCGAGACGTACACGCGCGCCTCCGAGCCGACGCCCCGCACCGCGTCGTGCACGATGCGCACCGCGCGCTCGTAGGCGTCGGCCACCTCCTCCAGGCCGGCCAGGCCGAGGTTGTACCACCACCAGTGCGAGTTGACCTCGTTGCCGACGATGTAGCCCGCAACCTTGCCGCCGTAGCGCGCGCCGAGGAACGCGGCGAACGCGCCGAGCGTGCGCCGTCCCTCGGCGCTTTCCACGTGGAAGGCGGCCAGGCGGTTGGGGAAGGCCGGATCGTGGCGCGGGTGCAGGATGCGCGGGTCGAGCGCCGGATCGCCGGTGGCACGCGCCAGCAAGATGAGGTAGACGCGCACGCCCGCGGCGGCGAGCGGCTCGATTTGCCGGTCGAGCGCGGCCGCGGCCGCGGCGGCGAAGCGCACCTCCTCCCCGTCTCGGGCGACGATCAGGTCGTCGTCGCGCGCCGCGCCGGCCAGGACGTCACCGATCTGCACGTTGAGCGTGGCGTGCGCGATGCCGAGGGCCAGAGCGTCGTCGATCATCTGCACGCCGAGGCCCTTCTTGCTCGGCGCCTGCGGCGGATCGCTCCAGGCAAGCAGCGCGCAGAGCGGCAGAAGCAGCAGCGCGCGCGCCCGGCGCCGCGTCACTCCGCGACCTTTCTCAGCCAGATGCTGCCTCCCGGGTTCTTCAGGCAGAGCGGCATGTGCGCGCGGAACCAATCGGTCCTGAACCGCTCGAGAGCGGTGTTCATGCACTGCACCTCGAAGGCGCGGTTGTACATGAGGAAGGCGCGCAGCAGGTACGCCTCGTTCCAGGCGCGCCCCTCCAGCACCCACTCCTTCGGATACTCGAAGGGGAAGTGCACGTCATGCACATGCACGTAGACGCCGCGCGCCAGGCGCGGCAGCACCTCGAAGTAGAGGTGGTTGACGTCGCTGCCGGTCTTGGCCACGTGCGTCGAGTCGATGAAGAGGATGTCGTTCTCCGCGAGCGCGGAGAACAGCTCGAGGGGCACGTCCTGCACCGGCTCCGGCACGATGCGGGCGCGCGCCTCGTCTCCCGGCAGGAGCAGGGCGCGGAGCGCCTCGGGGAAGGGATCGATGAAGGTGCACTCGATGGCGCCGCCGAAGAACAGGTCGCTCGTGTCGAGCATCAGACAGGAGGAGTGGCCCGAGCCCACCTCGACGATGCGCCGCGGCCGCGCGTGGCGCAGCATGCAGTAGAGGAAGACGCCATCCGAGTAGGAGTACTGGATGTTCTCGAACCAGTACCGCTTCCCTTCCTGCCGCTCCGCGGGGAAAGACATCTCCCGGTAGTACTCCTTGAACTCCTCGAGCAGGGCGAGCTGGCGCTCGGCGTTCAGGTCGATGGCGGGCAGGTGACGCGGCGTGCAGTCGAAGATGCGCTGCTCGCGCCTCTCCACCTCGGCCGGATCGGGAATGGGCGAGTAGAAGTGGCCCGGCGGCCGCCAGGTGCGCTGGCGCTGGAGTTCGGCTTCCAGCTCGGCGATGCGCCGCTCGAGGTCAGCGATTCTCTCGTGCGCGTTCATGCGGGGCTCACTCCGGCTCGAGCCGCTCGAAACGCAGGATGCCGGCGCCTGCTCCGCCCTGGCCCTCGAGCGCGGCGCGGACGGGCGAGCCGCCGGCCGCGGGCTCCGCGGCCTCGAAATCGACGAGCCGTACGCCGTTCAGGTGCAGGACGACGCGCCGCCCGTGCCGGCTGAGCATCAGGCGGTCGGAAACCGGATCCGCCGGCCGGACCTGGACCTGCTTCGCGCCGATCTTCCAGGCGAGCACCGTGTCGCCGGACCGGACCTCGCCGCTTACCCGGTCTGCCGCGACCCGGACCTGCACCTCGCCCCAGCTCGCGAGGAGCGCGCTTCCCTCCAGCCGGTACTCGAGGGCCAACGCGCCGTCGCCGAAGGCCTCGGCGCTCTCGAGCGCGGCCTCCTTGCCCTCGCGCACGCGCCGCCAGCCGTGCCGGCCGAGGTCCTGGATGCGCAGGTTACGCCAGCGCACCTCGAGCGGATCCTGGCGCTCGCCCACGCCGTGCACCTGCAGGCCGATGAAGCCCTCGAGCAGGACCGGGTCGACCAGGTCCGCGGCGGGCACGCCGTTCAGCCAGGTGCGCAGGCGCTCGCCCACCGCCTCGATCCGCACCTGATTCCACTCGCCCAGGCGGTGCGCGGCGCGCGCCGCGTCGTTGTCCGCGAGGTCGTCGAGCCAGCCGCGCCTCCCCTCCTCGTAGAGTCCGGCCGTCCAGAAGCGGTTGCGCTGCGGGTCCATGTCGATGTCGGCCTGGTAGCCGGTGACGCGCTCGCCGGCGAGGAAGCTGCGGAACTGCACGCCCGAGTTCAGCTCGGGATCGACCTTGAACTCGTACTCCAGGATGAAGTCGGCGAAGACCCGCTCGGTGCAGAGGAAGCTGTTCGGCTGGCGCGGGACCGTGGCGCCGGCGATGCAGCCGTCCTCGACGCGATAGCGCGCGCCGCCGCCGTGCTGCACCCACCCCTCCAGCGTGCGGCCGTCGAACAGGTCTTGCCAGGCCGGCGCCGCGCCTTCGGCCGCGCTCTCTTGCGGCGAGAAAAACAGCACCGAGGCCAGAAGCGCATCGCGGCAGCGCCGCAACTGAGCGTGTCCGCGCTCACTGGCCAGGTCCGGCCGGCGCCGCCGCGAGTTTGAAGTACGAAGTCCGAAGTTCGAAGCCGGAGGCCCCTTCGGCCGACTCCCAGCCTCCGCGCACTCGCGTGCCTCGGGTTCTCGTCGAAGAGGCTGGAGATCATCGTGCCGTGCGAAGATCCTGGCGGGTAGTGGCACAGAGTGAGTGATCATCGCGCGCCTCCCTTCGCCCGGGTCCGGGGCGGCCGCCCAGGATACGCGCCCGGCCCGGCCGCGCGGCCAGGGAATACGTACAATCGACCGCGGGCGGGAACTTCCGCGCAGGCGCCGGCGTTTCCCGTGCGGTCAGGATGCATCAGACCTACCCAGCGGACGAGGATCTCGCCAGGGAGGCCGCGGCAGGCCGCCGCGACGCCTTCGAGGCCCTTGTCGCGCGCTTCGGTTCGTCCCTCCTGGCCGTGATCGGAAAGAAGCTGAACGACCACCACGCCGCGCTCGACCTGGCCCAGGAGATCTGGGTCAAGGTGTTCCGGGCCATGCGCCGCTACCGCCCGGAGGGATCCTTCCGCTCCTGGCTGTTCAGCATCGCCCTGAACCACGTGCGCGACGCGCTCAGGCAGCGCCAGCGGCGCCGCGAGGTCTGCGCCGGCGACCTCTCCGCCGCGCCCGCGGCCGGCGGCTGGTTCGATCCGCGCGGCCGCAGCGACGAAGCCGCGGCCATCGAGGCGGCGCTCGAGCGCGTGCCCGAGCCGTTCCGCAGCGCGCTCTGCCTGGTCGACGTGCTGGACTTCTCCTACGAGGAGGCGGCCAGGAGCCTCGACTGCGCCGTGGGGACCGTGAAGTCGCGGGTGAACCGGGGGCGCTTCGCCTTCCGCGACCAGTATCTCAAGGCGGCCGGCAGCCTCGCCGGCCGGGCCAGTGCGCCGGGTTCCTGCCATGAAGTGTGAGGCGATCCTCCCCCTGTTCTCCGACATCCTGGAGGAACGGCTCTCGGGCTCGCTCGCGCAGGCCGTGCGCGCGCACCTCGAGCAGTGCGCCTCCTGCCGCCAGGAGTACGCGTCCTTCGCCGCGGCCACGGAGACGCTGCGCGCGCTCGAGGTGGGCCCGACGCCGCGCGAGCACGTGGCGGCGGTCATGGCCGCGATCGGCGAGGCCGGGCGCGACGAGAGGCCGGCGGGAACGGCGCGGGCGCGGCGCGCCGGTACGCACTTTCTCGCCGCGGTCCTGGGAGCGGCCGCGGCCGTGCTGGTCATGGCGAACTTCCCGGAGAAGCAGGGCGAGAACGTCGAGGCGCCGCCGCCAACCGTGCGCGTCGCGCCGCGGCCGGTCGGCCTCGAGCTCGTCTCGGGGGAGGGCACGCTGCTGCGCGACGGTCGCGCGCGGCCGCTTCAGCCCGCGAGCGTCATCGAGCCCAGGGCCGGGGACGTGCTGACCGTGCGCCAGGGAAGCGGCGTCGCCCTCGTCCTCGGCGACGCGGGCCGGCTCTGCATCGAGGCCAGGACCGAGGCGCCGCCGCCGCCCGAGGTGGTGGAGAAGGTGGTCGAGAGGGTGCGGACCGAGCGTCGCGGCCCGCTTCTCGACCTGAGCCTCGAGGTGGACAGCGAGGCCGTGCGGCAGGCGGCGCACGTGGTCAGTCGCTCCATCGATTCTCTCGGCTCGTCGCTCGCCGGCGCGCTCAGGGAGCGCGGCGCGGCGCTCGCGGTCGCCGCGCAAGTCGAGCCGGCGCCCGCGCCGGTCCTGCCCGAGGTCCCGCCCGAGGCCGCGGCCCCGGCCTCTGTCGCCGCGGCGAGCCCCACTCCGGAAGCGGACGTCCCCGCCGCCGTCGTGGTCACGCGCGCCGAGGGCCGGGTGAGCCTCGAGACCTTCGGGCCGCGCTACGAGATCGTGCCGCGCCTGCTCGTGCTGCTCGAAGACAGGGACCCGCAGGTGGTCCAGCTCGCCCTCTCCCGGCTCGAGGAAGTGCGCCGCGAGCTGGAGAGCGACGCCGCGCTGGCGGATCGGCTCGTGGCCGTGGGGCCGGACAGCGAAGAACAAGGCGGCGCGCTCGACCGCGTCGAGCGCTTCTTCACGGCGCGCGCGACGCGCAACCAGGAGCCGGCCGCGCCGGACGGCGCGAGCTACTGGAACTCCTGGTGGGAGAAGAACGCCCTGCTCATCCTCGAGTCCGAGACCTGGGGCACGTTGTGACGGAATCATGGAACCAGACTCTCGCCGGCGCTCGTTTCCCCGGCGAAAGATGATTCGGAGGCAACCATGCTGAACAGGAAGCCGCTCTATCCCGCCGCGTTGCTCCTCCTCGCCTCGTGCGCCGGCGTGACCGTCAAGGTCCCGAAGGAGGACGTGCAGCTCGCCCGCAGGGACCTGGGCGAGGGCAGCAGCATCGTCTACCGGCTCCTGCCCGGCACCGAGAGCGCCCCGGCCGTCCACCGCGTGACCACGACCGAACGCGAGAAGTCCACGGTCAACCTGGCCGTGGCCTCGATCACCGCGGATCTGGCCAAGGGCCTGGGCGTCGCGCCCTGGCAGGGAGTGGTCGTCGAGCGCGTGGGCGAAGGATCGAGTGCCGCCAAGGCGGGCCTCGTGGAGGGCGACATCATCCTGTCGATGAACGGCAAGCCGCTCGTCAGCAAGCAGCAGTTCGAGGAGCTGCTGGCGCCGGTGCTCCAGCCGGGCGCGCCGCTCACCTTGCAGCTTTCGCGCGCCGGCGGCGAGGAGGGCGCGGCCGAGGCCCGCGTCGCGCTCGCCCTCGAGGTCGTGCCGGACTGCAAGAAGGTCACCGAGACCAAGACCGACGCGTTCCCGCTCGAGACCTCGAAGGGAGTGCAGGAGCTGACCGGCCTGCAGGTCGCGACCGTGCCGCCCGACCTCGCCTCCGAGATCTACGGCGTGGCCGCGCCGCTGACCGTGGTGTCGGGCGTGTTCACCGGCTCGCCCGCCTACCACGCGGGCTTCCGCTGCGGCGACCGCATCCTGAGCGTGGACGGCGACGCGGACGTGAGCCTGGCGCGGGTGCGGGACGGCGTGCGCGCGCGCGCCGCCGCGCGACATCTCCCGGCGGACGCCGTGGAGCTCCCTGACGCGGCCGCGGCCGCCGCCACCCCGCCCGCGGCGGCCGAGGGCGACCTGCAGCTCAGCGTGCTCGGCCCTCTCGGGTCGCATAGCGCTGCTCTCCCGGTCAGCCCCGGCGCCATGGAATCCTCGCGCTTCTTCTTCCCCATCCTCTTCGAGTACGAGACCAGCGTGGACGAGACCTCCTGGTCGCTCCTCGACTTCATCTTCCAGTTCGGCGCCAACTACAGCAGCCGCTACCTGCGCGCCGCTGGCCGCGCTCCCGCCCAGCAGACCGAGCTGTCCCTCTTCCCGCTCGGCATGTTCGAGTTCGAGACGAGCCCCACCGAGAACACCTACCGCTTCTTCTGGCTCATCAAGTGGAGCACGTGGAACTGAGGGGGGGCGAAGCCCGCCCCCAGGAGCGCGCCGTCCCCGTGGTCGTCCTGCACTCCAGCGACGACAGCCTCGATCAAAGCATCTCCCTAGCAGAGGATTCAGAAAGCACTAAGAACCGCTCGTGCAAATGTAACATTCGATGTTAGATTTGCACCATGCGCTTCCGACCCCGCCGGCTCGCCGAGACGCTGGCCCGCGCCGCTGCCACCTTCCCAGCGGTGCTGGTCACCGGTCCAAGACAGTCGGGCAAGACCACGCTGCTCCGGCACTCCTTCGAGAACCACACCCACCTCTCGCTCGAGCGACCCGACCTGCGCGAGCGCGCCCTCGCGGATCCGGTCCAGTTCTTCGTCCAGAA
>DYIW01000167.1 GCA_020723465.1 Phycisphaera mikurensis
CACGCGGCTGCGGGAGGGGGATCTCGGTGGACTCACTCTCGAGGCCTCGCTCACCAGCCCCGACGGCGCCTTTCGGTTCACGGGAATCAGCCCCGGGAGCAAGGTTCTGGCCGCAGCGATCGAAGTCGTGGGCCACCACTTCTATTTCCACCGCCAGGGCTTCGACATGCAGGCCGGGGCCTGCGTCGAACTCGGGCTCATCCCGTGCCTCGGTGGCAGCTTCGTCAACGGCGAGATCACGCTGGAGAAGAACGGCGAGAGAGTAAGCACAGACGAAGTGTTCGGCTGTGCGTCTCTGGAGGCGATCCTCGTCATGCTGAACGAATCGGGTGGCTGGGAGGACCTGTTCGTGGAGCAGATCCTGGACGTCTGCGTCGGGGAGCCGTTCACTCTCCATGGCCTTCCTGAGCGGAAGTGGCGCTTCTCGGCCTCTGCCGGGTCCCACGAGAAGGACTGGTGGCCAGCGCCCAGGCCGGGCTACACCGTGGAAACGAGGGCCGGTTGCGTGCTGCGGCCCGGCGAGACCGAATTGCGCCTGGTCTTTCCCGTGAAGGAGGTCATCCTGGCGACGATGTCCATCCATTACCCGGCGGGAGTGGAGCCCTTCCGAGCCGTCGCCTACCTGAGGCCTGAGTCTGGCGAGGTCGTGGAGGTGGACATCAAGCCGGGGAGGAAGGTCCAGGGCGCCCAGACGGACACGCCGGCTCCACTGTCACGCAGCAAGCAGTTCTACTGTGCTCCGGGCCCCCACGACGTGCTCGTTCACGCCGATCCGCTGTTCGTCAGCGAGCCGCTGGTGTGGTACGCGGAGGGCCGCGTTGACATCACGGCGGACAATCCCACGTTCACGCTCGTCCTGGTCGAGGGATCCGCGATCCGGGGGACGTCGCCTCGGCCTGGTGGCCTCGGATTCGGCCTCGCCGGCTGGACCGATGCCCGGGGCGGCCTGCTGGACGTGTACTTGGTCAAGGCCGACGCCACCGGCAGCTTCGTCGTTCCTGGCGTGCCTCCCGGGCGGACGCTCCTCTCGGACATGTACGCCCCCATTCGCTCGGGAGCGCCGGGCCAGGTCGTCGAGGCGACCCTCTCGCGCTGACGCGTCACGGCAGGAAGGCGAGCTTGAGGGCGTTGGAGAAGGCCGCTCCCAGTGGCTGGCCCGGGTCGGGCGTGGCGGCCTGCACGTAGAGATCAAGCGGGTTCGAGATGCTGGCACCGGCGAGGGGCAGCCAGAACTCGCCCTGTGCGTCGCAGGAGAAGCCCACTTGCCCCAGTATGGGCAGCGGCACGAAGGTGCCGCCGAGGCAGGGTGTTGGATTGCATGACAGGCCGAAGAACAGTAGGAAGGGGCCGTGCGCGCGCCCGCAGCGCAGGCGCAGCGCGGCCGGGTTCCCGGCCGACAGGGGCAGGCCGCAGACCGAGAGCGTGAGGCTGCCCGGGCCCTGCCAGCCCAGGTCCTGCTGGCAGCACGTGCAATGGTCGCCGACCCCGTCCGCATCGCTGTCCTGCTGTGCGGAGTTCTTCACGAACGGGCAGTTGTCCCATTCGTCCGGCACGCCGTCCTTGTCCCGGTCGGACTGGCTGCGGCGCACGGTCGAGATGCGGAAGTCATCCAGCGCGGCGCCCGCGGCGCGGCAGGCGTTCCGCTCGTCGGTGCCGATGCGCAAGAGCGGCTCGAGCGCCCCGATCGCAAAGGGAACGGACTTCAGGACGGACTGAGCGGCCGGCATGCCGGGGTGGCCGGCGATCAGTGCAATCTCTCCGCTCGCCGCCGACCATTCGGCCTGGACGTGGTGGAAGCCATTGTCTGACCAGGGATCGGCCGCTGGCGGGAACGGCAGCGAGACCGCGCGCCGCACTCCAGCCTCGTCGTGGAGGGCGAAGACGAGCGTGCCGTTCTCCAGATACAGGTCGAACGCGTTGTGGCGGGTCACTACCGTGCCGTAGGGCGACGTGCCTGAGGCCGCCGCATGCACTCCCGCTCCCTCTCCGGCTGGATTGCCGAACGACGGCAACGTGGGGATGTCGAAGCTGGAGACCCATTGCCCCTTCGCGTTCACGCCCCCTGAGGCCGCGCCGTTCACGTCGAGCAGGAACGCGGGCGAGGAGAAGCCCCGCGCCGAGTGGAAGAACAGGTCCTTGATCCCGTCGCCGTCCAGGTCCCCGGCAGTCATGCTGACCGCGTTCCAGACCGCGAAAGTAGAGAACGGAGGGGTCAAGAGCGGCGTGGGCAGGACGGGCGGCGCCGGCGGCTGGAACGGTCCCCAGAACACGGTCGACGCGTCGGTGAGCATGGCGCCGTCGCCCCAGTTGGCGACGGCGATGTCCAGGTTCCCGTCGTTGTCCAGGTCCTCCGAGGCGCACACGGTGAAGGGCCGGCAGGTCGCGACGGCGCCGTTCGGATGCACGTCGAACGTGCCGTCGCCGCGGTTCAGGTAGATCAGGAGCCTTCCCGCGGCGGCCGGGCCCGCGCACGGCTGGGCCAGCACCAGATCGGTCCAGCCATCGACGTTCACGTCGGCCGCCGACGCGCCGAGCGCCTCGCCGTAGAGGACCGAGCACCAGCCGGGCGTCGCCGAGATCTCGTAGTCGCCGTTGTTCAGCCGGCCCAGGAACACGGCGCTCGGCCAGGCGCTCAGGTTGGAGAAGAAGAGGTCGAGAACCCCATCCTCGTTGAAGTCCGCAGCAGCCAGGGCCTCGGCGGTCGCATTGGCACCGCCGAAGGAGAAGCTCATGGGCGCGAAGCCGCCGCTGCCGTCGTTGCTGAAGCCGTAGAGGGGAGGGGTGCTCACGTCGAACGAGGCGGCGACGAGGTCGAGGCCCGGGTGCTGGTCGAGGGCGGCGAGGATCAGGCCCTGGGCCAGATCGACTTCCAGGACGGTGTTGGGCGCCGCGAGGTGCGTGCCCTTGGCGAGCGGGCCGTGAAAGATGTGCACTTCTCCGGGGACCGCCGGCGTGGCCGGGGCCGCGAGCGTGTCGGCCCGGTTCATCGCCACCGCCAGGTCGAGGATGCCGTCGCCGTTCACGTCGCCGGCCGCCATGCCCCGCGGCACCGCGCTGGTGAAGGACGCGGGCAGGCCGAGGTCGAGGCCGCCGGCGGCGCCGAAATACACCCAGGACGTGCCTGGCCCGGCGATCGCGCCGGTCTCGCCCACCACCAGGTCGAGGCGACCGTCTCCGTCGAGCGAGCGCACGCCGCCCAGGCTGAAGAGACTGGCGCGGGTCGGCGCGGCCGCAACCTTCAGCCACAGCTCGACGGTCCCCTGCGCTCCGGCGAAACCCTCGGCGCGATGGATGCCCACGGCAGCGCCGGCCGGGATCAGCAGGCAGCCCGTGCCGTGGATGCCACCGGCCGCCTGCGCGTGCGTCGACTTCACCACGTTCGGTCCCCCGGGCGAGACGAGCGAGGAGTCGCTCTCGAACTGCCCCAGCGCGACCGTGGCGCCGTCCAGCCCGGGAAGCGGCGCGTGGGTGAGCGGCAGCGGATCGGGCGGGGGGCAGGTCTGTGCCTCGGCCCCGCGCGGCGCGACGAGCGCCGCGAGGAGCAGCCAGGGAAACGCTCTTGCGGCACCATGCGAACGCGTCATGCTGCCTCGGGCCAGAACTGCGGCCGTGCTCCATGTTGTGGCAGCTTCAGCGCGGGAGTCAACGGGCGGCTGTCTGGCCCGGCGCGCCGATGAACGGAGGTAGAATCCCGGTCCGCGGGAGGCGCGGTGACGACATGAGATGGTCCAGCGCGATCCTGGGAGTGACGCTACTCGTCTGCTTGTGGGCGGCCTGGGAGCTGTTCCGGGATCGCGGCTCGGACGGCGATGTTCCGGTGCGGCTGGAGCCGGCGCCGGAGCCGGAGAAGGCCGTTGCAGGCGCGGATGCCGCGCCCGCGGCCCCGCCGCGCGCGCGTTCGCCGCGGCCGCGACCCCCTGCTCCGGCTGGCGCTCCTGCCGAGATCGCGCCCGCGGAAGCCCTGCAGCGGCCCGATCCGGGCTCTTTCATGGACGCGCTCAGCCCGGCGGTCCGGGAGCGCGTCGAGCAGGCGGAAGAGGAGGAGCGCATCCGGCGCTTCATCGAGCTGCTGGACTACATGCCCGAGCGAGAGGCGCTCGACCGGATCGTCGTGATCCTCATCGAGTCGAAGCAGCGGCACGTCGCGCGCATGCAGGCGTTCGCCAGCGAGGCGTGGAACCGGGCGGACGAGGCGGCGCGCCAGGAACGCAGCGCGCGCCAGAGGAAGCTGGAAGAGGAGTGCCGCGGCGAGCAGCGCGAGGCCCTGCGCCCCTTCATCCAGCCGGAGGTTTTCGAGCAGGTCATGGAGCAGTGGAGCGAGGCCTCGCTCGAGGATGACGGCGGCTGAGCGTGAGCAGGAATCCATGCGTCGGACCGAGACCGAGCGAGGACAAGCGTGGCGAGCCGTGCCGACGACCCGTATCAGCGGAGAGATACGGGGAGGAGGCAAGGCGAAGCCAGGCGCAACCGCAGCCGGTCGAATCCAGCAGGGATTCCTGCTCACGCTTTGAGGCGCTTCCGCGTCGGCCGCTTCACCGTAACCCCCTTCCGTGCGCTCCGTCTCCCGCCCAGGCGGCGTGACCCTGCCGCCTGGAGCGGCTTGCGCATGGAAAGACGCCGGGGCAAACCTCATGACCGCCTGCTGCGCGCGGTGATGCGCCGCCCAGCGGACGCTCGCGCCGTGCTCAAGCTGCTGCTGCCCGCGGAGATCCGCGGTCTGTCCGAGTTCGAGTCCCTGAGGCGCGAGCCCGGCAGCTTCGTGGACGAACGACTGGCCGCGAGGTTCTCGGACGTGCTCTTTCGCGTGTGCGCGGGCGGCGAGGATCTGCTGGTCTACGTGCTTGTGGAACATGTGCGCGCCGTCCCGCGGCGGCTGCCGCTCCACGTGCTGCGCTACGTGACACGCATCCTGGAGCAGCACGCTGAGGGCCATCCCTTCGAGGACACGCTGCCTCGTGTGGTGGCGCTCGTGATCCACCAGGGAGACGCGCCGTACCGCGGTCCCCTGCGCCTGGCCGACCTGTACCCTTCCGGGTCGGCCAGCTCGTTCGCCCGCTTCACACCGGAGCTGGAATTCGTCTTCGCCGACCTGGCTTCGATCCCGGACGAGGTGCTGCTCGGCCTGCGCCTCATGGGGGCCGCCTTCGCGGCGGCGTCGCTGCTGCTGATGAAGTACGTCGGAGACCCGGGTCTCTCGCGGCGCATGGGGAGCTGGATGGACGCGTTGCGGGCGGCGGTTGCCGGCGACCCGCCGCGCATGGCGTTGATGCGTCTGCTAAGCTATCTTGTGATGGCGGCGCGGGATGAGGCCGCCCCTCGGGCGCTGCTTCTTGCCGCGCCGGAGACCGAGGAGGTGTACATGACACTGGCGAAACGCTGGCTGCAGGAGGGGCGCGCCGAGGGGCGCGCCGAGGGCCGCGCCGAGGGGCGCGCCGAGGGCCGCGTCGAGGGCCGCGTCGAGGGCCGCGTCGAAGGGATGCGCCTGGCGCAGCTTCACGCACTGGTGCGCCTGCTCGAATCGCGCTTCGGTCCGCTCGAGGCGGGGATCCGCGCGCGGCTGGACGCAGCCGGGATGGAGTCCCTGGAAGCGTGGTTCGAGCGCGCCCTGGAGGCGCGATCGCTCGATGAGGCGCTCGGCTCTCCGTGAGCCGCCCCTCGGGCGCTGCTTCTTGCCGCGCCGGAGACCGAGGAGGTGTACATGACACTGGCGAAACGCTGGCTGCAGGAGGGGCGCGCCGAGGGGCGCGCCGAGGGCCGCGCCGAGGGGCGCGCCGAGGGCCGCGTCGAGGGCCGCGTCGAGGGCCGCGTCGAAGGGATGCGCCTGGCGCAGCTTCACGCACTGGTGCGCCTGCTCGAATCGCGCTTCGGTCCGCTCGAGGCGGGGATCCGCGCGCGGCTGGACGCAGCCGGGATGGAGTCCCTGTTAGCGTGGTTCGAGCGCGCCCTGGAGGCGCGCTCGCTCGATGAGGTCCTCGGCTCTCCGTGAGCCGCTCAGCCCTCCTGGCGCAGGGCCGCCAGGCCGCGCAGGTCGCGCCAGGCGCGCTCGATCGATTCGTACACGTCCTCGACCTTGACCTTGCTCTTCTGGAAGCGGCCCTGCTTGGCGAAGTACTGCTCGAGCGCCTCGCGCGACATCTCCGGTTCGATGTTGATCACCAGCCGGTGGCCGCCGAACACCTCATACACCGGGTAGAGCCCTGAGCGCACAGCCAGGCGGACCAGCTCGAGGCCTTCCGCCGCCTCCGCCTTCCACCCCGTGGGGCAGGGGGAGAGCACATGCAGGAAGCGGAAGCCCGCGCTCTCGAGCGCGAAGTGCATCTTGCGCAACGCGTCCTCGGGGTGGGCGAGGGAGATGGAAGCCGCGTACGGCACCCGATGCGCGGCCATGATGGCGAGGATGTCCTTCTTCAGGATGTCCTTGCCGTAGGGCGTCGTGCTCGTGGCGGCACCAAACGGCGTGGCCGAGGAGCGCTGGCCGCCCGTGTTGCCGTAGATCTCGTTGTCGTAGCACAGGTAGAGGACGTCCTCGTTGCGTTCCGCCGCCGCCGAGACCGTCGCCATGCCGATGTCGTACGTACCGCCGTCGCCGGCGAAGGCGATGACGCGCGTTTTCTCGCCGTTCATGCGCGCCACCTGCGCCAGGCCGCTGGCGACCGCCGCGGCCGACCCGAACGTGGACGCCACCACCGGCGCGCCGTAGGCGGAGTAGGGGTACTGGCCGGGCGCGACGATGGCGCAGCACGCGGGGATGACGAGCTGGACCGGGTGCTGCCGCGCCGCGGCGTGCGTGAGCATGCGCAGGGTAATGGACATGCCGCAGCCGCCGCAGTTGGTGTTGCCCGGACGCAGGATCTGCTCGGGACGATCGCTTTCCGTCTTCACCGCGCCGCCGAGAAGGGGTTCGGACATCACGCAACCTCCATGATCATGGGCTCCGCGGCTTCCGCCCGCCCCAGGATGTCGTCGATGACCGCCGTGATATGACGCGGCCGGACATCTCCGCCGCCGAGACCGAGCATGTAATTCTGGACGACCGCATCCCGCGGCGTGACGCCGCGTGTCTCCGACCAGAGCACCCCGCCGTGCCCGAGGCTGATGTCGCGGTCGAGGATCGCGACGCGCCGGCACCGTGCCAGAGCCGCCTTCAGCTCGCGCTCCGGGAAGGGGCGGTACATGCGCACGCGCAAGCCGCCAGCCTTGACGCCGCGCGCACGCGCCGCGTCCACCGCCGTCCGCACCGTGGCGGCGGTGGTGCCCATGGAGACGAGCGCGATCTCCGCATCGTCCATGCGATAAGGCACGATGCGGTCGGCGGGGCGGCGGCCGAAAACGCGTTCGAACTCGTCCTGGCACTCGCCGTAGATCTGCGCGGCGCGCGCGATCGCCTCGGCGTGCTGGCGGCGGTGTACCTCCGTCTCGTGCGGGAAGTCCAGCCCGCCGATCGTCACCGGCCGCTCCGCCACGCGGTGCGGCAGGTCGAGCACCGGCAGGAAGCGGTCGACCAGCTCCTGGGCGGGCACGTCGATCTGCATCATCGTGTGCGAGAGCACGAAGGCGTCCTGGCAGACCAGGACCGGCAAGAGCACGCGCCGGTCCTCGCCGAGGCGGTAGCCGAACAGCACGCTGTCGAACACCTCTTGGTTGTCCTCGCAGTAGAGCTGGATCCAGCCCGTGTCGCGCAAGAGGAGCGTGTCGCCGTGATCGACCCAGATGTTCCAGGGCGGGCCGAGCGTGCGGTTCACCGCCATCATCACGATCGGCAGGCGATAGAACGCCGCGGCATAGACGTTCTCGGTCATATAGGCCAGACCGTTCGACGACGAGGCGGTGAAAGTGCGCGCGCCGGCCACGGCCAGGCCGATGCACACGCCCATGGCGCTGTGCTCGCTCTCCACGCGCGTGATCTCGCCCTTCTCGAACTTCTGGCGGCAGAGCAGCTCGATGCACTCGCTCTGCGGCGTGATCGGGTAGACCCCGCCGCCGAAACCGCGCCCCGTGCGGTTGGCGCGACCGGCGAGCGTGGCCGCCATGGCCGCGGCGTGGTTCGCGCTGAGCAGCTCGATCGTCATAGTTCTTTCATCTCCATGGCGCCGCGCGGGCACTCCTCGACGCAGAGCCCGCATCCCTTGCAATAGCTGAAGTTGGCGGCGTAGCCCTTCGGCGTGCGGCGGACAATGCCCTCCGGGCAGTACACGAGGCAGGTGTCGCACTTCGTGCAGTGGCCGCAGGAGAAGCAGCGCTTCGCCTCGCGCGCGTCGGCAAGCCCCTGGTTGACTTCCGCCAGGGTCGAGACGCGGCTGGCCGCGGGCTCCACCGCTTCTGCCGCGGGTGGGATGCGCGGGAAGCACTCCAGGCGGATCTCGGTGATGTTGAGCGCCTCGTTCTTGTCGGGGCGCGCGAAGACCTCGGCCTTGGCGGCGAGCGAGCCGAGCACGAGCCCGGCGCTGCGCCGGCCGCTGCCTATGGCGGCCGAAACGGTGCCCTCTCCTGTGGCCAGATCGCCGGCGACGAAGACGCGACTCTCCTGGCCGTCGACCAGCACGCGCTCGCCGTCCAGCCGCCAGCGGTCCGGCAAGAACGACGCGTCGCCGCTCTGCCCGAGCGCGAGGATCACCTGGTCGCAGTCGATGCGCGCGCGCCTCTTGGTGAGGACCGGCTGCCGCCGGCCGCTCGCGTCCAGCGCGCCCATCTCCACCTCGGCGAACTCGATGCTGTCCACGCGCTTCGTGCCGTGGAAGGCGACCGGCTGGAGCTGGAAGCGGAACTCCACGCCCTCCTCGAGCGCCTCGTCGATCTCGTGCCGCGAGGCCGGGATCTCCTGCTCCGTGCGCCGGTAGGCCACGGTCACGCGCTCCGCTCCAGCGCGCAGCGCGTTGCGGGCGCAGTCCATGGCGGTGAAGCCGCCGCCCAGCACGATGACGACGTGCCCGGACAGGCGGACCTTCTCGCCGGAGTTGATGCGCTTCAGGATGTCGATGCCCTGATGCACGCCGTCGAGATTGGCTCCCTCCACCTTCAACCCGAACACGGCGCGGTGTCCGGCGGCCAGGATGAGCGCGTCGAACTCGCTGGCGAGCGCGGCCAGGCGGTCCTTGCTGATGAACTCCCCGGTGCGCGCCTCCACTCCCAGGGCGAGGATGCGGTCGATCTCGCGGTCGAGGACCGCGGGCGGCAGGCGGTAGGCGGGGATGCCCGTGCGCAGGATGCCGCCGAGCTGCTTCTCGCCCTCGAAAACGGTCGCCTTGTGCCCGAGCAGCGCGAGCGTATACGCGGCGCTCAGGCCCGCCGGTCCGCTGCCGATGACCGCGACGCGGAATGGCTGGTCGCAGGCCGCGGGCTTCACCTCGGCCCGACCGTGATCGGCGATCCAGCGCTCGAGCAGGCGGATGCGCACCGCGCCGTCGTACTCGCCGCGGTTGCACCCGTGCTCGCACGGCGCCGGACAGACGCGCCCGCACACGCCGGGCAGCGGCGAGGTCCGGGCCAGCACAAGGGCCGCGGCGTCCGCCCCGTCGCGCTCGAGCGCCTGGATGAAGCCGACGACGTCGTTGCCGGCCGGGCACCAGGCGTTGCACGGGGCGAGCTTCTCGACGTAGATGGGCCGTTGGCTGCTCCACGAGCCGGTCTTCAGGCCCGTGGGAGGGCTCTCCCGGTGCTCGGGGAGTGGTTCGACCGCGACCGGCGCCGCCGCCGCGGCTGCGGGTTTCTTCGCGCCGCTCGCTCCCTTCAGCGGCGGGCGCTCCGAAACGGCCTCGTACGCCTCCCGTGCCGCCGGGAAGTTGTCGCTCAGGCCGAGCGCCGTGTAGGTCTCCTCGAGGAGATCGAGCGAGACTCCCATGAGGCGGGCGTAGGCGCCGGCGATGCTCGTGTTGACGATGACCACCGAGCGGCTGCCGATCTTGTGGCGGCGGGAGATCTCGGTCGCGTCCACGGTGGCGAGGCGGTACTCATCGAACTGGCCGGCGAAGGCGTCGGCCGGTTTGGGCGAGTTGAGCAGCAGGAGTCCGCCCGGACGCAGTCCGGACACGATGTCGCCGGCCAGCAGCGACGGATCGAGCACGACCAGCTCGTCCGGATTGTAGACCTTGTTCCGGTTCGTGATCGGGCTGTCGCTCACGCGCGTGTAGGCCCGCACGGGCGCCCCCGCGCGCTCGCCCGCGTAGTCGCCGAACGTCTGCACGCTCTTGCCGAGCCGGGCGTAAACGGACGCCAGGATCTTGGCACAGGTGACCCCGCCCTGGCCGCCGCGGCCGTGGATGCGAAGTTCCCTCGTCCTATCGGATCCAGGTTCTGTGCTGTCAAGGGGCATGCAGCATCTCCGGACGAACGGTCGATGTGGCGTGAAGAGGTGAATCGCCGATTCTACACGCCGCTCCCGTGGGAGCGACCGAAACTCGCCGATCTCGGCGCTGAATCGCCGCGCTCGCGTTCTCGCGGAACGTCCGGAACATCCGCCGCCTTCACGAGTTGGCGACAGGCGGCCCGCGCGGCGGGTCGGGCGCCAGCCGCGGCAGCTCCTCGGGAGGCGCTTGCCCCGCCGACAGCCGTTCTGTACATGTCCCCCGCATGCGCTTTGCCAGATTCGGCAGGAAGTGGGTCCTGTTCTGCGCGGACAACGGCGTCGGCGTGGTCATGTACCGGCCGCTCTCCCGGAAGCTCGCCCCCGATCCGAGGGTGCGCCAGTTCCACGCCATGCACCTGAAGCGGGTCCGCCTCGTGGACACGTACGAGCGCGAGCACCCGCGGGAGTTCTTCGCCCGGTACGGGATTCAGGACGGCATCACGCCCTACAAGGTGGCGCGCCTCCTGCCAGTGGACCTCTTCGTCACCCCGACTTTCAGCGACAAGCTGCACTGCGCGCGCGCGCGGCGCAAGGTGCAGATCTTCCACGGCGTGTCCTTCAAGAACTACTGCATCAAGGAGAGGGCGCTGCGCTACGACCGGCTGTTCCTGCCCGGCCCGTATCACTGGCGGCGCTTCATCGAGTCGGGGCTGGTCAAGGAGGACGACGCGCGCCTGCTGCTCATAGGCCTGCCCAAGCTCGACCGGCTGGTGGACGGCAGCCTCGATCGGCGCGCCATCCTCGAGGAGCTGCACCTCGACCCGGCGCGGCCCACGGTGCTCTACGCGCCCACCGGCGACCGCGGCAACTCGCTCTTCCGCCAGGGAGAGGAGATCCTGGCCGCGCTTCTCCAGCTCCCCGTGAACCTGATCGTGAAGCCGCACGACCACGCCGACCCGGACGAGCGCTGCACCATCGACTGGCCGGCACGCCTGCGCGCTACACGCAAGGAGGGCTTCGCCGCGGTCCTCCACTCCGACGTGGTGCCGCTGCTCTACGCCGCCGACCTGCTGGTCACGGACGCGTCGTCGGTGGCGTTCGAGTACACGCTCCTCGACCGCCCGGTGGTCTTCATCGACGTGCCCGAGATCATCGAGGGCACGGAAGCGCCGATGATGGACCTCTCCACCTGGGGCCGGAAGGGCGGCGACATCGTGCGCGAGCCTGCCGAGCTGGAGGAGCTCGTGCCGCGTCTGCTGGAGAACCCGGGCGAGAAGAGTGCGATCCGCCGCGCCATTGCCGCGGATCTGTTCTACGAGCCCGGGAAGGCCACGCAGAACGCCGTCTCCGCCCTCTACCGCGAGCTGGACCTGGAGCCGCCCGCTGCCTGACGCCGGTCCGTGCGTTTCTCAGGGCCGGGTGAGGCGCTCGAGGCGCTTCAGCACGCCGAGCAGCATGGCGTTGTCCGAGGCGTCGATGCCGGCGCGGTCGAGGATGCGGCTGGCGCGGTCGACGATGCGCTCGAGCAGGCCCCGGTCGGCGTGTGCGCCGTAGCCGAGCGCCGTGAGCGCGGCGCGCAGGCGGCCGCGCAGGTACTCGTGCTCGCGCGCCGTGAGCCGCGCCGGCTCGAGCCGTGCCTCGCCCGGAAGTGCGGCGGCTTCCTCCCAGGCCTGGCGCAGGGCGAAGGCCGCGAGCAGGACCGCCTGCGACAGGTTGTAGACGCGCCGCGCCCCGGCCGCGGGGATGTTGACCAGGAACGAGGCGGGAACGAGTTCCGCGCGCGTCAGCCCCCGGTCCTCGCGCCCGAAGAGAAGCACCACGCGGCCGGACCTCTCGGCCTGGAGGATGCGGGGAACCGCCTCGCCGAGCGTGAGCACGGCGCGCGCGTCGCGGCGCGGGCGCGCCGAGAAGGCGGCCACCAGGCGCGCGTCGGCCACGGCCTCCTCCACGCTCGCGCAGTGTCGCGCGGCGGCGAGCACGTCGAGCGACTTCCAGGCAAGTGCCCGCGCGTCTCCACCAATCGCGGCGGGCCGCACCAGGCGCAGGCTGCGGAAGCCGTTGTTCTTGAGCGCGCGGCAGCAGGCGCCGATGTTTCCCTCGTGGCGCGGCTCGACGAGGACGAAGGAGATCCGGGGCGTGCGGTTCATGATCGAGGACGCGCGGCGCGCGCGCCGGGCCACGCTACCCGGAGCGGCGTGCGCGCGGAAGGCGCTGCCTGCGCGCGCGGCGGTGCCGTGCCGTGCATTCATTCCGGGGCGGGAGCGGGCTCCGGCCCGCGACCGCCGTCCGCATGTAAGTTGTACCGAAGCGGGCCCGCCTTGCCCTGAGCATCGAGTCGGCGCGCTGCAGAAGCGGAGCGGCGTTTACCCGGTTGAGGGGCCGGCAGCGACGACGTTCCACTTTCGCCTGCCGTACCCCACGCCGCAGAACCGCCAGCGTCGCCTTCATCTCGACGAGGCCGTGCGCGTTCGTCGGGCACACTATGCA
>DYIW01000168.1 GCA_020723465.1 Phycisphaera mikurensis
GACGCTTCGCCCGCGGGACCTTCGCTACGCTGTCGCGCATCCACCGCGCGCCCAGGGCGCGCGGCCGCGGCCCGTGGCCGCGGGATCGACTACTCCCGGGAGTAGTCGATCAGCGCTTCTTGAAGCTCTCGACGCGGCGCGCCAGGTCGTACAGCTCGTCGCGCAGGCCGCCGCGCATCATCGCGGCGAGCAGCAGGTCCACGGCGTGCACCGGCAGGAGGACCGCGTAGGAGTAGAGCAGCAGGACGACCGGCGTGAGCAGGACGCCGGCCACGTGGAATGGGCCGGCCAGCCGCTCGAGGAGCGCGGCCGCGAGGAACAGCGGCACCACCAGATCGAAGGAGACCAGGAAGGTGCGCACCACCCAGGGTCGCAGGCCGTACGCCGGCTCCTGCGGCGCGGCGTCCGCCGGTGGCGGCGCGGCCGGTGCATCCGGCGCGTCCGGCAGGCGGCGCAGGTTCTCCACGAGCCGCTGGTAGGCGGGGTTGGCCGCGCGCCGATCGTCGAGCACGATCTTCTTGGTGAAGAGCGCCGGGGCGAGGTCGCGCACGGCCATGAGCACCAGCCAGAGCACCGAGCACAGGCCGCCGGCCGCCATGGTCCACACCGTGCCGTGCTCGAGGTAGAGGCCGACGCCGAGGCAGAGGAAGGCCAGACCCTTCACGATCATGTGGTGGATGTAGTCGAAGGCGGCCCAACGGTAGGAGTCGATCTTGTGGAAGCGGGCGATCTCTCCGTCCACGCAGTCGAAGATGTACGAGAGCATCACCAGGAGCAATCCGGCGGCGCGCCACCAGCCCGGCAGCAGGAGCAGCAGCGACCCGCCGAGGCCGCAGAGGAGCATGAGCCAGGAGGCGACGCTCGCACACAGGCCGAGCCGGATGAAGAGCGCGGTGACCACGATGGAGATGCGCGAGCCGTAGATCGCGCCGGCGAGATCGTTGCGTTCTCGCACGGGCTCCTGGCAGATGCGCCGCAACTCCGGGATCGACGCCACTCCGGGCACTTTCAGGCTCCTCGGCCGGCCGCCGCTTCCTGGCGAGTCCAGAGGGTGGCGAGCGCCACCCCTTTTCCTCGTTCATCGGTATTCGCCCATCATTCCGTGAGTCGCGCCGAGAGTCAACCGGCGCGGCTGCCGGCGCGGGCGGTGCGGCCGCTGCCTGCAAGGCCTTGACAGCACGCCTCGCCGCGCTACGTTGCCTTCGTCCCGGGGTCTCCCGCGCTCGTGGCGCGGGGGCCACGAGGGAAGTGGGTGAAAGTCCCACACGGTCGCGCCACTGTGAGCGGCGAGCCGGATCCGCGATCATGCCACTGGGGTGCCTCGGCTCCCTGGGAAGGCGTCGGATTCAGCGAGGACCCGCGAGTCAGGAGACCTGCCCCGGGAATCGACCTGCGATCACGCTCGCGCAAGGCGTCCGGTTGCGGAGTTTCCCTTACGCGTCGTGAACACGGGTCCCGGCCGTGGCGCCCGCGGAGCAGCGCCCGCCGGAAGGACTCCGCTCCACCGGAGCTTGCCTCGATGCGTTCCCACCTCGTCGCGACGGTGCTGGCCGCCGTCTTCCTGTCTTCCCACCTCTGCGCCCAACTCGTCCCCTCGCGCGGCTTCCAGAACCACGCGCTGCCCCTCGCTCCCGGCGCCTTCGCCGGGGGTCTCGACGCCCTGCCCAGCGGCAACCTGGCCCTGTTCGACGGCACGTCGGTCGTGGAGATGGACCCAGCTTCCGGCGCCGTGGTGCGCGTGCTCTTCACCCCGCCCGGCTTCGTCTTCGGTTCGTTCGTGGCGGTGAATCCCGCGGGCGCCTACCTGTTGTTCGGCGAGTCCTCGAATCACAACGTCTGGCAGGTGCCGCTCGACGGCAGTCCGCCGCAGGCGGTCGCCAGCATCTTCTTCAACTTCGCCTGCGTCTTCGCCGCGCCGGGGCTGGCGTACGTGTCGCACGCGGATGCGACCTGGACCGCGACCGAGATCGTGCTGCTCGACGTGGCCGGCCAGACCACCGACGTGATCGCCGTGGTCGCGGGCGCCTCTGGCCCGCTGGCGCTCGATGCCACGGGCCGGCTCTGCTACGGAGTCTCCGGCGCGCCCGGCCAGGGACGCGTCATCTCCTGGACGCCGGAGCAGCTCGCTGGCGCGATCGGCCCGTCGCATCTCACCGAGGCGGATGCACAGGTGCGCGCGAGCGGCCTGGGGAATGTCTACGGCCTGGTTGTCGACAATCAAGGCGATCTGCTGGTCGCGGACGCGGTCGCGGGCACGCTGCAGGCGTACGACGCGCAGGGGCAGCCGCGCGAGAGCGTGGCGAGCACGGCCTCTCCGGGCGGCGTCACCTGCCTCGCGGTGCTCGACCCCGGGCAGGGCGCGGCGGTCTTCGGCGCCTTCCAGCCGGAGAGCGGCGGCGCGGTCGCCGCGGTCTACAGCGACTGGGTCTCGCAGACCGACGTCAACATCGTGCGGCCCGCCCGCCTGGCTCTTTCCAGCACGCCGGCCGCACCCGTTCCCCCCGGCCCGTTCAGCCTCGATCTCGACCAGGGGCCGCCCAGCGGCATCGCCTTCCTCTTTGTCGCCGCGCTGCCCTACTCCCCGGAGTACGCGGTATGGGCGGACGACGTGCCGCTCTTCTGCGCGCTCGATCCGGCGACGCTGCTCGTGGCCGGGCCGCTCTACCTCGACGCGGCGGGCAGCCTGACCCTCGCCGGGACGAACCCGGGCTTCGGCGTCACGGTGCACGTGCAGGCCGCCCTGTTCGCGGCGAACTTCCGGCCGCTCGGCACCACCTTGCCGCTGGCCCTCGCCTTCCAGTAGGCGCCAAGGCCCCGGGCGGGCGGGCGCGCGGCCGCGCGTCAGAGCGCGTCCCCGAGGATCTCGCGCAGGCGGATCAGGGCGCGCACGCACAGGCTGCGCACCGCCCGCTCGGAGCGGTCCATCTTGGCCGCGGTCTCGGCCACGCTGAGCTGGCACAGGTAGCGCAGGCGGATGACCTCGTGCTGGTCGTCGCCGAGCTGGTCGAGAGCCTGGCGCAGCAGGCGGATGCGGTCGGCGCGGTCGGCCGCGCCGCTCGGGCTGGTGAGCGAGCCGGCCAGCTCGTCGAAGAGGTGCTCGATGGACGCGTCCAGCGGCACGTCCGCCGCGCGCACCTCCTTGCCGCGCTTCGCCGTCTGGAAGGCGCGGCGGCCCGCGTCGCAGATGCGGTTCACGGCGATGCGGCGCAGCCAACGGAAGAAGGCGTCGTCGCCGCGCTCCACGAACTGGTCGATGCTGGCCAGGGCGTCGAGGTAGACCTGCTGCATGACGTCCTGGGACTCGAGACGCATGCGCACGCGCTCGCCCAGCTCGGCGCGGATCGACTCGAGCAGGCGGTCCTTGTGCGTTTCCATCAGGCGGGAGAGGGCGTCGTCGTCGCGCCTTCTGGCGCGGGCGATCAGGTCGTCCTCGCGGTCGGGTTCGGCGCCATCCATGCGTGTCCTCCGCCGACTCAAGCGCCGTTCCAGCCTCCGTGCTGCGCGAAAAACCGCATTTGCCGGGCGCAGCTCCACTATAGCGCCGCGCGCGCGGCCCTCGCCGGAGGCGGCGTGCTATACTCCGCGCCTCCAGCGAGCCGCCCATGCAGCACAACGCCAGAGCCTTCTTGCCGGCCGATCAGCTCGAGCGGCTGATCGGCAAGCCCGCCTCCCAGTGGACCGTGGACGACCTGATCGCCGTGGTCAGCGACCGGGGCATCCGCCTGCTCAGCCTCATGCACGTGGGCGGGGACGGCTGGCTCAAGACTCTCGACTTCGCGCCCAGGAGCCGGCGCCATCTCGCGGACATCCTGCGCGGCGGGGAGCGCGCCGACGGCTCGAGCGTGTTCCGGGGCATGGGCATCCAGAGCGAGGCGTCGGACATCCTGCTCAAGCCGCGCCTGGGGAGCGCCTTCCTCGATCCCTTCTCGCCGCAGCCCAGCCTGGCGGTGATGTGCTCGCACGCCGGCCGCGACAACCAGCCGCTGCCCGAGTCGCCGGACACGATCGTGCGGCGCGCCTACGAGCGCGTGCGCGGCGAGACCGGCATCGAGCTGGTCGCGCTCGGCGAGCTGGAGTACTTCCTGGCCAAGCACAAGCAGGAGAGCGACATCTACGGCGCGGATGACCGCGGCTACCACGCCACCGCGCCGTTCGTCTTCGGCGAGGCCTTGCGGCGCGAGGCCATGGCCATCCTTGGCGGCATGGGCGTGCCTATGAAGTACGGCCACAGCGAGGTGGGCTACATCGAGGCGACGCGCGAGGACGACCGCATCTGGGAGCAGCACGAGATCGAGCTGAGCCTCGCGCCGCTGCCCGACGCGGCCGAGGCCATCGCGCAGACGCAGTGGGTCCTCCGGAACCTGGCGCACAGCAAGGGCATGCTCAGCAGCTTCGACCCGATCATCCGCCAGGGGCACGCCGGCAGCGGCATGCACTTCCACTTCTCGCCGCAGCGGGACGGCGAGCACCTGGGCGGCAGGGCGCCCTCGGGGAAACTGCACGATCCGGCACGCTGGCTGATCGGCGGCCTGGTGTCGCTCGGGGACGCGCTCATGGCGTTTGGCAACCGCAGCGAGGGATCCTTCCTGCGGCTGGCGCAGGCCAAGGAGGCGCCGAACTCGGTGTGCTGGGGCGAGTTCGACCGCAAGGCGCTGGTGCGCCTGCCGGTGGTGGCGCGCGACGACAAGGGCGAGGCGGTCTCGGCGCCGACCGTCGAGTTCCGCCTGCCGGACGGCTCGGCCCACTCGCACCTGCTCCTCGCGGCCGTGGCCCAGGCCATGCTGTACGGCCGCACGATCAAAGACCTGGACGGCCTGCTCGAGCGCACGCAGGCGCAGGGCGCCGGCAAGCGCCGCGACGCGGCGGCGCGCGTGCCCTCGAGCATGGCCGAGATCGCGGCGGCCCTGCGGGAGAAGCGCGTGGTCTTCGAAGAGGGCGGCGTGTTCCCGCCGCACGTCATCGACCGCATCCTCGAGAGCTACGCCGCGGCGTGAGCTCCCGCGGCGCGGCGGGCCCGGAGCGGCCAGCGGGGCCCGAGTTGTCCTTCGCGGTCCCTTTCGATAGGCTCCTGTTCACTCTGGGGATTGCGACGCAGACGATGGTGCCTCGAGAAACGCGCATTCGCCCCGACCCGCGGCGCGACTGCAGCGGCCGCTGAGAGGACGCGGCGGCCATGTTCGACACGCATGACGAGCTCAGCAGGCAGCTCGAAGCCGGGGAGGATGGCCGTGCCGAGTTCAAGCAGGTGCTGCTCGGGAATCACGACGTCCGCTCGCCCAACGCGAAGGACATGGCCGGTGAGATGGTCGCCTTTGCCAATGCCGAGGGAGGGGTGATCTTCCTCGGTGTGGAAGATGCGGGCGTCGTCCGCGGGCTTCCCAGCGCGCGCGTTGCGGACGTCGAGACCTGGGTGATCAACGTCGCAAGCAACAACTGCGACCCGCCGCTCCGTCCGATCCTCCGGAGAGTGCGGCTGCCCGGACCCGATGGTGCCGAGGTCGTGGTGCTGCTGGTCGAGATCCGCCGAGGCCTGTACGTGCATGGCACGAGCGCGGGGCACCATCACGTGCGCGTCGGGTCGACCAAGCAGCTCTTGAAAGGGGCGGCGCTGGCGTGCCTCTTCCAGGAGCGTGGCCGCGCGTTCGTCTTCGACGAACAACGGGTGCCCGCGGCCACGCAGGACGACCTGGACCGGGCGCGGTTCGAGAGCTTCTTCGCGGACGGTCCGAGGGCCATACCGTGGGCCGACCTGCTGCTGAACACGCGCGTCGTCGCGACAGGTGAGGACGATGGCGTAGAGCGTCCCACGGTCGCGGGCCTGCTGGCCTTCGGCAAGGCACCGGCGGCGCACTTGCCCTCGGCGTACGTCGAGGCGGCGGTCTACCGCGGCCGGAACCTCACGTCCGACGACCTCGTGCACGCGGCGCAGATCGAGGGACGAGTCGATGCCCAGATCGACGACGCGACGGCGTTCGTCGATCGCTTCATGCTGAAGCCCGCGCGCAAGTACGTTGGTCGCGAGGACTTTCCTCAGTACGATCTCGATGCCGTCCATGAGGCGATCGTCAATGCGGTCGCCCACCGCGACTACTCGATGGCGGGCTCGAAGATCCGGCTGTTCTTGTTCACCGATCGACTGGAGCTCTGCAGCCCGGGTGGGCTGCCGAATACTCTCACCGTCGAGACCATGCCGTTTCGCGTGTTCACGCGCAACCAGCTTCTGGTCGGCTTCCTCTCGCGCATGAGAAGCCTCCGTACGGGCCGGGCGTTTCTCGAGTCCCGCGGCGAAGGCGTGCGCCGCATCCTGGAAGGGAGCGAGGCGCACGCCGGGCGCCGGCCCGTGTATGAGCTGTTCGGCGAGGAGCTGCGCCTCACGATCTGGGCGAAGCCATTGACGCATGACGGCCGGGAGGAGGCGTCGTGACCGGCCAGGGAGGCAGGCCGTGAACCGAGCAGGGCCCACGGCGGCGGAGCTGCGGAGCATGACGGACTGGGTGCTGGCGGAGGTAGTCGCGCGGCAACAGGACTACGAGCCGGAGGTGGTGGCCTCGGTCGAGGCGGAGCTGGCGGCACGGCGCATCGATCCGGGGACGCAGCGCGAGTTGGAAGCCGAGGTACTCGCCGCGTTGCGGGAAGAGGACGCACGGGCCAGCGCGCCGCTGCAGTGGGCGTTTCGTATCTTCATGTTGGCCTTTCCGGGCATCATCCCGCAGGTGGTCGTCGGGTGGTACTACCTTACGAGGGGGTACAAGCGGCGGTTCCGGGAGTGCTGGACGTGGGCGGGGTACGGGATCGTACTCGGCGTCGTGGGCGGCGTCGCCGTAGTGCTGCTATGCCGCTAGCCTCCAGAATCTCCGCGCGGCGCAAGCAGCCCATGAGGCGAACCGCGTGACTCGGATGCACGCATGCCGCCGAGCTTGGTTGCGGCGCTGCCGCGATGCGATCCGACCGATCCTGCTGATCAGTTCCGCGCAGTTGCTCGGAGGTGCGGCCACTCTGGCGCAGCAGCCGGCGAAGCCGGCTCCCCAACCCCAGTTCGTGGAGAAGACCGAGCCCTCCGGCCGATGGCGTCCCCTCGCGATCCGTTCCGAGGAGGAGTACAAGCTCGGGTTGAAGGGAGGGGAGGCGGAGCAGCACCTGCACGGCATGGCGCGCAGCGAGGCGAACCCGGACGTCATCTACCTCTCCCACGACGTGGGCGGCGTGTGGCGCAGCCGGAACGGCGGCGAGACCTGGGAGAAGGCGCTCGACAGGGGCCTGTTCGTGCGCGCCGGGCTGTCGATCGAGGTGGATCCGGTGAATCCGGCCATCGTCCTCTTCGAAGCGGACAACGCATGGGACTGGCTGGCCTCGGGATACGAGGGGATCTTTCGCTCGACCAACGGAGGGGACGACTGGAGACTCGTGTTGCAGACGGACACGCACTACGACTCCAGCAACCACCGAATGTACCGGCACAACATCGCCTATGATCCGGCAAGCGCGTCGAACGATCGCGCGGAGCGCTGGTACGTGGCCTTTCCCGATCACGAGATCTTTCGGTCCGAGGACGGGGGCCTTTCCTGGACGCCCGCCTGCTCCCTGGCCGGTCACAAGACGGTCTACGCGCTGTACGCCCACCCGAGCGACGGCCGGACGCTCTACCTGGCAAGTACGTCAGGGCTGTTCGTCAGCCCCGACCAGGGGCGGAGCATCATGCCTCTTGGGGATCTACCCGCGGGGCCGGTCTCATCGATAGCGGTCCACCCGGCGGCCGTCTACGCCACGGTACTTGACAATGGACTGTACCGGTCCCGGGACGCCGGCGGCACGTTTTCGCTCGTGCGCGCGTTCGACGCCGCCAGGGTCTTCGTCAATCCAGGATATCCCGAAACCGTGTACCTCGTCGGTCTGGAGTCGAACACCATCATCACTCACGACGGCGGGCACAAGTGGATCACGAACCCGAGGACCAAGCCGGCCCCCGGACTCGGGCGAGAGGGTCCATGGAAGAGCAAGATCGCGGGGCAGATCACGGGCATCGCGCCCAACCCGAAGGATGCCGAGGAGGCGGTGGCCTTCTCCCGCGCCACGCTGTGGAAGACCGTGGACGGAGGCCGCGTCTTCAGGGACAGCTCCTCGGGCTTCAACGGCTACGCGTGGAGCTGGTGGAACTGCGGCGTGGCCTTCGATCAGTGCGATCGCGACCGCTTTGCCTTCTTCAACTGCGACGTGGGAATGACGATCACCAATAACGGAGGGCTCTGGTTCGAACGGCGCAACGAGCAGGCCTGGGATTGGTACAGCCGCGGCGTCAGCGGCTGGATGGGCGCCTACGCGGGTGCCATCCAGCCCGTCCGCCGGTCCGGGCGCATCGTGGCCTCCATCGGCGATTACTTCGCGACCAAGCTGATGTGCTCCGCCGACGAGGGAAAGCGCTGGACCATGCCCGCCGAGCAGGGTTTCCAGCAC
Organism: Phycisphaera mikurensis; assembly: GCA_020723465.1. GTDB lineage: Bacteria > Planctomycetota > B15-G4 > B15-G4 > JADJEK01 > JACQZJ01. The sequence goes on from DYIW01000168.1 coordinate 8,452, forward strand.
AACCTGTTCATATCCTACCATTCCAAGGAGCCCAGGGTCGTCTATGCGGGGAAGATGATCTCCGCGGACGGCGGAGCGACCTTTCATGAGGTGGACTTCGGGGCGTTCGGGGACCTCAGACCGGCGATTCTGGGCATGTGCCGCGCGCGGCCGGACACTGTGTATGCCATGTCGGAGGATCGGCACACGATCCTCCGCTCGGACGACCGGGGCAGGAAGTGGCGCAAATACGTGCACGCCTCGTGGAGCTTCGCGCTGCTGGATCCCTTGCCGACCTTCGCGCCGGACCCGGTCGATCCCGACCGGATCTTCACCATCGACGGGCAGGGCGACCTGGCGGCCTACGACGGGAAGTCGTGGAGAAGCGGTGGGGTGCTGGGGCTGGCCGGCGGCACCGAATACGGCAACTTCGTGCGGACGGTGGCCGTGGACCCGAGCGACAATCGGGTGATCTACGCGGGCATGCACGCCACGGGAGTCTCGTGCGTCTGGCGGAGCATGGACGGCGGCTTTGCCTGGAGCGACATCACGGAGAACTTGCCGCGCGAGGGAATGAGCGCGATGGCGGTGAATCCTCACACGGGCGAGCTGTTCAAGGGGAGCGCCATCGGCACGTGGATCTATCCGTCTCCGAAGTCGTGAAGGAGCGGCCGGCGGAGCCGGAGCGAGGGTCGATGTCTTGGCCGAGGGAGGTGGCTCGCGTGGTGCGGGGGCCGCGGGCCGGGCGCGTTGATCGCGTCCGGCCCTGCGTGAGCCCAGTTCTACTGCACCTTCTGCACCTGGAACACGAGCGTCGACCCGTCGGAGAGCGGTGAGTTGCAGGTCAGCAAGCCGTTCTGGATCTGCACCGTGATGGTGTCGGTGGTGGCGTATTGCGGCATGCCGTCGATCGTGACAGTCTTGTTGATGCCCTCGAGGACCAGGCCGGCGGCGTCGAGGCGGCCGCGGAAGGACTCGCTCACCTGGATCCGCGACCAGCCGCCCCATTGGTTCTGGACCTGAGTCTCGCCGTAGACCTGCGCCGCGATCCCCTGCTGGCCCTGGCCGATCTCGATGGTGATGGGCCACTCGGCGACCTGGCCGGTGGCCCAGCGCTGCTGGGTCCGCCCCGACCAGCGGCCGAGGAAGGCGCTGGCGTCCGCGGGCCGCACCTGGGGCTGCACGGGCTGGTTGGGCTGCGTCGGTTGAACCGGGCCGGAAGTCGTGGGCGATTGGCCGCCGTCCTGGCTGAGCGTGAAGTCGAGCACGATGCCCCAGCGCTGCAGAATGTCGGGAGGCACGGCCTCGAGCTCGGGGTTCGAGACGCCGCGGGTCCAGGCGTCCTCGATGTTCACGATGACGATCTCTCCCTTCTCCATGTTCTTCTGGTAGTTCTCCATTGCGGACTGGAGGACCTGGTCCCAGGGAGTCGACCCGAAGCGCTGGCCGCCGCCGACGCCCGTGGTCTCGACCGCCACGAAGCCGCCGTCGGGCAGGTCCACGGCCGGGAAGGCGTGGCCCGGGACGAGCACCATGTACGGGTTCAGGCCGATGGCGTGGGCCATGGAGCAGTACAGGCTGGTCAGTTCGATGCACGTACCCGAGCGGTCGCGAATGACGTCGCGCGGGAACTTCATGCTCTGCACGAGTTTGAAGTCGAAGCTCATGCCGGCGTCGGTGACCGACACCGGGCCCTGATAGGTGAAGTTATTGGCCTGCATGATTTCGTAGCAGGCCTTGAGCGCCTTCAAGGCCGCCTCGCTGCTGTATGGCGCCCCGGCGCCGCCCGCCGCCTTGTTTGCGGCCGCGGCGAACTGCTTCACCACCGGGTCGTCTCGGCTCACCCAGGCCGCGACCAGGTCGGCGTTGTCCAGGAAGTCGAAGTAGGTGCCGAGGTTCTCCTCCTTCCTCAGGCTTGAGAAGATGAACTCGTGGCGCCCGAGAATCATGACCCGGCCGCCGTCGCTGTCCTCCTGCTCGCGTCCCTTGGAATCCGTGTACTTCCACTCCACCAGGAGGTTGGCCGGCGTGGTGCTGGTGAGCTCGGCGATCGACTTGTCCAGGATAGGGTGGTACGCCGCCACCACGGTCTGGCCCGGCAGGACCTCGGCGTACTTCTGCCAGAGGTCGAGCGAGCTGTACTGGCCGAGCTGGAAGCGCACCTTGAGATCCGTGATCGGGCCGTCGCCGGTGTTGGTGAGGATCGCCTTGCCGACCCACTGGGCGGGGAAGTCCGCGTCCATGCCGTAGAGCTTGTGCAAGCAGCTCATGATCCGGTCCCGCGTGAGGAAGCGCGTGTGCAGCCGCCCCTCGCCCGATCCCGGCTGGTGGGGGATGCGGTACTCGACCTGGGAATCGGACTCGTTCCAGGAAACCTCGGTCGCTCCGGCCGGCAGCAGGTAGACGGCGCTGCCGGTGATCACGAAGCCCTCCTCCTCGGCGTCCTGCTGCACGCGGAAGCTGACCTGCTGGCGGCCTTCCGCCGTCTCCTCGGCTCCGAGGAAGGCCTGGTGGTCGGGCTTCCACGCCCAGCGGCCCTGGCCGTGGTTGCTGGCGGCGCCCAGCATGTGGATCTCGAGGACCACGGCCGAGCCGGCGTCGTCATAGCTGGCGCGCGAGTCCGGGGCGAGCTCCTGATTGGAGCGGCTGGTGCTGAGGTCCCGCAGGAAGTAGCGCGGCTCGGGCACGAGCTCCTTGATCTGCGCGTAGAACGGCGCCGGGAAGACCAGTCGGGCCTGTCCGACGACGTCGCCGTTCGCCGAGATATCGGCCGTTGCCGTCATCTCGATGGCCTTCTGCTCGGGCTCGTCGGTCGCCGGCTGCGTGGGCGCGGGCTGCGGCTGGACCGGAGCGGCGCGCGACTCCTCCGCGTTCATCCAGGCGGGAACCGGCACGGGCGGCAGCTTGTTGGCGTCCCAGGTCGACTTGGCGATCATCTCCGCGAGGTTGCCGGCCACGGACTGCGCGGTGGAGAGGTCCTCCTGACTCATGCTCGACTGGAGCTGCGCCAGTTCCTTCTTGGCGTCCTGGTGGCCCTGTTCGGTCGCGACAATGAACCACGCGGCGCCCTCGATCTTGTCCTGGTCGCGGCCGCGGCCGGAGCACAGGCAGATGCCGAACGCCCACTGAGCGTCGGTGTCGCCGAGGAAGGCTCCGCGCAAGAACAGGTCGGCGCCGCTCTTCGGATCCTCGGGAATGCCGTCGCCGTTGTAGTACATCTGCGCAGCCATGAACATCGCGTCGCGCCACCCCTGCAGGGCCGAGAGCGTGTACCAGCGCAGCGCTTCCTGGGGATTCTGCTGCACGCCGAGGCCCTTCTGGTGCATCATCGCGAGATAGCACTGGGCCTCGGCCTCGCCCTGCTGCGCGAGCGGCCCGAGGATGTCGAGCGCGCTCTTGAAGTCCTGCTTCTTGAGCGCGTCGACGGCCTGGCGGACCGTCGCGCTCTGGCTCTGCTGGGGCAGGGGAGCGGGACGAGCCGGCGCGGGCGCGCCAATCAGGAAGAAGGCGAGGGCGGCGGCGGTGGCGCAGAGGACGCGGGCTCTGAACATGATCGTGCTCCGTGAGAGTGAAGGTCCAAGCGGCGCGGTCATTCCGTGCCGGCGAGCTGAAGTTCCAGGCGGTTGGCCATGCCGGGCACGCCGAGAAGGCGCTCGATTACCACGGCGCGCTGGAGAACGCCGCTCTTCAGGTCGTAGAACAGGTCTTTCTGCTGGCGGGCGCCGGCCAGGGTGAGCACGAGTAACTGCGCGTCCACGCTGCTCACGGTGGTCGTCACCTTGGTGAAGGGGTCTCGGTCGAGAACCTGGCCGGCCTTGAGCCCGGGGAGCGCCGCGGGCGGGATCCAGAGGCCGCCGAGCTGCCGGCTGCCGGCGACGCGGTCCTCCTCGCCGGGCTGCGGCGCGCTCCCACCTACCTGGAACTGCAGCCAGTCCGGACCGCGCGCGCTGACCCTGAGCGCGAGGTCGAAGAGCTGCGGACTCGATGGCAGGCCCTGCTGCATGACGCTGAACGTCCCGGTGAAGCGGAAGCTCTTGACCGTGCTGATCCAGGGCGGCGGAGTCTGGCTGCCCCAGGGCAGGTTCAGGTGGCGGGAGCCCTGAAAGACGGTGTGGCGGACGTTCACCGCGCTCGGCACCAGCGTGGCGCCCTCCGGGGTGCGCTGGGCCGCGATGTGGACCACCGACCCGGAGTGCAGCAGGATGCCGCTCGCGAGGTCATAGATCCAGATGCTGAAGCTCTGGGACGCCGGCGAGCCCTGGACGATCTGCGCGGCCTGGTACAGGGCCTCGCCCAGCTTGTACTTCACGCGCGTG
>DYIW01000169.1 GCA_020723465.1 Phycisphaera mikurensis
TCACGTGCGGATGGCGGTCGCGGGCCGGAGCCCGCTCCCGCCCCAGACGCGCGATCGAGCCCGGGTGTTGCGGCGCCAGGAAGGGGGCGCTAGACTCGCGCATTCCAGACAACGGCACTGCCCGATCGTCTAATTGGCAGGACAGCGGACTCTGGATCCGCTAGTCTAGGTTCAAGTCCTAGTCGGGCAGCCAGTTACATCAGCGCGCCTTCACCAGCCTCACGTCCATCTCGCGGCCGCCGCCCGCGGGGATGGCGACCTCCGCATCCGCGTAGCCCGGCGTCTGGATACGAAGCATGCAGGGAGTCATGGGAACCTCCACCTGCAGTATCGGCCAATCCGACGGGCGCCGCCGCTCCGGCGTCGAGGTCCAGAACGAACCCTCCTCCCATTCCCCGGTCACCGATCCCCAGCGCTCGCCCTTCTCGTCGAGGATCAGGACGGTGCAGCGGGATGGCACCACGGCCCACGTGCCCTCCTCGGTGAGAAGGGAAACGTCGACCAGCCGCAGGTCCTGGTCGTCCGGCACGGTCGAGAGGTGCACGTCGATGCGATGCGGTCCCTCCGCGGTCAAATCGATGCGCCGCTGCTCGGGCACGTGCTGCCGGCTGTGTGCGACCTCGAGGGTCACGATCTCCGCGGGCAAGCCCCGCAGGAGCACCGCGCCGTGATCGTCCGCGAGCAGGCCCATGGAGAGCAAGTCCGAGTCGTTCTCCAGCACGAGCATCTCGCCGCTCTCGTCGAGCACACTCACCAGCGCGCCGCTTGCCGCCCGGCCGAGCGAGTCGAACACGCGCACGTCCACGCTCCGCGCCGGACGCAGGTCGATGTGGACTTCAAGCGGCTCTCCTTCGACCAGGCTCACCGTGACGGTCCCGACCGCGTAGCCCCGCGCGCTGCACCGGAGCACGTACTCCCCGGGCTCGAGCCCCGTGAGCCGGAAGCGCCCGTCCGCAGCAGTCCTGTGCACGCCCTTCACCTCCCCCAAGCCCAAGTAACCGCCTGTGCTCATGGCCTGAACCGCTGCGCCCTCGATCAAGGCGCCGCTGAGCGCGTCCGTCACTCTGCCGCTGACCTCCACGCTTCCGGCCCGCGTGCCGCCGATCGTCAGGCGCACGTCCGTGTCGCCGGCCGCCGCCTCGACGTCGGAGCGCTCCGTCCCGTAGGACTCCTGATAGGAGAGCACATAGCGGCCGTCGGGAAGCTGGTCGAAGTGGAACGTGCCGTCGGCGGCCGTGTAGCGGCATTCCGATCCGAACAGGCGAAGGAGGCTCACGCTGGCTTCCGGCGCGGCGGAATCGGGCGCGAGCGACTGGAGGCTGTCGATGTCGATGCGCCGATTCGAGACCTCTCCGCCGCCCGGGTCGACGAGTCGGCCGCGGATCTCGAAGCCCGGATCGAGCGTGATGTCGAGCGACCTGCGCCTCCAGTTGAGCGGGACGTACTCGTAGGCGAAGCCGCTCGCCCTGATCAGCAGGCCCTGGAGCATCTGGTGCTGCGATTCCAACGCGTCGAAGGCGAAGGAGCCGTTCTCGTCGGTGCGAAGTACCCCGGGGAGCGAGAAGAGCCGCACCTCGGCGCCTGCGACCGGGTCTCCGGCGCGATTCCTGACCAGGCCCGTCAGATGCATCACGGCCGCGTCCGGAGCGGGCGCGGGCCTGGAGGGGGCGGCCGGGTCCTGCGGCACGCGAAGCGCCGAGACCAGCACGGCTGCCGCCGCGATCACCACGGCCAGAATGATCCAGTCCGACGGGAGCAGTCGCCTCATCATGGCCTCCCCGCGTTCTCCGCCATCCTACCTCGGGGCGCCGGAACATGCGCTGAAGCTGCTACTCGATTCTGATCGCCACCGCGCTGGTGTTCCGGAAGCCAACGGAGGAGGCCGGGTCGGGGATGAAGGCCTGAACCGCGACGGCGGCAAGGGGAATCGCCATGTTCAGGTCGATCTGGGCGATCAGCACGCCGGACACGTCCGTTTCCAGCCAGGCCGGCGTCAGCGGCGGGGCGACGAGGAGCGTGCAGCCCTCACCCATTGGAAGCGACGCGGTCCCGCTCCCCGCAATGAGGAGCCCCACGGTGGGCCGAGGTGTCCGGGTATCGAGCACGAGAGAGAGCGAGCCGCCGGGCACGGGACAGCCCGTGATCTCCATGCTCGGCGCCTCCGACGCAGACCCCGCGCAACCCTGTCCCACGGCCGCGATCGCTCCGCAGCGGGTCGAGATGACGCGGACGTACGGCGTCCACTTGCTCGGGGCGCCCACGACGATCTCCGGAATGCCGTCGCCGTTCACGTCGCCCGCGTCGCTGAGCGCTTCGCCCAATTGGTCGTTGGCATACCATCCGTATTCGCTGAACAACCACAACCCGTGCTTGCCGGACCAGGCCCGAACGCCATCCGGCGTCCTGAGCTGCATGACCACGTCGCTGAACCCGTCTCCGTCGATGTCGCCAGCCCCCGAGACCGCGCGGCGGTCGTCTCCCGTGCCCGCCAGCTCGCCCGACCCCGCTATGACGTCGCCGCACTTCCCGGAAACGACGTACGCTGCTGCCGTCGTGGCAATGGTGGCCCCGAACATCATGTAGCGATAGCCGCTCACGATCACATCGGCGTATCCATCGGCGTTCACGTCGCCCGCGTCGCTGACGCAGCAGCCCAGGGCCTCGGTCTTGCTCATGTCGGGGACGAGGTCCAGGAACCGATAGAGCGACGTTCCATCCTTGCCCGAGAGAATCTCAACGCTGCCCGAGGCCCAGGGCTCATCGGCGTGTTCGTCCATCGGCGCGCCCACGACGATGTCCGGGAAACCGTCGTTGTTCACGTCTCCCGCGTCGCTCACCGAGGATCCGAAGGCGCCTCCGGCGCTGTGTCCATCGAACCGGTAGATCTCTCCGCCCTGGACCGAGAAGACGTGCACGCTGCCGGAGTCCGGCAGGCCGTTGTGGTCTTCCATGCTGGCGCCCACGAGCACGTCCGCGAAGCCGTCGCCATTGATGTCTCCCGCGCCGCTCACCGAGATCCCGAACCCGTCGTGCAGGGACTTCGCCTGCCACTTCTGCAGAGTTGCCCCGGTGTCGCCGGAGTAGACTCGGGCGTAGCCCAGGCTCATGTCCGGCTCTCCGCACGGCGCGCCCGCGACGAAGTCGGGGATGCCATCGCCGTTGACGTCGCCCGCGTCACTCACGGACCAGCCGAGGTTGTCGCGCGCCGAGCTTCCCGGCAGGGAGTGCAGCACGTCCCCGTGCTTCCCGGAAAAGACCATGACCAAGCCAGCCATCGGGCCAAACGAGGCGGCTTGGGGCGCTCCCACGACCACGTCCGGGTGGCCGTCGCCGTCCACGTCCCCGGCGCCGCTCACCGACCAGCCGAAGCCGGCCTCGAGACCGGGCGTTGGCTTCAGCACGTGAAGATCGCCCTGAGCCAGCGCGAGTCCTGCCGGGCAGAGAGAGAACAACGCGCCGGCGATCCCCGCCGCCACCCTTCTCATGCTTCCCGTCCCTCTGCTCCGCTGCTCGAACAACCGCCCGTCCGGCGCCACGTCGCCGGCTCTCCTGGCGCTCGAGGGGAGCGTGTCTGCCCTCATCTATGAGGGCACAGCCCGCCTGTAACTCTGCCGCCGCCGCCGGCGTTACAAAGCCGTGACCGGGCGCGCTCAACCTTGGCGCGTAGAATCCCGAAAAGCGGTGATCAAGCACCCAGCGGCTCCCGGGCGGCGCCTGGCCGAGCCTGGCCCCGACGAGCCCGACGACTTGGACTGGAGGTTCCTGTGATCGACGCGATCTCGCTCGCTCTCGTGCTCTCGATGTCCCCTGCGCTTCCGCTGCAGGACGGCGCCAAGCCCGAACGGCCCGCGCAGGCACAGACCGACAAGAAGGGCGACAAGAAGGTCGACAAGAAGAGCCCGGAGGCGCGGCGCCGCGCGGCTCGCATCAAGGCGGCCCGCATCAAGGCCGCGAAGGCCAAGGCGGCCGCCGAGGCGAAGCAGCCGGAAGGCTCCGCCCAGCCGCCCGCCGAGCCCGCGACCCCGAAGGCGCTGCCGCCCGGCCTGCAGGCCAGACAGGTGACTCCGGGCGGCGTGGTGCTGCGCCTCGGGCCGAAGCTCGAATCCCACGGCAACGCCAAGGAGTACAGCAAGAAGAAGGCCAAGCCGGAGCGGGTGCAGGTCAGGATCCCCTCCTAGCAAACTCGGCTCCCTACCTCGAGACAGCACAGGCGCACGCGGGCGGACCGACAGGACCGCCCGCGTGCGCGTTTCTTCGTTCAGGGGTCACGAGGCCAGGCGAAAGGAGCGCAGGAGCACGCGCAGGCGGTCGAGGGCGCGGTAGTGCTTCGACTTCACCGTGCCGAGCGGCAGGCGCAGCCTGCGGGCGATTGCGCGGAACTCCCAGCCCTCGACCTCGCGCAGGCGGAAGATGCCGCGCAGCTCCGCCGGCAGGTTGTCCAGGGCGCGGCCGAGCGCGCGCAGGAACTCGCGGCTCTCGGCCCGTCTCTCGGGCGGCTCTGCCCGGCCGAGCCATTCCCCGTCCGACTCGCCGTCCGGGTCGGGCAGCGAGAGAGGCACGCACGGCAGGCGCCGGCGCTTGAACTGATCGAAGCAGAAGTTGCGGGCGAGGGTGTAGGCCCAGGTCGAAAAGCGCACGCCGCGCTTGGGGTCGAAGTCGCCGAGGTGCGCGAAGATGCGCAGGAACACCTCCTGCACGCAGTCGTCCACGTCTCCGGCGTTTCGCGAGCCGAGCAGCTTTCTGACCGTGGCCCGGATGGGCCGGGCATAGGCGGCGGCGATCTCGTGACGCGCGGCGGGCTCACCTTCCCGGGCGCGACGGACCACGTCCTCCGGGAGCAAAAGAACCATCTCGAAGCCTCCTGGCGGCAGCCGCGGAGGCTGCCGCTCGCGGAAGCGCACGGGGCGTGCCGGGCGGTCCCGCGCCAGGAGAGCTGTTGCAAATGGATGTGAAAAAAGAAGATAACGCCGCGGAACGTACCGCGCGAGCGCGCGAGGCGGCGCGCGCCGTTAGCCGCTCCTGACGACCGGTGTTAGGCTCCCCCGGCCCCGCGCTACTTCAGGCGCTCCCAGTACTCCTCGGGCATATCGTGCGCGATCTTCAGCGCGCCGTTCGCTCCGCCGAAGACCGGCTCCTCCACGGTGAAGACCGAGCCGCCGCCCAGGCGCACGAGCATCTCCTTCTCGATCTCGTCACCCAGGCCGTCGATCTGGCTGCCGCCGCCGCCCAGGAGCACGTTCATCTTGAGACGCTCCTGGAACTCGGGATCGCAGGTGGCGATGAGTCGCGCCAGGCCGTCCACGATCGGCGGCACGATGGTGCGGCAGGCGGCGCGCACGTCCTCGGTGACGTCGAACTCCGTGGGCTTGCCGTCGATCGGAATCCTCACCTTGATCGGCTGCACCGTCTCCCGCACCGACGACCAGCGCTCCTTCCAGGAGCGCACCATGTTGACGTTGACCTGGGCCTTGGGCACGCGCCGCCGCACGCGCGCCAGCAGCTCGTTGTCGATGTGGTCGCCCGCGAAGTTCAGCGTGATCTGGTCCTCGGCGCCGGGCATGGTGCCGTGCATGCGGCACAGGTCGGTCGTGCCCGCGCCGATGTCGATGACCAGCACGTCCGACAGGCGGTCCAGGCCGTAGGCGACGGCGAAGGGCTCCGAGCAGATCATCACCGAGTCGAGGACCGCGCGCGCCGCGTCGATGATCGCCTTGCGGTTGTGGATGGACGCCTGCGCCGGGCAGCCGATCACGCCGTAGAGCAGCTCGTCCTGGCGCGGCGCGGCCAGATGGACGGCGTGGCGCACCAGGTCGCTGGCCGCCTTCATGTTCATCTTGCCCTCCTCGCCGGCCCCGCCGTTGTCGGAGAACTTGATGACGCCGTGCTCGAGCGGCCGGTAGAAGTCGACCGAGAGGCGGTGGTCGAAGGCCTCCTGACCGAACAGGACGTCCTTCTTCAGGTGCTTGCGCGAGACCACGTCCTTGGGGTAGCCGATGACGCTGGCCAGGGACTCGCGCACGCCGTTGGAGCAGGCGATGGCCGTGCGCGACGTGCCCAGGTCCATGCCGATGTAGAGCACGCCGTGGTCCTTCTCGACCGGCCCGGCCGCGCCGTCATGCGCCTCGTCCCGCGTGTCGATCACCATCTCGCTTCCGTCCTCCGCGCGTCGCGTGAAGTCCTCGGGCGCGTCCTCGGCTTGCGCCGCGGCCTCACGCCCTGCCCGATTCGGCGCCGGCCTGCGCGTCCTGGATGACGGCGCGCAGCTCCAGATTCAACTTGAAGATCTCGTCCAGCAGGCTGCGCTTCTCCGCGGCCCGCGGGTCCGCTCCGTCCAGGCCCTGCACTTCGCGGTAGATCGACTCAATCCCCGGGTCGCCGGCCTTCATGCGCTGCAGCCGCTCGACCAGCGACTCGGTCTCCGCCAGCGTGCGCGTCAGCTTGTCGACGCGGCGCTCGAGCTGCTGCACGCGCACGCGCTGCTCCGCGCGCGCGGAATCGAGCGCGTGGCCGCGCTCCTCGTCGAGCAGGCGGCGCGCGATGGCCGCGATCGAGCCGGCGGTCGCGCCGGCGGCACCCGTGCCGCCCGCGCCCGCGAGCAGCGCGCGCACCTCCTCCTCGAGGCGCCGGCCGTACTCCGCCATGCCGCGCGCGCCCACCGCGACCTCGTCCAGCGACACCGTGCGCCGCCGTTCGCGCGCCAGCGCGCCGCTCGAGCTCTCGATCTCGCTGCGCAGGAGCATCAGGTTGGCCAGGAGCTGGCCTCGCTCCTGTTCAAGGGTGCGGGCGCTCTCGCGGAAGGAGTCGCGCTCTTCCACCAGGCGGGCGAAGACCTCGCGCGCTTCCTGGTTGATGGTGGCGAGCGCCTGCGGCGAGAGGTCGGCGCCGTGCCGTTCGAGGGCCTGCTCCACGGCGCGGGCCAGCAGGCGCTCGACGCGCTCCCAGTCGAGCACGGTCACCGAACGCACACCTTGCTTCTTGAGGCGCGAGACCGGCACCACGTCGGAGTGCTCGCGGAAGAGGCGGAACAAGCTGCTCGCAAGGCCGAGGATCATGTGTCCTGCCGGGGAGGTGCCCGTGCCAACGTGGATGTCGCGCGCCGCCGCGCGCCGCCGGCCTGACCGGCCGCCCGATCATAGCCGCGGCGCGGAAACGGTCGATATAGTAGGCGAAGCTCGGCCCGGCGCGCGCTAGCATTCGACTTGGTCCCGTGCGGGGGGACTGCGAGAGAGGCGACCGCACGCGGCGCCGGACTGGAGCGCCTCGCATGAAAGGAGTCGTGGGCATGGAGGACCGCAGGGAGGCGCCGGTCGCGCCCGGGGAGGAGACTCCACCCGTCGTCGTCATCACGGACAGTTCCATCGACCCGCACGTGGTGATGTACCACGAACCCAAGTCGCTGCAGGCCGAGCAGTACCGCGCGTTCCGCACCAACATCCTCGCCATGCACCGCGGGCGCGGGTCGCGCGCGCTGGCCGTGACCTCGGCCGTGAAGGGCGAGGGCAAGTCGCTCTCCGCCGCAAACATCGCCATCTGCCTGGCCGAGGCGCATGGCACGCGCGTCTGCCTGCTCGACGCGGACTTCCGCGCCCCGCGCGTCGCCTCGCTTCTGGGCGTCGGCCCCGGTCCCGGCCTCTCCGACCTGCTCATCGACGACCTGCCGCTGAGCCGGGTGCTCGTGGAGACCAAGGTCTCGAACCTGCTGCTGATCCGCGCCGGGCGCGAGCCGCGCAACCCCGCGGAGCTGGTCGGTTCGGACCGCATCCGCGACCTCCTGGCCGTGCTCAAGACCGACTTCACGCACATCATCTGCGACACGCCGCCCGTGAATCCCTACACCGACGCCGCCGTGCTGGGCGCGCGCGTGGACGGCGTGCTGCTGGTGGTGCGCCTCGGCCAGACGCCACGCGAGCAGGCCGAGCGGGCGAAGCACGTGCTGGAACGTGCGGGCGCCAACGTGCTGGGCACCTTCCTGACGCACGTGCCGCTCGTCGACAAGGACGAGGCCGACTACTACCGGCGGCTGGAGGAGTAGGCCGGCGCGCCGCGCGCGGGCCGCATCCGGCTGGCGCAGGTGAAGTGATGGGGCGCATTCTCGTCGTTCGCGGGCCCGCGCCGTTGTTCCGGGGAGAGGCGCGCGCGCCCGCGGACAAGTCGATCACCCATCGCGCGCTCATCCTCGGCGCGCTGGCCGAGGGCGAGACCGTGGTGCGGAATCCGCTCCGCTCCGCGGACACGGACGCCACCGAGCGCTGCCTGCTGGCGCTGGGCGCGCGCATTGCCCGCGGCACGGGCGAAACGCGCGTGACCGGCCCGCTGCCGCAAGGCGGCCCGGAGGTGCCGCTGCTCGACTGCGCGGACTCGGGCACGAGCGCGCGCCTGCTGCTCGGCGTGCTCGCCGGCCTCGGCCGCGCGGCGCGCCTCGACGGCTCGCCTTCCCTGCGCCGCCGGCCCATGGGCCGCGTGGTCAAGCCCCTCGTGCTGGCGGGCGCGCGCTTCGCCGCCGGCACGGGCAAGCGCCTGCCGCTCGCCCTCGAGGCGGGCGGACGCCTGCGCGGCCTCGAGCACCGCCTGCCCGTCGCCTCGGCGCAGCTCAAGTCCGCCCTGCTCCTGGCCGGACTGTTCGCACAGGGCACGACGCGCGTGATCGAGCCCTGGCCTTCGCGCGACCACACCGAGCGCATGCTGCCGCTCTTCGGCGTGCCCGTGGCGCGCGCGGAGAACGCGGCCGCGGTCGAGGGCGGCCGGCCGCTTCAGCCGGCGCGGGTGGACGTGCCCGGGGACCTGTCGTCCGCGCTCTATCTCGGCCTGCCCGCGCTCTTCTTGCCGAGCGCCGCGGTGACCGTGCACGGCGCGGGCGTGAACCCGACGCGCAGCGGCGCCCTCGAGGTGCTCTCGGCCATGGGCGCCGCCATCGGGCAGACTCCCTGCGCGCCGGCCGGGGCCGAGCCGCGCGCGGACCTGCGCTTCGCGCCGGCCGAGCTCTCCGGCGTGGACGTGCCCGCCGAGACCTTTCCGCGCCTCCTGGACGACGTGCCGGCGCTCGCCGTCGCCGCGGCGCGCGCGAGGCGCGGCCGCACGGCCTTCCTCGGCGCGGGCGAGCTCCGGCACAAGGAGAGCGACCGCATCGCCGCGCTCAAGAGCCTGCTCGCGGCGTTCGGCGCGAAAGCCCAGGAGGGCGCGGACAGCCTCGTCGTCTTCGGCGGCGCCAGGCTCATGCCCGGCCGCGTGCACGCGCGCGGCGACCACCGCATCGCGCTGGCCGCGGCCACGCTCGCCCTGACGCTTCCGGGCGAGAGCGTGATCGAGGGCTTCGAGTGCGTGGAGCAGTCGTTCCCCGACTACGTCGAGCGCATGGCGGCCCTGCTCGGGCCGCAGGGGCGCGGGATCCTCGAGGTCAGGGACGCGTGAGGACGCGCCGCACCAGGGGACAGCGGGCCGGTGCCGCCTCGGCCGCGGCTCCGTGCAGGTAGCCGATCTCGCGCATCTGCGCCAGGAGCTCCTCGCTGAGCGCGGCCTCCTCCGCGCCGGCCGCGCCGCGCGAGCAGAGGAAGCGGCACAGCTCCGCGCGCAGGTACTCGGTGAAGATCGCGCGCCGCTCGCCGACCGGCTCTTCCTCGCGCGGGTCCGCGCTCAAGTGGAAGCGGAGCCCCTGGCGCGTGAACAGATCCTCGTGGTACGAGTACCCGAGGAAGCGCACGCCGAAGCGCGGCCGCGCCCCGCTCGAGCGCAGAAAGAGCGGCCGCTCGGGAGCGCGCGCGCCGATCAGGCCGGCCGAGAGGTCGCGGCCTTCGCCGCGCAGGTCCTCGGCGCCGGCGGACAGCAGCGAGAGCAGCGTCGGCGCCACGTCGATGAGCGAAGCGGGGCCGGCCACGCGCGCGGGCGCGAGTGCCGCCGCCGGCGGGAGCGACAGCACCCACGGCACTTCCACCTGTTCGCCGAAGACCGTGTCGCCGTGCTCGAGCGACAGGTGCTCGCCGAGCGCCTCGCCGTGGTCCGAGACCACTGCCACCAGCGCGTGCTCGAGCAGGCCGCGCGCGCGCAGGAGCGCGAGGATCTCGCCCACCGCCGCGTCCGCGGAGCCGAGGTTGGCGTCGTACAGCTCGCGGAAAGCCTGGAAGTCGCGCGGGCCGTAGGGCTCGACCTGGTGCGTCTTGTAGGCGTCGATCGACCGGCGCGAGCCGTCCGCGGGCCCGTCGTAGCCTTGCGTGACGCCGCCGCGGAACTCCTCGGGCGGGTCGTACGGCGCGTGCGGCTGGAACACGTGCACATAGAGGAAGTAGGGCTCGCTCAGCCTGCCTGTCTCGAGGTGTGCCGCGAGGCGCGGCGCGAGGAGCGCGGCCGCCACGCCCTCGTCCCACAGGCCGAGCGACTGATCGTAGAGCGGATCGAACAGGTCGAAGCCGCGCGCGTAACCGTACTCGGCCGCGGCGTTGGGGTTGGTGACGAGCGCCAGCGTGGCGTAGCCGCGAGCGTGCAGGAGCGCGGCCAGCGCCGGCGCGTCCTCGGCCAGGCGCGGCGCCTTGCCGTCCACGACACCGGCCACCACGCCGTGGCTGTCCGGGTTGAGGCCGGTCATGAGCGAGCCCACGGCCGCGAGCGTGTAGCTCGCCGGGCTGACGACGTCCTCGAAGACGACGCCGTCGCGGGCGAGGGCGTCGATGTTGGGCGCGTGCTCGACCGGCGCGCCGTAGGCGGTGAAGTGGCGCGCCGCCGCCGCGTCCACGGTGACGAGCACCAGGCTCGCGCCCCGCAGGCGCTGGCGCAGCTCCTGGAGCGGCGCCTCCTCCGCCGCGGCCGCCGCGGGCGGGAGGTCGCCGCCGCGGATCGCGGGCTCGGCGAGCGCGATACGGAGCGGGCGTGCGCCGGGCGGGGGCGCCGCCGTCTCGAACTGGAGGGACACCGCGGCGCCGGCGAAAAGCGACAGGTCGGCGTCGATGTCGAGCGCGCTCCGCTCGGCCGGATGCGCCGCGGCGTCGAGGTCCGCGCGCGCCAGGAGGAGCTGACCCGCGGGCGCCGCCTGCAGGCGTGCGATGAGCGGCACCGCGCGCTCGGCACGCTCGTCCGGGTGGACCAGGAGGCGCGCGGTGAGGCGCGGCCGGCCGTACGGCAGGCGCAGGGCGAAGGACACGCGGCTGCCCTCGGCGAAGACGAGCGCTCTCGCGGGCGGTCGGTTCGCTCCGCCCGGCAGCTCGGCCAGCTCCAGGTCCGGCGCGGGCGCGGCCTCCTCGGGCGCGGGAGGTGCCTCCGGCGCGCCGGCGGCTCCGGCCTGGAACGTGATGCTGCGGAAGATGGCGCCCGCGGCGTAGCGGAAGCCCTCGGCCTCGTAACGCCAGGGCAGCAGGCGCGCGAAGGAGAAGGCCAGGCGGTTCTCACCCGGACGCAGGAGTTCCTCGGGGATGACGAACGTGCGAAGGTCGGCGCGGTCGCTGTGTTCGAGGTCGAAGGCCGCGAGCGGCTCGGCCGCGCCGTTCAGGCGCACCTCGACCGGCTGCGCGCCCTGGCCGTCGTCCAGGGCCGCGGCCTCGACCGTGACCGCGCGCGGCCCAGGAAGAAGGGCGGTGAACCAGACGCAGGCGTTGTTGCCGGTGGCCAGCGCGCAGGCCTCGCCCGTGGCGCTCCGCAGGCTCTTGAAGCCGGTGGACTCGAGTTGCTGGCGCGGGTCGGGCTCGTGGTAGTGGCGCTCGCCCGCGGGCGTGCCGAACAGGATCGTGGCGGTGTCCCGCTCGACCAGCGCGCGCGGGGCCTCGTCGATCAGGTCGACGTTCAGCAGGCGCGAGACGCGGCGCTCGGCAGGCTGGCGCGGCAGGGCGCGGAGCTGCAGGAAGAAGCGCATGAGCAGGGCGCCGGCCAGGAGCAGCACGGCGCCGGCGAGGACGAGGGCGAGGCGGCGCGGCTGCATGGGGCGGCGCGGCTCCTCGGCCGCGGCGGGCTCAGTCTCTCTCGAAGTGGACACCGTCCGTGGAGTACCACAAGCCCGAGAAGGAATCGAGCACCACGCGCTCGCCGTCGAGCCAGAGCGTGCCGCCGCGCGCGCGGTGCCCGAGAGGCTGCAGCACCAGGACGCGGCGCTCCAGGCGGCACCAGGCCGCGAGGCTCTTCAGGTCGTCGACCATGACCGGCTCGTATCCCTCCAGGCGGTTCTCCTGCAGGAAGGCGCGCCCCTGCTCGAGGTCGTGGAAGAGCGGGCAGCAGGGCTGCCCGCCCGCGTCCGTCTCGTCCGGGAGGTCGATGGCCACCGGCCGCTCGGAGTCGCCCTGGCGCGCCAGGCGGCAGAAGCGCAGGCCCTCCCTGAAGCCGAGGAAGGGAACGTCGCCCAGGCGGTCCATCATGTAGCGGTCGGCCACCTCCTGGTCGATCTCCGGCAGGATCTCCTCCTCGCCCTCGTAGGCGGCCCAGCCCCCCGATGAATCGAGCAGGAGGTGTTCGACGCGGCCGCGGGCCGCGTCCATCTTGAGCCTGAGGAAGCGCGGCGCGCCCGCGTCGTCCAGGCAGAAGAACACCGGGTCCGCCTCGTCGAGCACGGCGCCGGCGAAACCCTCGGTGGCGCGCGCGGCCAGGAAGTCGGCGAGGTCGCCGGTCTCCTCGACCTCGATGGGCTGCTGCTCCTCGGGCTGGCGCGCGGCGGCCGCGCGGCGCGCGCCTTCGCGCGAGCTGAAGACCGGCACCGAAAGCCCGCCCGGCTGGGCGCGCTCCAGCGTGTAAAGCGGCAGGCGG
>DYIW01000170.1 GCA_020723465.1 Phycisphaera mikurensis
CGCCTCCAGGCGGCGGCGCAGGCCGGCGGGCGCGCCGCGCCGCGCGCAGAACGCCGCGGGATCCTCCGCCTCCCCGCGCAGCGCGGCGTCGAGGAACTCCTCGAGCAAGCGCTCCTCGGTGGATCCCGCATCATCGGGTGCTTCGGTCACGGGGACTCCTCGGCGCTTGCGGCAGGACGACCTCCCTGGACGAGCATAAGCCGGCCGCGAGATTCCCTCAATGGCGCCCGCCTGCCCCGCGGCACCCTCGACCGCGAAGCGCCACGCACCGGCCGGAAGCGCTCATCGCGGCAGGCAGCGATCGGGTACTCTGGCGGCGTGGCGGCCCCGGCAGGGCCGCCCGCTCCCCGAGGCGCGCATGCCCGCGAAGGCCGGACTCGCCGTCCTTGTCGTCCTGTTCCTCGTCCCCGCGGGACGGGGCCAGGAGTTCACCGGCAACGACCTGTTCGTCACCGCGGGCGCGGGCGACAGCATCCTGCATCTCGGCGGCGATGGCACGGTCAAGGAGATCATCCTGACCACCGCGGACCTGCAGGACCCGGTGGAGATGAGCTTCGGCGCGCACGGCCACATGTACGTGGCGTCGCGCGGCACGGATCGCGTCATCGAGATCTCGGCGGATGGCTTCCTGGTGCGCGAGATCGGCGCGGGCTCCGGCCTGGCTGGGCCGTTCGGTCTGGCGGTGGGCGCGAACGCGCTCCTCCACGTGAGCGCTCCCGAGCAGGATCTGGTCTACGTGTTCGAGCCGAGCGGCGTCCTGGCCGGCACGCTGGACGGCGGTGGCGTACTGGACGAGCCGCGCGGGCTCCTGGCTGGACAGGGCGGCAGCCTGTTCGTCTGCTCGCACGGAACCGACCGGGTGCTCGAGCTGGGCCCGGGCGGCGACCTGCTGCGCGAGATCGGCGCCGGCTCCAGCCTGGACGGGCCGGACCGCGCCTGCCTCGGAGAGAACGACCACCTGTTCGTGACCTCGAGCGGGAACGGCCTGGTCATCGAGTTCGACGGCGGCGGCAGCGAAGTCGCCGTGATCGGTGCGGGTTCTGGCATGACCGAGGCGTCCGGGATCGCCTTTGGCCCGGACGGCCTGCTCTACGTGGCGGATGGCGGCAGCGATCGCATCCACCGCTTCGCCGCGGACGGGTCTGCGGCCGGCGACGTCTTCCTGCCGACCGGCGACCTCGTGGCCGTGGCCTTCGCGCCGTACCGCTTCGCGGTGAGCGTCCGTGGCACGGCGCAGCTCGCCGGCGGCCCGTCCAGCGAGATCGACGAGCGCGCGGTCCTGGCGCTGCGCGCGGGCTCCAAGACGCTGCTGCTCGCCCTGACCGACGACCCGGACGATCCCCAGGACCTGGCGAGCCTGACCGGCGCGACACAGCACGTCTTCCACGGCTGGGAGGGCTACGGTACGGCGGCCCAGGAGCGCCTGCTGCACGGGGCGCAGATCGACCTCGATTCCGCGGAAAGCGGCGCCTTCTCGCTGGCGGTGCGCATCGCCGGGAGTCTCGACCAGCACGGCCGCTACCGGGTGAAGGACTTCTCGGGCACCGTGCACCTCGGCGGCGGCTTCGCCTTCAAGGGCCGGGTGCTTGCCCGGGAGCTTCTGGAGTAGCGGCCGGCGGCCATGACGGAGTGGAGCGAGCGGGCGCACGAGGTGTTGCGCGAGCGGTTCGGCCACCGCGCGTTTCTCGGGCCGCAGCTCGAGGTCATCGGCCACCTGCTGGGGGGCGGCAGCGCCCTGGTCATCATGCCGACCGGCGCCGGCAAGTCGCTCTGCTACCAGGTGCCCGCGCTGCTCTCGGAAGGCGTCACCGTGGTCCTCTCGCCGCTCATCGCGCTCATGCAGGATCAAGTCGACCAGCTCCAGCGCCTGCGCGTGCCGGCCACCTTCATCAACTCCTCGCTCGACCGCCGCGAGCGCGCGGCGCGCCTTCAGGCCGTGGCCGCGGGCGCGCCGCGTCTGCTCTACGTGACGCCGGAGCGCTTCAGGAACGAGGAGTTCGTGGCCGGGCTCGCGGGCGTGCGCGTGCCTCTTCTCGCGGTCGATGAAGCCCACTGCGTCAGCGCCTGGGGGCACGACTTCCGGCCGGAGTACGGGCGCGTCGGCCGCGTGCGCGCGCTGCTCGGCGACCCGCCGACCGTGGCGCTCACCGCGACCGCCACGCCCGCCACGCAGCGGGACATCCGCGCGCGTTTGCGCCTGCCGGATGCCGCTCTCTTCCAGGCCGGCATCGAGCGCCCCAACCTGTTCGTCGGCGCGCGCGTGCTGGGAAGCGCGGACGAGCGCGCCGCGCGCGTGGCCGAGGTCATCCGGCGCGTGGACGGGCCGGGGATCGTCTACATGGCGCTCATCCAGGACCTGCGCGTGCTGCAGGAGCGCCTGTTGGCGCAGGGGATCGACCCGCTGGTCTATCACGGCGACCTGGGCGCGACCGAACGCCGGCGCACGCAGCGCGCCTTCCTCGAGTCACGGCGTGCCGTCGTGCTCGCGACCAACGCCTTCGGCATGGGGATCGACAAGCACGACATCCGCTTCGTCGTGCACGGGCAGGTCCCGGGCAGCATCGAGTCCTACTACCAGGAGATCGGCCGCGCTGGCCGCGACGGTCAGGACAGCTTCTGCGAGCTGCTCTACCTGCAGGAGGACCTGGCGATCCAGCGGCAGTTCGTGGAGTGGGCCAACCCGGACGCCGCCTTCCTGAGGAACCTGTACCACGTGCTGGCGCGCTGGGGCGACACGCTGCACGCGCGCGACCTGCAGGACGTGCGCGCCGCGCTTCTGCTGAAGAACCGCGCGGACGGTCGGCCGGAAGTGGTCCTGAGCCTGTTGCGCGCCGCCGGCATCGTCGCCGGGGACTTCGAGCAGAGGGACGTCGCGCTGGCGCGGCCGCTCGAGCCGGGCGAGGAGCACGCGCTCATCGACGCGGGGAAGCGCGCGCGCGACCTCCTGCGCCTGCAGGAGGTGGTGGAGTACGTGCGCGGGAGCGGCTGCCGCAAGCGCGCCCTCCACTCCTACTTCGGCTTCGACTGGCCGGGCGGGAGCTGTTCGAGCTGCGACCGCTGCGCCGAGAGCGAGGCGCGCCTGGCGGCGTTCCCGGCGCGCCCGTGGGAGCCCGCCGGCGCGAAGACGGCCGGGGCGCCGGTCCAGGCCGGCGAGTGGCTGCTGCTGCGGGGCAGGCATCGCGTGGTGGTGCAGAGCGTGAACCAGAGCGGCGGCAAGTGGGTGATCCAGGCGCAGAGCGAAGAGGACCTCCGCATCCGCTCCTACGTGCTGGAGAACGTCGAGTGGCGGAGGCTGCCGCGCGCATGAGGCGAGACGCGCGCGGGCGGAAGTTGCCTCGCACCGCTGCTCCGGCTACCTTCCAGCGCTCATGGCGTGCCTCGAGAGTCGAGTCCTCAGCAAGCGCGTGCTCGAACCGGACGCGGTCGTGTTGACCCTGGAGTCGGACGGCTGCGCCGCGCCGCTGCCCTTCCAGTTCTGCATGCTGAGCGTTCCCGACGACGGGGACTTCCCCTTCCTGCCGCGCCCCTTCTCGGTCTACGACGCGGGCGAGCGCAGCATGGACTTCCTCATCAAGGTGGTGGGCCGCGGCAGCGCGCGCCTCGCCGACCTGAGGCTCGGCGACGAGGTGCAGCTCTCCGGGCCGCTCGGCCGCGGCCTGCGCGAGCTGCCGGCAGGCGCGCGGCGGATCGGCGTGGCCGGTGGCGTGGGCAGCGCGCCTTTCCTGCTGTACTACCGCCGCCTGGCCGCGGCGCCGCGCGCGGGCGCTTTACGGCCGCTCTTCCTCTTCGGAGCGCGGACGCGCACGTTCCTCTACGACCTGGAGCTGTTCCAGGATCTGCCGGTCGACGTGCGCGTGGCCACGGAGGACGGCTCCTGCGGCACGAAGGGCCTGGTCACCGACCTCCTGCGCGCTGCCCTGGACGAAGGGCCGGGCGAGGTGCTCGCCTGCGGACCGGATCCCATGCTGGCCGCCGTGGCCGAGGTCAGCGCCGCGCGCGGGACGCGCTGCCTGCTCTCCCTCGAGACGCACATGGCCTGCGGCTACGGCGTGTGCAACGGCTGCGCCGTGAAGGTGAGGGACGAGCGCTTCCGCGAGGGCTTCCGCTTCGACCGCTGCTGCACCGATGGGCCGGTGTTCGACGCGGCGGAACTCATCCTCGACCAGGCGCTGCCCGGTGCGTGATGCGGCCGCGGCCGGCGCCGCGCGAAGATCACGGCAGCACCTTCTCCCCGGTCGTTCCGGGCGCCTCCCGCGCCGCGCGCAGGAAGCGGGCGAAGGGCGCGTCGTCCGCCAGGGTCGCGCCCAGGAACACGCCCAGGCGCACGCCCGTCCGCGGCTCGACCGCGACGTAGGCCGGGTTGGCCAGGCTGCCGCTGGCGCGCCGCTGCAGCTCCTTGTACGCGTCGCGGCGCGCGGCGTCGGCGTGGTCGGTGTGCAGCCGCGCCTCGACGAAGTTCATCAGTTCCGTGGCGACCGCCACCCGCCGGAAGACTTTCTCTTCCATCTTCCGGCAGTTGACTCAGGTGTATCCCGTGAAGTTGAGGAGCAGCAGCTTCTTCTGGTCCAGGGCGAGGCGGCGCGCGCCTTCGAGATCGTCCTTGACGAGGGTGTGCTGAGGGAGGCCCGCCGTTCCGCCTCCGCGCGCACCCCAGAGGCGCTCGCTCGAGTAGTTGGGGATGATGGCCGTGCTGATGTCGTCGAGAGCGAAGCCGAGCAGGCCCAGGCCGAGGTAGAGGGCGAGCAGCAGGTTGCCCACGCCGCCGAGCAGGCGCACCGGGCCGATGCGGCCTTCGCCTTCTCCCTCGAGGCGGATCCAGCCGAACAGGAAGGCCGCCGCCGCCAGGAAGATGCCCGCCGCGAGCGCCAGAAAGACCTCGCGCGAGAGGATGCCCCAGCCCCACACCAGGTCGGCGTTG
This sequence comes from Phycisphaera mikurensis, assembly GCA_020723465.1. Lineage (GTDB taxonomy): Bacteria > Planctomycetota > B15-G4 > B15-G4 > JADJEK01 > JACQZJ01. Next base: position 4,919 of record DYIW01000170.1, read on the forward strand.
GAGAAGAACTTGAGCGCGGCGGCCAGCTCGACGAAGCCCAGGTACACCTTCAGGGCGTGCATCCACTCGCCCGCCCGCGGCATGCGCCTGAGCTTGCCCGGCAGCAGGGCGAGCAGGACGAAGGGCGCGGCCATGGTCAGGCCGAAGACCCCCATGCCGAGGGCGATGCGGCCGAGGTTGCCCTCGCCCGCGCCCACGCTGAGCAGCGAGCCGACGAAGGGGGCGGTGCACGTGAAGGACGTGACCACCAGCGTCGCGCCCATCAAGAACACACCGCTCAGCCCGCTCCGGCCCGCGGCCTTGCCGGCGACCTCCAACAGGAAGCGCGGCGGCTCGAGCGCGACGGCTCCGAACAGGACGAGCGCGAAGAACAGGAAGAGGAAGCCGATGACGAGGTTGGTGATCGGGTGCTGGGCGAAGGTGATGATGGGCGCGCCCAGAGCCACGCCGATGGCCACGAAGATCGCCACGATACCGGCGCCGTAGGCGAGCGCCAGCGGCAGCACGCGGCCCTGGCGCGCGATCGCCTGCTTGGTGAAGAAGGAGATGGTGATCGGGATCATCGGGTAGGTGCAGGGCATGAGCAGCGTGACCGCGCCCCAGAACACGGCGAGCAGCAGGAACGCGCCGAGAGCCATGCCCTGCAGGTCGCTGGCGGGCGCGGGAACGGCCGCGGGCGCGGCGGGCTCGGGAGGTGCGGGCGGCGGCGCGCTCGCAGTCGCGCCAGCCACCTGCAGCTCGGCGGTGAAGGCCGGGTCCTCGTTGACGCACGTCTGCGGGTCGCAGGCCTGAGCGTGCAGGGCGCCGGCCAGTCGGATGGCCCCGCTTGCTCCCGCGGGCACGCGGAAGGTCTGCTCAAAGACCGCCTCGCCCTCGAGGATGCGGATCGTGGTCTCGAAGATCTCGTCCCAGCGCGCTTCCGGCTCGGTGAAGCGCAGCGCCCCCTCCGGCACGAGCCCGCCGGTCTCGGTGAACTCGACGCTCGTGGGCGTGCCGGCGCCGGCCGGCGAGTCCGGCGCGTAGATGTGGTAGCCCTCCTGGATCGCCGCCGTGACGGTGAGCGTCACCGCGTCGCCCGGCGCCGCCTGGGCCGGTGCGAACGACGCCTGGACCTCGACCAGGCCGCTTCCCGGGCCGGGCGGACCGGGGAGAAGCGATCCGACGAGCACCAGGCTAGAAAGGACGGGAGAGAACATGGGGGACGCTTTCCTCCGGCAGATCCTATAGAAGGCGCGCCGCGGCTAAGCCGTGGTCGCGACAGCGACCGGCGGTTCCGGCCGCGGGAGCTGGCGCGGCGCACCGCGTCCGCGCCAGCGGGTTATGGTACGAGGCGACCGCGAGGTTCGTTCCCCCTGCGCGCGAGGGGATCTTGTCCGTCGAAGGTCTCCCGCGGCTGAGCCGCGGGCGCGACAGCGACCGCCGGCTCCAGCCGCGGGAGATGGCGCGGCGCGCCGCGTCCGCGCCATCCGGTTTTCCCCCGTGCGCGGGCAGGCCAGTTCCTATACTGCACGCCCCAAATCGTGAACGGAGAAGAGCGATGGCAGAGGCAGTGATCGTCAGCGCGGCGCGCACGCCCATCGCCAGGTTCCAGGGGGCCTTCGCGACCATGAAGGCTCCGGAGCTGGGCGCGGTGGTGGTCAAGGAGGTGGTGCGGAGGGCTGGCCTCCAGGCGAGCGACGTGGAGGAAGTGATCCTCGGGCACGTGCTGCAGGCCGGAGTGGGCCAGAACCCGGCGCGCCAGGCGGCGCTCGCCGCCGGGCTGCCGGCGGCGATCGGCTCGGTGACGATCAACAAGGTCTGCGGCTCGGGCCTGAAGGCGGTCATGCTGGCCGCACAGGCGATCCGCGCCGGAGACGCCAAGGTGATCGTCGCGGGCGGCATGGAGTCGATGAGCAACGCGCCGTACATGCTGCCCGCCGGCCGCAGCGGGGCGCGTCTGGGGCACACGCAGCTCCTGGACTCGATGGTCGCCGACGGCCTGTGGGACGTCTACAAGGACTTCCACATGGGCATGACCGCGGAGCTGGTCGCGGAAAAGCAAGGCATCACGCGCGAGCAGCAGGACGAGTACGCCGCGCGCTCGCAGCAGAAGGCGGTGGCGGCCTGGGAAGCCGGCCGCTTCGCCCGCGAGGTGGTGACGGTCGCGGTCCCGCAGAAGAAGAAGGACCCGCTCCTGGTCGCCAGGGACGAGGGGCCGCGCGCTGACACCACGGTCGCCGCGCTGGCGCAGCTCAAGCCCGCCTTCAAGAAGGACGGGACGGTGACGCCGGGGAACGCCTCGACCATCAACGACGGCGCCGCGGCCGTGGTGGTGATGGAGGCCAAGGAGGCAGAGCGCCGCGGGCTGAGGCCCTTGGCGCGCATCACCGGCTACGCCGCCGGCGGCCGCGCCCCGGAGTGGGTCATGATGGCGCCGGTGGACGCGATCCGCAACCTGAACGCCCGGAACGGCCTGAGCGCCGGCGACTACGACCTGGTCGAGCTGAACGAGGCCTTCGCCGCGGCCTCGGTCGCGGTGGTGCGGGAGTGCGGGTTCGACCTGGAGAAGGTCAACGTCAATGGTGGGGCGATCGCTCTCGGCCACCCGATCGGCGCCTCGGGCTGCCGCATCCTGGTGACGCTGCTCCACGCCATGGAAGAGAGGAAGGCGCGCACGGGCCTCGCCTCGCTCTGCCTCGGCGGCGGCAACGCCGTCGCCGTATCGGTGGAGCGCGCGTGAGGCCGCGGCCTGGTCCGCAGAACAGGAGGTCATGAGATGAGCGCATTCAAGGCGGTCGGCGTCCTCGGCGCCGGCACGATGGGCAACGGCATCGCGCAGGTGTTCGCGCACCGGGGCTACCAGGTCAGGCTGGTCGAGGTGGACGAGGGGCTGCTGAAGAAGGGACTTGGCCGCATCCAGAAGAGCCTGGGCAAGCTGGCCGAGAAGGGCAAACTCGCCCCCGAGACGGTGGAGTCGGTGCTCGGCAGGATCCAGAGCGGGACGGCCCTCTCCGCCCTGGCCGACTGCGACCTGATCATCGAGGCGATCACCGAGAACGAGGCGGTGAAGGTCAAGGTCTGGCGCGAGGTCGACAAGCTGGCCAAGCAGGACGCGATCTTCGCCTCCAACACGTCCTCGATCTCCATCACCCGCCTGGCCGCGGCCACGTCCCGGCCCAAGCAGTTCATCGGCATGCACTTCATGAATCCCGTCCCGCTCATGAAGCTCATCGAGGTGATCCGCGGCCTGGACACCGCGGACGAGACCATGAACGTGATCTTCGAGACGGCGAAGGACCTGGGCAAGGTGCCGGTGGAGGCCAACGACTTCCCGGGCTTCGTCGCCAACCGCGTCCTCATGCCGATGATCAACGAGGCGACCTACGCCCTGATGGAAGGCGTGGCCACGGCAGAGAACATCGACGAGATCATGAAGCTGGGTTGCGCCCACCCCATGGGTCCGCTGCGCCTGGCCGACTTCATCGGCCTGGACGTCTGCCTGAGCATTCTCGAGGTCATGCATCGCGAACTGGGCGACCCCAAGTACCGCCCCTGCCCGCTGCTGCGCAAGATGGTGGCCGCGGGCCACCTGGGCGACAAGTCCGGACGCGGCTTCTACACGCAGCAGGCCTGAAAGGGCGGTGCCCCGCACATGGACTTTCATCTGCCCGAAGAGTTGGTCCTTCTGCAGGAGACGGTGCGCAAGTTCGCCGCTGACGCGCTCGAGCCCATCGCCGGCGCCTGCGACCGCGAGCACCGCTACCCGGCCGAGCAGCTCCGCGCCGCCGGTGAGCTGGGCTTCATGGGGGTCATGGTTCCGGAGAAGTACGGCGGCTCGAGCATGGGCAACCTGGCCGGGTCCCTCATCGTCGAGGAGATCTCGCGCGCCTGCGCCTCGAGCGGCGTGACCATCTCGGTGCACAACTCGCTGGTGTGCGCGCCGCTGGCCAAGCACGGCACGGAGCGGCAGAAGGAGCGCTACCTGCCGAAGCTGGCCAGCGGCGAGTGGGTGGGGGCGTACGCCCTGACCGAGCCGAACGCCGGCTCCGACGCCGCCAACCAGCAGACGCGCGCCGAGCTGCGGAACGGCCAGTACATTCTCAACGGCAGCAAGCTGTTCATCACCACCGGCGCGCACGCCGGCCTCTACCTAGTCTTCGCGCGCACCTCCCTCGAGGACCCGTCCCGGCCGGCCAAGGGCATCACCGCGTTCCTGATCGAGCGCGGCTGCAAGGGCTTCACTCCGGGCAAGCCGGAGGAGAAGTGCGGCATCCGCGCGACCTCCACTACCGAGCTGCTGATGCAGGACTGCGAGGTGCCCGCGGAAAACGTGCTCGGCGAGGTGGGCAAGGGCTTCAACATCGCCATGGAGAACCTGGAGGGCGGGCGCATCGGCATCGCCTCCCAGGCCATCGGCATCGCCCAGGCGTGCCTCGACGCATCCCTCAAGTACGCCAAGGAGCGGCGCCAGTTCGGGCGGCCGATCGCCTCGTTCCAGGCCATCCAGTGGAAGCTGGCCGAGATGGCCACCAACCTGGAGGCCTCCCGCCTGCTGGTGCGCAAGGCCGCGTGGCTCAGGGACCGCGGCGAGCCCTGCGCGCTGGCGGCGTCGATGGCCAAGCAGCTCGCCGCGGTGATGGCCAATCGCGCGGCGGACGAGGCGGTGCAGATCCACGGCGGCGCCGGCTACACGGTCGACTTCCCGGTGGAACGCTACATGCGGGACGCCCGCATCACCGAGATCTACGAGGGAACGACCGAGATCCAGCACCTCGTGATCGCGCGGCACCTGCTGGGCGACGGCTGAGCGCGCCGGGCGGTTGCGCCCTCGCCAGGCGCTGCTGGATTCGGCAGAATGGAGCGCACGTGCCGCGGCCGATCGTGCAGCAGGCGGCGGGTTGTGGATGCAGACGGAAGGAGGCGCAGGCAGCATGACCGGACCGCGACCACCTGAACCCACCAAGGAGATTCTCAACATCGACGAGGCCGCGCTCTTCCTCGGCGTGTCGGCCAAGACGTTCGCCAAGGTCCTGCGGGACGGGGAGATCCCGGGGCGGAAGATCGGGCGGGAATGGAAGTTCGCGCGCCGCGCCCTGATCGAATGGGTCGCTTCCGGCCACTCGCGGGACTTCGTCGAGAACGAGGACAAGGTCCAGGAAGGCGCGCCGGCCGCCGGCGGGACGGCGGCGGAGCGCGATGGCCGGCGCGCGCGCCCGGTGCGCGCCGCGCGCCGCGGCGACGCGGAGATGTCCGTCGAGGAAGACTGAGAGGCTGATCGTGGCAGGAACCGAATCGAGCGCGACGCACCTGAACTTCGAGCTGAGCGAGGAGCAGACCCTGCTGCGCGCGACCGTGCGCCGCCTGGCCGAGGAGGTGGTCGCCCCGCGCGCCGCCGACATGGACCGCACCTCGACCTTCGACCTGGGCATCTGGGAAGAAATGCGCGAGCTCGGGCTCACGGGCGTGCCCTTCCCCGAGGAGTACGGCGGCGCCGGCATGGACAACTTGTCCTACATGATCACGGTCGAGGAGCTGGCGCGCGTGTGCGGCTCGACGGCGTTGACGCTGGCCGCGCACATTTCGCTCGGGACCTACCCGATCCACGCCTTCGGCAACGAGGAGCAACGCCGCAAGTACGTCCCCGACCTGGCCTCGGGCCAGAAGATCGGTTCCTTCGGCCTGACCGAGCCGAACGCCGGCTCGGACGCGGGCGGCACCGAGACCACGGCTGCGCGCCGCGGCGACCGCTACATCCTGAACGGCACCAAGATCTTCATCACCAACGCCAACATCGGCCACACCTTCGTGGCCACGGCCAAGACCTCGGCCGAGCCCGGCGCCAAGGGCATCTCGGCCTTCATCGTCGAGCGCGACTTCAAGGGCTTCGGCCTGGGCCAGAAGCTCGAGAAGCTGGGCACGCGCGGTTCGGACTGGGCCGAGCTGATCTTCCAGGACTGCGAGGTGCCGGCGGAGAACCTGCTGGGCCGGGAAGGCCAGGGCTTCCCCATCTTCATGAAGACCCTCGACGGCGGGCGCATCTCGATCGGCTCGATGGCGCTCGGCCTGGCGCAGGGCGCCTACGAGCGGGCCGTGCGCTTCGCCAAGGAGCGCGTCACCTTCGGCAAGCCCATTGCTCACCACCAGGCCATCGCCTTCAAGCTGGCCGACATGGCCGTGCAGATCGAGGCGGCGCGGCATCTCGTCTACAACGCCGCGCGCTTGAAGGACGCGGGCCGCCCGTACTCCACGGAAGCGGCCATGGCCAAGCTGTTCGCCTCGGAGGTGGCGATGAAGGTCACCTACGAGGCGATCCAGGTGCTCGGCGGGTACGGCTACACGACCGAGTACGAGGTGGAGCGCTTCTGGCGGGACGCCAAGCTGACGACCATCGGCGAGGGCACGAGCGAGATCCAGCGGCTGGTGATCTCGCGGACCATTCTGCAGTAGCCCTGCTGGCGCCGGGATCGGATCGTACCTTCCGCGGACAGGACGGAGTGAACATGGCGAACGCTGAGCTGTTGATGGCGGCGGTTGGGCTGATGCTGGCCGGCGCGGTCGTGTCCCGTGCGGCGGAGTTCAAGGTCGAGTGCGACGCGCCCAAGGAGGCGCGGCTCGGCGCGACCGTCAAGCTCGTGGTCAAGGTGACGAACCTCGGCAAGGAGGCAGTGGTCAAGGAGCCCCTGTTCGACTCGCGCTCCATCGACTTCATGGTGAGCTTCGCCGGGGGCCGCCCCTCGCGCTACACCAAGTACCACCCGCGCGCCGGGCAGCCGTCCACGCTCCAGGGCCAGGACCTGGGCAAGGGCAAGTCGATCTCGCTCAGCCACGAGGTGGTGGCCCTCAAAGCCGGCGACTGGACGGTCCAGCCGATCTTCCGCGGCGCGGCGGGCGATCCGGTCGAGGGCGAGAAGAAGACCGTACGCGTGCTGGCGGAGCAGGACGGCGCGGCCGAAATGCTGGTCAACTTCGATACGCAGGCCGGCACGATCAAGGCGCGCTTCTGGCCGGAGGTGGCGCCGGCCACGGCGCTGCACATCGCCGAGCTGGTACGGAGCGGCTACTACGACGGCCTGAAGTTCCACCGCACCATCAAGGGCTTCATGATCCAGGGGGGCTGTCCCCAGGGCACGGGCGCCGGTAGTCCCGGCTACTCCATCGAGGCCGAGTTCAACCAGCGCCAGCACGTGGCCGGGGTGTTCTCGATGGCGCGCGGCGGCGATCCGTATGAGAGCCAGGGGAAGCCGCCGCGGCCCGAGTTCATGAACTCCGCCGGCTCCCAGTTCTTCCTGTGCGACGCGGCCGCGCCGCACCTGGACGGCGCGTACACCGCCTTCGGCGAGGTGGTCGAGGGCCTCGACGTGGTGCACGCCATCGCCGCCGCACCGGTGGAGGCGGCGCCGAACGGCAAGATGGAGCAGCCGGTCAAGCCCGTGATCATGAAGAAGGTCACGCTCGTCCCGGCCGGCATGTGACCTGCACGGATGGACGCGACGCTGGTCGAGAAGATCATCGCGGCCCACTGCGGGCGAGAGTGCGTCTCTCCCGGCGAGGAGGTGCGGGTCGCGCCCGACCTGGTCGTCTTGAACGAACCCCAGGCCGAGGCCGCGCTCGAGGCGGTGCCCGCCGCGCCGCCGGCCGCGCCGTTCCTGAAAGAGCGGCTGGTGATCGCCACCGACCGTTTTGCCGCGGCCGCCGACCCGCTGCAGGCCGGCCGGTCGCGCCGCCTGCGGGCGGCCCTGGCGGCCCGGTGATCGCGCCGTCCGTGGCTGGTATCG
>DYIW01000171.1 GCA_020723465.1 Phycisphaera mikurensis
CTGCTCCAGGTCGCCGATCTCGAAGCGCCCGTCGTCGCCGGTGACCGCTGGCGACCCGATGCCCGTCCACAGGGAGTGGACCTGCGCGCCGGCCAAGGGCCGGCCCTCCGTGGACACGACCACGCCGCTGATCCGGCAGGCCGGGTCGAGCACGATGCGGCCCAGGTCCGTGGTACGCCCCGGCGAAAGGAGACAGGAAGCCGCGGGTTTCTTGGACGGTGCGAAGCCGCTCTTGCGCGCGCCAGCGCTGTAGCGGCCGCAGAGCGGCAGCCGGTCGAAGCGAAACCGCCCGTCGGCGCCGGTCCTACGCGGCGCCAGCACGGATTCGAGCGAAACGGCGTGCTCGTCCGGGAGCGCCGCTTGACGACGTCCCTCGAGGCTCAATCGCACCTCGGCGCCTGCGATCGGCTCACCGTGCCGATCAACGACCATCCCGGTCAGGTCCGCTCCCTGCCACGGCGGCTCCGGGGCGGCGACCCGCTCGGGGCCGGCCGCGGCCAGCTCGGTGTCCGCGTCCGCGGCGCCCCCGCGACTCCCCGGCGCGAGATCGGCAAGCTGGTCCGCTGCGGTCACGCGGTCAGTCGGACCGCTGGCGGGCGTGTCCCAGGGCACGAAGACAACAGCCAGCGCAGCGGCCAGGATCAGCAGAACCAGGAACAGCGGAACGACAATGCGGCTCATTGCTCCCCTGAAAAGAACCGGGAATCCTGTACCGCGCGCCACGAAGCGGCCGCAGGCGCACGCCGAGCCTCATCAGCGTATCAGAGCGAGGCGGTCGTTGTGGGCCGGCTTCCCGCCCGCGAGACCCGGAACGAGGGCGCGCCGGCCGAGTGCGCGCAAAGGCTCCTGCAGTGGCACGGGCCCGCGGCGGCGGCGACCTCGGCGGTCAGCCCTTGATCCGGTACGCCGCCACGCGGTTGTCGAGAAACGTGGGGACGATCAGGAGGCTCTGGTCCTGCACGAACTCGAAGTCGGCCGTGTTCCTCATGTCGAGGCCGGTGTCGAGGAGCATCACGACCTCGCCCTCCGCGCTCACCCGGAAGACCTGGCCCTGCCACAGAGACACCAGGTAGTCGCCGTCCTCCTCGACGCGGATCCCGTCGACCACGCCGCCGCCCAGCCCGGCGATGGTGTCGATGCGCCGCGTCGCGAGATCGATCGACTTCAGCGTGCCGTCGCCCGTGTTGCCGAGAAGCAGCCGGTCGCTCCAGCAGAACAGTCCGTTCGCCCGGCTGATCCGGTCGTCCTCCAGCCACTCTTCGATGTTCCCGCCCGCGAGACGGAACACGGTCACGTGGTACCTGGGGGTCGTCGGGAAGCTGTCCGAGACGTACACGTTGCCGGCGCCGTCCACGGCCACGTCGTTCAGGAAGCGGGAACCCGGCACCGGGTAGCGCGCCGTGATCTCTCCGGACTCGACGTCGATCTCGGTCAGGCTGCCGCGCTCGGCGACGAACAGCCGGTCGGCGCGGAGGTCCATGCCGCACGGCCCGGTCAGGCCGGTCACCCACTTCAGGTCGAGTATCTCGCCGTCCAGCGAGAGCCGCGAAATGAACCCCGAGGGCTCGCGCTTGCTCTGGAAATCGATGTCGAAGCTGCTGACGTACAGGACGTCTCGGGCGGGATCGTGCTGGACCGACTCCGGCGTCAGGAAGACCGGCTCCGTTTCCCAGACCTTGTCGGCGCACGCATCGTCGACCGGCGGCGCATCGAGCAAGACGTCGGTCTGCGCCCGGAACCCCCAGCCGCCGAACGCCTCGCTCAGAACCATGAAAAGCTCGTTCCGTCCCCGCTCCAGGTCGAGGAAGACGGTGTCGAACAGTCCGACCACGCCGACATAGGATGGGTCGCGGCTGCGGTAGCCGTTCCGGCCGGAGAAGACCGGCCGGCTGTTCAGGAAGAAGGTGACGTCGTCGCTGTAGCCGAAGGAGAGCTTGACCCTCTGCTTCTCGCCGGAATAAAGCACGGCTCGCGCCAGGACGCAGTCCGCGCGCCGGGGATCGCGCTGCCGGTAGCGCGCCACGTCGACCAGACCCGTCGCGTCGGCGACGACCTTCTCCCAGCCGGCGTCGAAGAGGGCGATGAAGCCGGGATAGACGTCTCGTTCGACCTGGTCGGCCGGGTAGCAGCGCGAGATCTCCCAGTCCAGGATCGAGCCCGGCGGCGTCACGATCTCCGGAGGTTCGTCGAAGGCGAGATCGCCGTCCTCGCGGTAGCTGAAGTTCGAGAACCAGGCGGTGTCGTCGGCGGGAGACATCAGCCCGATGGTCCCGCTGCTGATCCCGTGCTGCAGATGCGGAATCGCCAGGGCCGGCTCGATGCCCTTGTCGAGGAAGACCCGCGCCTGAGACCCCTTGACCTCCAGGCGCACGTGGATCCACCGGTCCGCCGTCAGCTCGGCGGCGGCCGTCAATCCCTCGCCGCTGTAGAGCTGCCAGCCGGCCACGCCGTTCATGCTGGGGACGTACTGCAGCGCGTCCGGGTAGGTCGGCGCCCGGTGCGGCCGCACGTAGAACTGCTCGTGGTTCCCGTCCGGCTGGACGCGGAACGCCACTCCCGGGTACGAGCGCCGCCCGTCGACGGCGAGGTCGAACTCGATGACGCCGTCCGTGAAGTCCGCGCTCCTGAGGTACGCCGATCCGGTCAGGCATCTGCGGCCGAGCTGGTCGACGACCTTGCCGCCGTCCAGCACCCACTGATCGGAATCGAAGTCGATGACCTCGCCCTCCGCTCGCAAGGAGCCGGCCAAAGCGGACGAAGCCGCGAGCACGAGCAGGCCGCGCACAGCGAGGCGCCGGAGATTCATCGTTCCCGCTCCTGAAGAAGCCCGAGGAGTGCTTGGTACGGCCCTGCTGGCCGCGCGTTGGAGCGGGAGGCCGCGCGGCCCGCGTCGAGCGGCCGCCCAGCGTGCATCGTCACCTCCCGGCAACGCGCGCTGCTCGGTCGAGCAGCTCCACCGGGTGGCAGACCTCGACCGCGAGCCCGGCGCGCTCCACGCCCGCGCGCCACTGGAGCAGGCAGCCGGGGTTGGCCGTGGCCAGGGTGTCCGCGCCGGATCGCCTCAGGTCCTCGACGTGCGCCTCGAGCAGCGCCAGCGATTCGCGCGGATGCAGGGCGTTGTACAGGCCGCCCGCCCCGCAGCAGCGGTCCGCCCGCTCGAGCGGCACGAGCTCGAGCCCGGGCACGGCGCGCAGCAGCTCGAGCGGCGCGGCCGTGACGCGCTGGGCGTGCGCAAGGTGGCAGGCCGCGGCGTAGGCCACCCTGGCCTCGACCCGGCCCGGCACCGGACGGATTCCCTGGTCGGCGAGGAACTCGGTCACGTCGCGCACGCGCGCGGCGAAGCCGTGAGCAGCGCGCACCTCGGCGGCGCTCGCTCCCTCGGCCTCCTCCAGCAGGCGGCCGTAGTCCTTCATCATCGCGCCGCAGCCGGCCGAGTTGGAGAGCACCGCGTCGATCGGGCCGAGCGCCTGGAAGGCGGCGATGGTGCGCCGCGCCGCGGCGCGCGCCGCGCCGAGCTGCCCAAAGTGGGCGCTGAGCGCGCCGCAGCAGGTGCGCCGGCGCGGCACCAGCACCTCGAAACCCTGCTCTGCCAGCACGCGCGCCGTGGCGTGGTTGACGCGGCCCAGGAGCAGCGGCGCGACGCAGCCCTCGAGCAGCGCCACGCGACCGCGCGTTGCGCCTCTCGCCGCCGTGCGGCGCGGCAGGCGCCGCCGCTCGGACCAGCGCGGAATGCGCGGCAGGAAGGAGTCCCGCAGGGCCAGCTCCGGCGAAAAGTACTCGAGCACGCCGTAGGAGCAGAGCAGGCGGCGCAGCCCGAGGCGATCGTAGAGCAGGAGGAGCACGGCGAGCGCGTGCAGCAGCCTGGGACGGTTGAACAGGTGGCGCGCGACGAAGCGGCGCAGGCGCAAGCCGCGGCCCGGCGGCCGCGCCGGCTCGAGGATGTGCGCCCGACAGAACTCCATCATCTCGCCGAAGCGCACGCCCGAGGGGCAGACCGGCTCGCAGGCGCGGCACACCAGGCACAGGTCGAGGTCGCGCAGAACGGTCGGCGCCGGCCGGATCTCGCCTTCCGCCAGGCCGCGCATCAGGTAGACGCGGCCGCGCGGGCCCGTGCCCTCGCGCGCGAACAGGTCGTACGTGGGGCAGGCCGGCAGGCACAGGCCGCAGTGCACGCAGTCGAGCGCGCGGCCGTACTGGATGAGGTCCACGCGCGAACGAATGTGCGGCGGCGCCAGGTCGCTCACCGTGGCTCCTCCGGGTAGAGCCGGCCGGGCGAGAGGATGCCGGCCGGATCGAGCGCGGCCTTGAGCGCGCGCGCGAGGGCCGCGTGCGGCAGCGTCCCCAGGAGCACGTCCCGGCCCTGGCGCCAGGAGGCGGGCGCGGATTCCACCACGAGCTGGCGCCCCTCCTCGCGCCGGGCGAAGGCCTGGAGGCGCGCCAGCAGCTCCTCGCCGGGCGGCTCCGGCAGGAGCACGCGCAGCACGCCGAGGCCGGGCTCGGCGTAGAAGGCGGCGCGCGCGCCGGCGCCCGCGACCAGGGCCGCGACCGATTCCACCACGCCTCCGAGCACGGAGCGCTCGCCCGCGTGCGGCAGGAAGGTGAGCCGCAGCACCGCCCCGCCGCCGTCCGGAGACACTCCGGCGAACGCCTCGCGGCAGGCCAGCCAGAGGGGCGCCTGCACGTCCTCCGGCGCCTCGAGCTCCGCGGCCGGCGCGGCACGGCCGAGCAGCTCCCTGGTGCGCGCCAGCGACTCCCCGACGCCGCGCTCCGTGCCGTGGAAGCGCAGGAGCACCACGAACATGCCGTCCCGCGCCAGCTCGGCCGCGCCGCCCTCCAGACCATTCCCGGCGAGAAGGGGCCCGTGCACCAAGACGTACGAGGCGGCCGCCAGGCCCGCGGCGCGGAAGGCCAGGACAAAGGCGTCCAGACGCTCCAGGTCGTCGAAACCGAGCGCCAGCGTCGCCTCGCGCTCCGGCAGCGGCAGGAGCCGCAGGCTGACCTCGCCGAGCACCGCCAGCGTCCCCAGCGAGCCGTGGTAGAGGCGGTGCAGGTCGAAGCCGGTCACGTTCTTGACCAGACGGCCGCCGCAGGCGGCGCGCGCGCCATCCGAATGGGCGGTGCGGGCGCCGAGCAGGAGGTCGCGCGGCAGGCCGAAGCCGCTGCGGTAGGGCCCGTTCACGCCCGCGGCCACGACGCCGCCGATGGTGGCGCGCGCCAGGCCCGCAGGATCGAGCGGCAGGAACTGGCCGCGCGCGCGCACCGCGGCCACCAGGTCGGCGAGGCGCGTGCCGGCGCGCGCCACGATCGTCTGATCGGCCTCGTCGTGGTCCACGATCCCCGCCAGGCCGCTGGTGACCAGGACCAGGTCGGCGCGCGGCACGTTGCCGAGCCGCTGGTGCTGGCCGCCGCCCCAGGGCACGACCGCGCGCCCGGCCTCGGCCGCGATCCTGAGGACCGCCGCGCACTGCTCCAGGTCGCGCGGCGCCGCGACCAGCGCCCGCGGCGCGCCCAGCTCGCGCGCGACCTCGCCGTCCCGGGCGACCTCCCAGGCGCCTCCGTCCCCGAGCAGGCGTTGCAGGCGTTCGATCACGGCGTCTGTTGCTCCCGGGCGGGCAGCACCTTGTCCGGATTGAGCAGGGCGCGGCCATTGAAGACGTCGCGCACCGCGCGCATCTTCTCCACGTCCGAAACGCCATAGACCAGGTGCATGAAGTCGCGCTTCTCCAGGCCGATGCCGTGCTCGCCGGAAAGCGTCCCGCCCGCTGCCACGCAGGCGCTGAGGATGCACGCGCAGGCCTCGAGCACGCGCCGCGTCTCGTCCGCGTCGCGGCGGTCGTACGAGATGTTCGGATGGAGGTTGCCATCCCCGGCGTGGAGGACGTTGGACAGGCGGACGCCCTGCTCGCGGCCGATCTCGAGCACGCGCGCGCTGACCTCCGCCAGGCGCGAGCGCGGCACCACGGCATCCTGCACCAGCAGGTCGGGCGCCAGGCGGCCCATGGCGCCAAACGCCCCCTTGCGCCCCTTCCACAGCTTGAGGCGGTGCGCGCGGTCGCGCGCGCGCTCGCAGGCCAGCACCTCCAGCTCGCGGCACAGGCGCTCGGCGCGCTCGGCGCTCTCGGCCACGGCCGCGCCCCCGCCGTCGAACTCGAGGATGAGCACGGCGCCCGCGTCGCGCGGGTAGCCCGCGGCGTTGACCGACGCCTCCACCGCCGCGATGGTCGCGCCGTCCATGACCTCCATGGTGCAGGGCTCGAGCCCGCTGGCGATGACGCGCTGCACCGCCGCGCAGGCGTCCTCGACGCCGCGGAAGGCGAGCAGCAGGGTCTCGACCGCCGGCGGCACGGGCGTGAGCTTGAGCGTCGCCTCGGTGACGATGGCGCAGGTCCCTTCCGTGCCGACCAGCAGGCCGGTCAGGTCGTAGCCCGAGGGATCAGCGAGCGGTGAACCGGTGTGGAGGACGCGGCCGTCCGGCAGGACCACGGTCAGCGCCAGCACGTGGCGCGCGGTGGCGCCATACTTGAAGGTGTGCGGCCCACCGGCGTTCTCGGCGATGTTGCCGCCGATGGTGCACACGTGCTGCGAGGAGGGGTCCGGGGCGAAGAACAGGCCGTGCGCCTCGGCCGCGCGCGACACCTCGGCGTTGGCGATGCCGCACTCGACGCGCGCCAGGCGGTTCCAGGGGTCGAGCGCGAGCAGGCGCTTCATGCGCGCCGTCTCGATCACCACCCCGCCCGCGGGACAGAGCGCGCCGGCTGAGAGGCCGGTGCCGGCCCCGCGCGCGACGAAGGGCAGTCCCGCCTCGGCCAGCGCTGCAACGACCGCTGCCGTCTCCGCCGTCCCGCCCGGCAGCACCACCGCCGCCGGCCGGCGGCGCAGCCAGGTCAGGGCGTCGCACTCGTAGGGAAACGTCTCCTCGGGCGCGCTGAGGACGTGCTCCGCGCCGACGATCCGCCGCAGCCGCTCCAGAGGAAGCATGCGCCGTCAGAGTAGCCTGCGCAGCACGTACCTCAAGATCCCGCCGTGCCGGTAATAGTGGATCTCCTGCGGCGTGTCGATGCGCACCAGCGCGCGGAACTCGATGGCCTGGCCGCCGCCGTCTGGCACCGCCCGCACCAGCACCTCGCGCGCGTCGCGGAAGCCGCTCTTCACGCCCTCGGCCAGGCCCAGGATGTCGTAGGTCTCGCGCCCGCTGAGCCCCAGACCGCGCGCGGAGTCGCCCTCGCGGAACTGCAGGGGAAGGATGCCCATGCCGACCAGGTTGCTGCGGTGGATGCGCTCGAAGCTCTCGACCAGCACCGCGCGCACGCCCAGGAGGTTCGGGCCCTTGGCGGCCCAGTCGCGCGACGAGCCCGTGCCGTACTCCTTGCCGGCGATGACGAGCAGCGGGACCTGCTCGTCCTGGTAGCGCATGGCCGCGTCGTACATGGTCAGTTGCGCGCCGTCCGGCAGATGCCTGGTGTAGCCGCCCTCGACGCCCGGCACGAGCTGGTTGCGGATGCGCACGTTGGCGAAGGTGCCGCGCATCATCACCTCGTGGTTGCCCCGGCGCGAGCCGTAGGAGTTGAAGTCCTCGCGCGCCACGCCCTTGTCGGTCAGGTAGCGCGCCGCCGGGCTGTCTTTCGCGATGGAGCCGGCCGGCGAGATGTGGTCGGTGGTGACGCTGTCGCCGAAGATGGCGAGCACGCGCGCGCCGCGAATGTCCGCGCACGCCTGCGGCTCGCGCCCCATTTCGGCGAAGTAGGGCGGGTGCTTGACGTAGGTCGAGGCCGGGTCCCAGGCGTAGCTGTCGCCCGCCGGAGTCGGCAGCTTCTGCCACTCCGCGGGCCCCTGGAACACGTCGGCGTAGCTCTTCTCGAACATCTCGCGGCGGAGGACGCGACGGACGGTCTCCGCGACTTCGCCTTGGTTCGGCCAGACGTCCCGCAGAAAGACCGGCTTGCCGTCTCGCCCCGTGCCGAGCGGCTCGCTCGCGAGGTCGATGTCGGCGCGGCCGGCGAGCGCGAAGGCCACCACCAGGGGCGGCGACGCCAGGTAGTTGGCGCGCGCGTCCGGGCTGACGCGTCCCTCGAAGTTGCGGTTGCCCGAGAGCACCGCGGCCGCGACCAGGCCGCCTTCGTGGATGGCATGCGCGACCGCCTCCGGCAGCGGCCCGCTGTTGCCGATGCACGTGGTGCAGCCGAAGCCGACCACGTTGAAGCCGAGCTGGTTCAACGGGGCGCTGAGCCCGGCGGCGTCCAGGTAGTCGCACACCACCTTCGACCCCGGCCCCAGGCTGGTCTTGACCCACGGCGGCACGGACAGGCCGCGGGCCACGGCGTTTTTCGCCAGCAGGCCGGCGGCGAGCATCACCGACGGGTTGGACGTGTTGGTGCAGCTCGTGATGGCGGCGATGACCACGGAGCCGTCCCGCAGCAGGAACTCGCGGCCGTCCTGCTCCACGCGCACTTCCCGGGGCTCGGCGCCGCCGCCCTTGACCTTGCGCAGGTCGGGCAGGCTCTGGGCGAAGACCTTCTTCATGTCGGCAAGGACGACGCGATCCTGCGGCCGGCGCGGCCCGGCGAGGCACGGCTCGACGCTGCCGAGATCCACCTCCAGCGTGTCGCTGTACTCCGCCTCGGGCGCGCCCGCCTCGGCGAACAGCCCCTGCTCCTTCATGTACGCCTCGACCAGGCGGATGAGCGCGCGCGGGCGGCCGCTCAGCTCGAGGTAGCGCAGCGTCTCCTGGTCCACGGGGAAGATGCCGCAGGTGGCGCCGTACTCGGGCGCCATGTTGGCGAGCGTGGCGCGATCGGCGAGCGGCAGGCCGGCCACGCCCGGCCCGAAGAACTCGACGAACTTGTTGACCACGCCCTTGGCGCGCAGGGCCTGCACCACGCAGAGCACCAGGTCGGTGGCGGTGACGCCTTCTTGCAGCTCGCCCTTCAGGCGGCAGCCGACGACTTGCGGAATGAGCATGGACACGGGCTGGCCCAGCATCGCGGCCTCGGCCTCGATGCCGCCCACGCCCCAACCGAGCACGCCCAGGCCGTTGATCATGGTCGTGTGCGAGTCGGTCCCGACGAGCGTGTCCGGATAGGCGAAGCCGCCGGCGTGCGTGACCACCTGCGCCAGGTACTCCAGGTTCACCTGGTGAACGATCCCGGTGGAGGGCGGCACGACGCGGAAGTTCTGCAGGGCCTTCTGTCCCCAGCGCAGGAAGGTGTAGCGCTCGCCGTTGCGCTCGAACTCCTTCCGCAGGTTGATGCGCTGCGCGTCCTCGCTGCCGAAGGCGTCCACCTGGACGGAATGGTCGATGACCAGCTCGGCCGGCAGCAGGGGGTTGATCTTCTTCGGGTCGCCGCCGAGCGCGGCCATGGCGTCGCGCATGGCCGCGAGGTCGACCACCGCGGGCACGCCGGTGAAGTCCTGCAGCAGCACGCGCGCCGGCATGAAGGCGATCTCGCGCGACGGCGCCGCCCGGGCCTGCCAGCGCGCCAGCGCCTCGACGTCATCGGCCGTGACGACGGTGCCGTCCTCGAGGCGAAGCAGGTTCTCCAGCAGGATCTTGAGCGCGTAGGGCAGCCGCGCGATGCAGAGCCCCCGGTCCTCGAGGGCGCGCAGGCGCGCGATCCGGTAGCTCTCCTTGCCGGCGCGCAGAGTCGTGTGCGATCCAAACGTGTCCGTCATCGGGCATCCTCGATCTCGACGGTGGTGGGCGAAGTGGGCGAGTCTAGCAGAACTCCCGGCGGAGCGGCGCGGCGCGCGCCGCGGAAGGAGCTGGCTGGCCGAGAAAGAGCGTGGAATCAGGCCTGCCTGGTGTTACCAGGCCCTCCTCTGCCGCTAAGAAATGCGAATGTCCAAGGCGCCGCGAGACGCCGCGGGTGTTCCTGGATGCGTTGCCAGGGTTGCTGCGCCGAAGGCGTAAAACCCATCATCTCTCCTCCCAGTTCCCTGAACATACTGGGTTCCCCTGGAACGCTTCTTGACGCCAGCCGACCCCCCGGACCCTCCATAACCAACCTCACTCCTGAAGACCCCCGGTTCGCCGGAGGGTCGGCTGTCTTCCGCTCCTTCCGAGCGGCGGCTGGGCGGCTACGATGCTCGGATGGACTTCGCGCACCCCGACCGCTACGCCCGTCAGGCTCTCTTCTCGCAGATCGGGCCCCACGGCCAGGAGAGGATCGCGCGCTGCCGCATCGCCGTGGTCGGCGTGGGCGCGCTCGGCTGCCAGGAGGCCTCCTTGCTGGCCCGGGCGGGGGTCGGGTTCCTGCGCCTCATCGACCGCGACTTCGTCGAGATCGACAACCTGCACCGCCAGACCCTCTACACCGAGGAAGACGCGGCCCGTTCCGTGCCCAAGGCGGAGGCGGCGCGGCGGCAGCTCGTCCAGGCCAACAGCGCCATCGAGATCGAGGCGCGCGTCTCCGACCTCGCCGCCGGCAACGCCGATGCCCTGCTCGGCGACTGCGACGTCATCGTCGACGGCAGCGACAACTTCGAGGCGCGCTACCTCGTGAACGACTTCGCCGTGAAGCACGGGATCCCGTGGATCTACGCCGGCGCGGTCGGCGCCACCGGACTGCTCATGCCCGTCCTGCCCGGCACGACGGCCTGCCTGCGCTGCGTGTTCCAGGAGGTCCCGCCCGCCGGCAGCACGGAGACCTGCGACACGGCCGGCGTGCTCGGCCCGGCGCCGGGCGCGGTCGGCGCGTGCGCCGCGCTGGAGGCCCTGAAGCTCGCCGCCGGCCGGCTGGACGCCGTGCGCCGCGGGCTGCTGCAGCTTGACCTGTGGTCGAACGAGGTGCGGGCGATCGACGTGGCCGGGCCGCGGGCGGATTGTCCCTGCTGCGCCCAACGCGCCTTCCCCTTCCTGGAGGTGCGCGAGGGAGGCGCGGCCACGAGCCTCTGCGGCCGTGACGCCGTGCAGGTGACCCCTGCGGCTGCCGCCTTCGACTTCGAGGCCGCGCGCGAGCGCATCCGCCGGGCGGCCGTGGTGACCGACAATGGCTACTTGCTGCGGTTCCAGGCCGCCGGGCTGCAGGTGACCCTGTTTCGCGACGGGCGCGCGATCCTCAAGGGAACGGCCGATCCCGGCCAGGCGCGCGCCGTGTACGCCCGCTTCGTCGGCGCCTGACGTCCGCCCGGCGCCCGGACGCGCGGCGGCGCTACTTCACGTTCCAGATGAACACCGCGCGCCGGTTGCTGCCGGCCGCGTCGAAGGTGAGCTTCCGCTCCACCGTCGGCTCGAGGAAGTTGAAGAAGTAGGGGGAGGCGTCGATCGGGTTCTTGTTGTCGTCCCCGCCGCCCACGCCATCGGTCGAGCCCGTGCCCGAGCCCGTCGGCCGGAGCACCGAGCCTGCCGCGTACACCAGGCCCGCCGGCTTGGAAGGCAGCCAGTGGATCGACCCAGCGGTGATAAGGCGGTTGAACTCCGGGGGCGTGCCCGGGTTGTTGTCCGGGTCGGGGATCTGCACCGGCATGGAGTTGGCGGCGAGATTCTGCACGATCAGCTCCTGGGTCGCGGCCGTCATGCTGCCGCCGCGATTGAGGATGTAGGCCACCTTGGGCTCGATCTGGCTGGGAGTGACGTTCTGGATGGTCGTACCCGCGGTGACCGCGATCGGCGTCGACGAGACCCCGTAGGTGCTGATGCGCAGGGCCGGGCCCGGGTTGCCACCGTCGAACAAGAACAGGTGTTCGACGCCCTCCTCGCCGGAGCTTGGGACCGCCAGCCTTGCGGTGAAGCAGTAGAAGTCCTTGAGCGCTGCCGAGCCGCCCACGCGGCGCATGCGCAGGTAGCCCGGCGTCGGCTCCTCGATGAAACTCGCATTCGTGTAGATGTTGGGCACGCCGACGCTCGGCAGCGGGGCGCCGAAGTATGCCTCGAACTCCGTGCCGGTGACGTTCATCAGATCGAAGCTGGGCGCGCCGCCGCCCGGCGTCGGCCCGACGGACACGGCCACCACGTTGAAACAGTCCGGCTTGGGGATAATGCCGTGCCGATCGCGGAGCACGTAGCGCTGCGCGCGGTCCCGGGAGAGGAACCAGCCGCCGGGATCGAAGTCGGGCCGCTCGCTGGGCGCCTGCGGGTCCCAAGGACCGGCGTAGGCCATGGTGCTGGTCTCGCTGTTGTAGCCGAGGCCGCTGATGGTGCGGGACACGTTGTGAGCCTGCAGCGTCGTGAGGTCGATGACGTACAAATCCATACGGTCATTGAGGAACCCGGCCATAGCGAGCCCCTGATGGAACATCAGGTACTTGTTGTCGTCGGTGAGGAACAGCTCCGCCGTGTTGCCGTAGTCCGCGGCGATGTCGAACAAGCCGCCGTTGGTGATGTCCGTCACCAACCTGTTCACCATGCCAATGGTCGAGCCGTCGGTGCGCGCCACCAGAGGGTCGCTCTTGACGCCTTCCGAGCGCGCGAACGCGACCAGGGAGCCGTCTTTCGACAGATGGGGGCAGCCGAGCGTGCCGTCGGTGGCGTCGTTCGATTCCAGGAGCGCGGTGTTGGCCGGGAACTGGGTGATGTCCAGAATCGTGTGCGAGCTGGCCGTGACGGAAGTCACGGCGATCATGTTCTCGGCCGTGGCGCTGCCCCCGGCCATGACGCAGAGCA
>DYIW01000172.1 GCA_020723465.1 Phycisphaera mikurensis
CCGGCCGTTTCGGCACTTACGGCCGGCGCGGAACCAGGTTGACAGCCCGTGGCAGGGGCTGGCCTCGCGGCTGGCCTCGCGCGCGAGACCGTTGCGCGCGGCGCTGGAAGCTCCGGGGCGGACCGCCGCTGGCTGGTCACGGCGCGCAGGCGCGGCGCGGAGGACGCCTCCAGACCGCGCCCGCGCGGCAACAGAGAACGCCTGGAGGATGCGCGATGCACGGTCGCCTCGGTCTAGCTCTCGCCCCCTGCGTGCTGGTCCTCGCCTCGCTCTCGGCCTCCGCGCAGGAGAGCCTCTGCCTGATCTACCCGGCTCCGGGCAGCAGCAACAACGGCGGCAGCGTGGGCGGCGCCATCTACTTCGACCTGACGGTCAATGTGTCGGTGAAGATCACCGACATCGACTGCAACTTCTCGGCCACCACGGGCTCCTCCGTGGGAGCGCTCTTCTACACCACGCCGACCACCTACGTGGGCAAGGAGAGCAGCTCG
Source organism: Phycisphaera mikurensis (assembly GCA_020723465.1). GTDB lineage: Bacteria > Planctomycetota > B15-G4 > B15-G4 > JADJEK01 > JACQZJ01. Next base: position 492 of record DYIW01000172.1, read on the forward strand.
GCCGGCTGGACCCTCGCCGCTCAGGACAACGGGGCCGGTCAATGCGCGGGCGCCGATGCGCCCACCCGTATCCAGTTCTCGTCCCCGCTCCTGCTCGCACCCGGGAAGTACGGCATCGCGATCGTGGCGGTCAACGCCTCGCACAAGTACACGAACGGCACGGGCTCGAATCAGAACTTCTCGAACAGCAAGCTCGCGGCGCAGTGCGGCGCGGCGACGAACGTGCCGTTCGGCGGCTCGCCCTTCTCTCCGCGCGTCTTCAACGGCTGCCTCTGGTACTCGCCGGGATGCAGCGAGGAGTACGGCAGCGGCTGTCCCGGCAGCGGCGGCTTCGTGCCCTACCTCTCCACGGTGGAGTGTCCGATCGCCGGCTATCCGATCACCCTTGACGTGGTCGACTGCCTGGGCGGGTCCACGGCCGTCTTCCTGTTCGGCGCGGCGCGCGGCTCCTACCTCATGGACAACGGCTGCACCCTCAACCTCTCGGGCCTCTCGCCGCTGCTGATCGCCGTGCCCATGGGAGGCTTCGGACCGGGGAACGGCTGCCTCACGATCGCCGGGCTCTTGCCCGCGGGCAGCGCCGGCCAGACCCTGCGCATCCAGGTGTTCGTCCTGGACGCGGGAGCGAACGGCGGCTTCGCCAACACGAACGGCCTGGAGCTGCCGGTCAAGTAGGGGAGGGCGCGGGGCGGCCTGCCCGCCTGCAGGGCCGCTGCGTGGTGTCCATCACTGCTGCTTGGGTGCGAATTCCGTGCCCCGTTCCCAGCGTTCTCGCGCCCGCTCGAGGAAGGACGGCTGCCTGGCGGACCTGTCCTCGGCGAGCGCCTCGAAGCGGGACATGAAACCGCTCTTGCGGCCGTGCTCTTCACGAATCTCGCGCGCCAGCGCCTCCCACTCCGCGGCCGCGGGGTCAGGGACTCCCGGCGGGCGCCCGCTTCAGGAACGTCTCTTCCGACGGACCCTCGACCACCGCGTACAGACGGATCACGGCCGGCCCCCCAGGACGGTGCAGCCGTTCCGCAGCTCGACCGCCACGACGTCCGCGGGTTCGAACAGGTCGAGCAGGGCTGGCGACTGCGTCGCGAGCACCACCTGGCACCGGTCGCGAACCACGTGGATCAGGTCGGCGAGCAGGGCCAGCGCCGCGGGGTGCAGACCCAGCTCCGGCTCGTCGATGGTGATGAACCGCGGCAGCTTCGTGGCCGGCTGCGCCAGGGCGGTGATCAGGGCAATGGCTCGCAGGGTGCCATCCGAGAGCTGGTGGGGACCGAAGACCTCGTCCCGCTGATCGATCCAGTCCAGGCGCACCGAGCGACCCTCCGCGACCGCGCTCGTATCGCTGGCGCGCGCGGCGTTCCCGACCAGAACGGGATCCAGCTCCTTGATGAACGGGGCGATCCCGCGGACGAGCTGGTTGATGCACCGCCAGGCCGCGCGGTCGTCCTCGTCCGGGCTCTCGCGAAGGGCCAGGAGATAGGCCGCGAGGTTGCTGCCGTTGGAGCGCAGGTAGCGCGAGTCTTCGGAGCGGGAGAGCGTCCTCAGGTGCGACTCCCGCGACGTATCGTGGAAGTGGAAGAAGCTCATGCTCGAGAGCCAGCGCGACACCGCCAGCTCGGTCGGGCGGCGCTCGTCGTGGGCCGCATCGCGCAGAGACGATTCCCGGTGCCCAGCGCCGAGGGCGAACACGGCTGGCGCCGCCTCGTCCGGTCGCTGGCGCGCCACCTGCTCGTCGAGAAAGAGCAGCGTGTCCCCGGCAGCGAAGCCGAGCCGGGCGGAGTAGCTGTTCACCAGGTCGTCCTGGTGGAACTCGAGGCGAAACGAGATCTCCCTGGTGGCCTTCGGTCCGTAGTGCAGGAGACTCGCTGCTCCACCGGATTCTCCCACGAAGCGCTGCAGCGAAGCGGTGTGGATGAGCGGGATCATCCGCAGGAACTTCAAGAGGTTGGATTTGCCCGAGCCGTTCGGCCCGATCAGGACCGTCGCGGGCCCGGGCCGGAGCTCCACCTTCTTCAAGGAAAGGAACCCCTCCACCTCGATGGCGGCCAGCCTCGTCGTCATGTCTGCCTCCGGCAGGGAGCCCGCAGCAGAGGATACCCGCGGGGCCAGCCTCGCGCCTTCTGGCTCTTGGTCGGGGTCGGGGGGGCGAGCGAACCGCGCCACTCACCTGTCTCGTTTCGGCCCAGCGCGTCCGTCAGCTCCTGCGGGGGACGTGGCGCTCGAGCTGCCCGGGCCTCAGGTGACAGCGGAGGGAGCACGCGCCGCTTGCAACCTCGCCCGGCGCCGAGCAGGTTCGCGACCTCGTCGTACTGTCTGGCGGCGAGCAGATCCAGGGGCCTCCGTCCGCCCTGCTCGCGGAGGAGGAGAGCTCGGTTCTCGCCAGCGCTTCCACGATCGATCGTCCGGATCACCGACAGCGTCCGGTAGAGCTGCTCCTCGTTCTCGGCGTTGAGGGGCTTGCCGCTCGCCCAGAAGTGGACGCTGCGGCGCGCCACGCCGAACAGCCGCGCGAGCCGGTCCCAGGTGAGACCCGTGAGCCGGCGCAGCTCCAGGATGGCCGCGGCCGATCCTTGCTCGTCCGGGGCTGGCTCCGTCGCGCCGGCGCGCCCGCTGGTCGTTGACCAGAACATCGCCAGGGAGAAGTCCCAGTCCGCGAAGTCGGCCTCGCGCGCCACCGTGGCCCGTCCCTCGGCGAAGGGTGGCGGGACCACGTACTGGCGGTGCAAGAGCGTGTGCATCGGCCCGCCCGCGGACGTCCCGGGCTCTTGCTCGATGCGCGGCGCGTACCGGGTGGCGACCTGGCTCACGGCTTGCCTCCGTAGCGGCGCAGGAAGTCCTCGGTCACCGCCCAGCGGAACATCGCGTAGAGGCGCTCCGCGTAGCGCCGTGCGTCCGCGACGAGGCTCTCGACGCAGAAGGACCGCTCGCCGCTCGAGAACATGTCCAGGTCGAGGACGAAGCTCGGCTCCTCGATGGCCTCGATCGCGTCGGGATCGACAGTGCCTCCCGGGGGCAGGTGGCCCCAGCGCATTCGCAGTCGCTCCGCGCGGTTTGGCGATTCCAGCAGCGTCTGGGAGACCAGGTGCTGGACGTGCGCCGCCAGCGAGGTCCCCATCACCCCGAGCAGGTCCTGGCGCACCAGGTTCCGGACGTCGTTCACCGCGCCGCCGGCGATGCGATCGATGTAGCGCAGACCGAGGCGCTGCACCACGGCCGGCGCCACGCGGCTGCCGACCGCCTCGAGAACCTCCCTGAGCCGGCGAAGGAAGTCCTCGCGGCTCGAGTAGCGGCTGGTCTCGAGCGCCACGAATTCCGGCGCCAGCGACAGCCGCCAGGCTTCATCCATCCCGCAGAAGCGCCAGGTAGTGCGCTCCGGTCCGACCGCGGCCTCGTGCACTTCGATGGCCAGGCTGCGAGTTCGCTCCGGCCGGAGGACCGGGTAGGCGCTCCGGATCGCCTCCTGGAACGGGGCGATGAAACCCGGTTCAGCGATGGAGAGAATCGGCGCGAAGCGAACCTGCGCGATCACTCGGAATGCCACGCGCAAGCACGTCCCGGCTGTCGGATCGTCGGCCCGGCCGCCTCCTCGTGGTCGAAGGCCACGCCGGCTGGCAGCAGCGGGCCGATGTCGTCGCGAAACGCCGGATCGCGAAGCTTCGGTTCGAAGTTCGCTTCGAACTCGGCTCGCGATACCTTCTTGCCGTCCTTGTCCATGTAGCGATGGAAACAATCGAGCACCCGCTCGGGGCGAACGCCGCCGCCGCTCTGCGCCCGCCACAGGTTGCAGAGGTCGCGTCCCTTCTTCCGCTGGTACAGCGCGCGCAGCTTGGTGCCGAGCAACTCGTCGAGGCCGAACACGCTCACCTCCGCACCACCGGCGAACCAGCGACTGGTCACGTCGAACGCGCGACGGTCGATGCCGAGCACGGAGAAGTGCTCGTGGGTGTTGATCTCGATCTTCAGGCGCATCGGCTGGACCGGCGCGACGCTGGTCTCGAACCGGTAGAGCATCGTGGCCCGACCATGCCCGAGCTTCCGGCGCGGCTCTCCAAGCCAGGAGTCGAGGCGACCGCGGATCGCGTCGATGAACTCGCCGATGGGACCGGGTTCGAGCTGGACCAGATCGATGTCTTCGGAGTACCGGCTCGGAGGAAGCAGGAAGAGCTTGTGGAGCGCCGTGCCGCCCCGGAAGGCGAGGGCACCCGCGATCCGCGCCTCCTGGAAGATCTCCACCACGACGCGGCTGAGCACGAGGTCTTGCTCCACCTGCGCGTCCTGCGGCCACGGCGCGGTCTCCCGTCACTCGGTGACGACGGCCCGGGGGATCACAGGTCCGGCTCCACGACGTCGTTCGGAATCACCCGCCAGCGGGGATCGGCAGGCTTCCCCCCTGGCTTCCATCCCGTCCTCAGGGGCACGGGCCGGACCCGGCGCTGCAACAGCCACTCGGCAAGCGGCTCGGCGAGACCTCCCTTCTCCACGAGGTCAAGCAGGAAGCCCAGACGCTGGACCTCCGGGACGTCGTAGAGCGGCGCCAGTGCAACCAGCCTCGAGGCATCCATCCGGTCGGCCAGCTCCGCCAGGACCGTCGCGACGTTGCTGAGATGTCCGCATGCCGCGGGATAGCGGACCAGGTCGAGCGCCGTGACCTCCGGCGTCGACACCCGCATGGTGCCCGTCTCGGTCGGGGCCTCGGTCACCGGTGCGTCGCCGACGAGGCTGCTCACGTGGAACTCGATCCGGATGCGGCCCGCGGTCATTGCCCGCGTCGGCCGATCGGTGATGACTTGGAACACCATCGGCTGCTGGTGCGCGGCGCCGAACAGTCCGGCAGCAGTCAGGAGCCCCACGTAGTAGGGCTGCTCCAGGTGACCCATGAGGTCGCTGATGAACCAGCTCGCGGGTGGACATCCCGCGGCCCGGTATTCAATGGGCACGATCACATGGAAGCCTCGCCTGGGGCTGACCACACGTCCACGCTGCTTCAGCCGGCGGAGCGCCGCCTGCCGCCCTGCGTCCGGTCGCCCGCGGTTCGCCTCGAGTTGATCGCGCGTGAACGTGTAGCGGCCGTTCGCCTGCAGGTCATCGACCATCGTGGGGAACGGCTTGTGAGGCTGGCGGGCCATGGTTCGCGCGTCCAATCGGTTTGCAGAACCTAACTCCAGGCGTCGTGTTTTGCAAATGGATCGGCGCCGAAAGGAAGATCCCGGCACTGCAGGCCACGGTCGACGGAGGAGGGATCGATCTTGCCCCGGTTCGAGGAGGCGGCGGCACGGACCGAGCGGACCATCGGGAGCTGTCGACCGGTCACGCCGCGGGCGCGCGCGGCGAATCGCGTCCTGCCCCGTGGGGATCCAGCGTTCCCTTCACCTCCTCCCGCTCTGCCTCACCGCCATGCCCCACTGGGTGCTGAACCCGCGTCTGGCGCGGCGGGCCGACACGGTGCATTCCACCCTCGGAACTGGCGCCAGACGACGACGTCCAGGACATCGAGGAAGGCCTCCACGGCAGCCCAGGCGACGTCGACCAGAAACGGGTAGCGGCCCACGGGGTTTTCCTTCGATCAGCTCGAACCAGACCTCTCTTCGCCCGCCCGCGCCGGACCCGCACCGGATGGCGTGGTACAGAAGCAACCGTGTCCCTCGAGGCACCCTGGCCGGTGCGCGGCGCGGGGGTCGGCGGGGGGAGGGTCGAGGAGGGAGTGGTAGGGCTGGCCGGTACGGATGGCTGCGGCGAGGCTGGAGTGGAGGTCGAGGATGAGGTCCTTGGTGCGGAAGGAGCCGTGGAGCTTCTCGTCGTGACGGCGGACGATGGGGAAGGTGTCCAGGATGTACGCGGCGTCGTCGCGGTCGATGCCGTAGAGCAGGAAGAAGGCGGCGTCGAGCTCGCAGCGCAGGAGGAAGCGGCGGGGTTCGTCCCAGCGAAAGGGCGGGCCGGTGTAGCCCAGGTCGCGCGCGAAGGGGGCGAGGTCGTAGGCGGTGTAGGTGAGCTCGAGGACGCGGGGGAGGAGCCAGCCGCGAAGCGGCTGGTCCGGGGCCCAGGGGGCCGAAGCGGAGTAGGTCGCTGGCGGGAGCACGGGGAGTTGCTCGTAGATGAAGAAGTTGAGCGTGGTGCCGCCGACCTTGAACCGAGCCGCAAAGTCGAAGACCAGGGACGAGATGCAGGCGACAAGGCAGGCGGCGTGCTCTGACCCGACGTCCTGCAGGAGCGAGACCGGCAGGTTGTTGCCCACCCCCACCCTCGGAAACACTCCCGCGATGACCGTGCGCTCGTCGGTGCTGCGGCAGATGTCCCGCCAGCCGAGGAGCCAGCCGCGGGACCACTTGCCCTGGAGGCGGGCCTCGACCCAGGGAGGGCGCGGCAGAAGCCGGCTACTCCTGCTCCGCCAGCGTCATCGCGAAGGCCTCGAAGCTCTGCGCCACGACCGCGGCCTCGATCAGGCGGTCGAGGTGGATCGGATCGGCGATGCCCTCCACGCCCATACGGATCTGGTCGGGCACCGGCCCGAAGCGTGCCGCGAGGATACGCAGCCGGCATCCCGACACTTCCGCGCTTCGCCCTCCTTCATGCCCTCCTTCATGCCCCGCTCCCATCCATCCCGCTCCCAGGGGAGCATGTAGACGTCGTCTTGCAGCTCGGTCATGGCACGCAACTCCTGAACGAAGCGGGTCTCCAGCTCCTCGGGCAGGCGCACGATCCAGCCGATGAAGCGCAGCAGGCCGCCGAGCGTCTCGGGCCCGAGCCTCCGGAACCGAAGCCGCTTTACAGCCCGCAGCTTCGATTCTAGCCGCTGCGCGTCGTTCTTTGCCTGCTGCAGCTCGAACCACGTCAGCACGACCCGGGCGAAGGGATTCGGCGATGCCAGGAGTTCCGCCTCGCGGCCTCGCCAGTCTCTGAGCTTGACGCTGCGGAACCGGAAGTCGCAACCGGTGCCGAAGATCCGGTTGTTGAAGCTGTCCGGACGCCACTCGGCCGATTCGTCGAGCAGCAGGGCGAGCGTGAAGACCGGTGTCTCCTTCGACTCGAACAGCCGCGTGTGGTCTCGGAACAGGCGGCGCTCGAGGTCCTGCGTGCGCTGCACCTGTGCCTCGACGTGGCACAGCACGCGCGCGGCTCCGCCGTCCTGCAGCTGCACCTGCGCCAGCACGTCGACGATTCCCTTGCCGCCCGCCCCCTCGGGCACCAGGGCCGCCAGCTCCTGCTGCAGGAACACGACCGGCACCGACCAGTCCACGGCCTGCGCCACATCCCCGGCGCAGAACTCGAGGAACTCGCGGAAGAAGCGCTCGAGCACTTCTTTCCACGGGCCGTCGAAGTCGTCTCTCCGGCGTTTCTCGCGCGCCATCGCCGTCCTTCCGCGCCCCGCACGAGTCGCGGGCGCGAGGACAGAGACGGGCCGCTCGCCGGGCGGTTACGAAGATGCACCCGCGCCGTTCGCACGCAGTCGGTCAACCCGATGACGCAACGACCAGGGCGTCGCCCGCGGTCGCCAGCCGTTCGAGGGTGCTTACCCACTCGTTGAAGCGCGGACACGCAGAGCGGAGAGCCTGGAGGCTAGTACGTTCCGCGACGAGAGGTCCATGCAGCAGCTTCCGGTACGAACGGATGGCGTTCGCCAACCGCCGCGAAGGCGCGCTCTCTATGCCGTCGTCGACGTCTTCCGGCCGCTGCGCGCCAAGGCTGGCGCGAAGGGCGCGGACTCCTTCGACATCGTCGGCGGCATCCAGAAGATCGTCCAGCCGATCCAAGCCGGCCAGGACCAAGGTCTCGAACTCGTGTCGCTGCAGGTAGGGGATGAAGCGAGGGTCGCCGATCGCCTCCTTCATCGACTCCTGCAGCAGGTCGGCACGACGTGTGGTGTCCGACACGTGGCGATGGCGCTCCAGGTCAGGGAAGTCGACAGGCAACCCGTAGAGGTCGAACAAAGTCGTGAACCGCGCAGTGTCCGTCCTGTCCTCCTGGATGTTCCTCAGGATGTCCTTGCGCCACTGCGTCCAGTGGCCGCCGCCGCGGCCGATCTTCCTGCCCGTTCTGCGGTCCCTGCGCGTGGTCACGACTCTCGGGAGAAGCAGGACGTCTTGAGCGGCGAGGTGGCCGACGAGCACCCGCTTCAGGAACGACTCTTCGGTCTGGCCCTCGACGACCGCGTACAGGCGGATCACGGCCGCCCCCCGAGGACGTTCTTGTCGTACAGGTCCGAGAGGCTGTACTCATCGAGCCAGCCCGCGAGGCGCTCTCGGTCCAGGCGCTCGAACCTGCTGCGGCCATCGACCAGCTCCGCGACGAGCACGTCCTCCGGCTCGAACAGATCGAGCAGGGCCGGCGACTGCGTGGCGAGCAGCACCTGGCAGCGATCGCGCAGGCTCTTGATCAGTTCCGCGAGCAACGCCAGGGCCGCGGGGTGCAGTCCCAGCTCCGGCTCGTCGATCGTGATGAAACGCGGCAGCCGGGAAACGGGTTGCGCCAGAGCGGTGATCAGCGCGATGGCCCGCAGCGTCCCATCCGAGAGCTGATGCGGGCCGTACACGTCGTCTTGCTGGTCGATCCAGTCCAGACGGATGGAACGGGCTTCGGCGACCGCGCTCGCGTCGCCCGGGAGGTCGCGGCGTCGCCCCGCGGCGCCGGCCCAGACGGGATCCAGCTCCTTGATGAAGGGAGCGACGCCTCGCACCAGCTCGTTGATGCGGCGCCAGGCCTTCCGATCGCTCTCGTCCTGGCCCTCGCGCAGGGCCAGGAGGTAGGCCGCGAGGTTGCTGCCGTTGGAGCGCAGGTAGCGGGAGTCCTCGGCCCGTGCGTTGGTGCGCAAGGGTGCGCCGCTCGACGTGTCGTGGAAATGGAAGAAGCTCATCTTCGAGAGCCACCACGACACGGCCCGCTCGGCGTGGCAGTTCGCCTCGCCAGCGCGCTCGCGCAGCGTCGATTCCCTGTGGCCCGAGCCCAGGGAGAAGACCTCCGGCGCCGGATCGCTTGCCCGTCGTCGCCCCACCTCCTCGTCCAGGAAGATCAACGTGTCCGCGGCGGCGGACCCGAGGCGAGCGGCGTAGCTGTTCGCGAAGGCGTCCTGCTCGAACTCCAGCCGGAAGGAGACCTGCGGCGAGACCCTTGGCCCGCGGTGCAGGAGCGCCGAGGCACCGCCGGCCTCGCCCACGAAGCGCTGCAGCGATTGCGTGTGGATGAGGGGGACCATGCGCAGGAACTTGAGCAGGTTAGACTTCCCGGAGCCGTTCGGGCCGATCAGGACCGTGACCGGGCCGGGCCGGATTTCCACCTCCCGCAGGGAGAGGAACCCCTCCACCCGAATGAGCGTGAGCGCTGTCGCCATGCGTGTCTCCGCCTCAGGGACGGGAGTCGAGGATACCGGCGGCGAGGGCGAGGCGCATGCCCCAAGCCGGGATCGGTCGGGCGCTCGGCGGACGATGCCCGGCGCACGCGGCAGCCGCGCGAGAGACCCGGCCTGCGTCTCTCCGGTCGCCAAGGCCGGCATCTCGTTCCAGGTTCTGCCGTCCAGGATCCTGCCTTTCCGCTTCCTCCGGACGCCGGGCCTTCGCGATCTCCTCCAACATACCCTGGCAGACCCGAACGAGCGGCGCCACCTCGATGAAGGGCCGCTCGGTGCACGGACGGACGACGTCGCACGTCTAGGTGACGACGACCAAGCCGTCGACCTCCGAGGGAACAGCCGGCGGTTGTCGGTTCGCGACGTGGATGAAGCAACACGGGCCGAGCACGGCGTCACCTTGGCGCCAGGCCGACAGGGCCGCGTCGATGCGTCTCGCGTCTTCGGAAGAACCGGAATCGATGTGCGCCACTCACTTGTCTCGCTTTGGCCCAGCGCGTTCTCCCGATCCTGGCCGGCTGCGCTCTCCATGCACCCGGTCCTGCAGCGCGTCCGTCAGCTCCTGCGGGGGACGCGGCGCTCGAGCTGCCCGCGCCTCAGGTGACAACGGAGGCAGCACGCGCCGCTTGCGACCCCGCCCGGCGCCGAGCAGGTTCAGGACCTCGTCGTAGTGGCCGGCGGCAAGCAGACCCAGGGGCCTCCGTCCGCCCCGTTCCCGCAGGAGGACAGAGCGGTTCTCGCCAGCGCTTCCACGACGCCGTGCGCGACATTATCCTGAAGAAGGCGGGCCTCTATGCAGGCCGGCACGTCGATGTGCTCGCGGTCGTGTCGGACTCGCGTCACAACATCGAGGATCTGGAGCTGGAGATCGGCGTGCGCGATGCGTTCCGAGAGCTGGGTCCGCGGTGTCCGTTCGCAGCCGTGCTCTGCTGGTGGACGCCGGGCGACACCATCATGCTCTGGGAGACCGGGGGTCCAGCCTCCCTTTCGGCAACTGCCAGGACCGCTCTCGGCTCGCTCCTCACGCATTCCCGTGCTTGAAACTGAGCGGGACTGGCCGGGATAGCCCCGGTCCACCTGGCCAGGCGCTCACGTCATCCACCGCCGTCCTCGGCGAGGCGCTTCCGGAGAGCAGCCCTGCTCCGTTTGGCCCAGAGGGATGCTTCCTGCCCGTGGACGAGGGGGTCCCAGAGAACAGGCGACGCGGCGCCGAGCGAGTCCTGATCGAGCAAGGTGATGGAAGGCTGGCGCTCAATCGGCGACCACGAGCATCCCGTGTTCGCGACCTCCCGGGACGCGGCTGCCGTGTAGCTCGGGCCGCTCATGCTGGCTTGCCCTGTTCCCGTGGCCGGTGCGCAGCGCGCGGGTCGGCGGGAGGGGGGTCGAGGAGGGAGTGGTAGGGCTGGCCGGTTCGGATGGCCGCGGCGAGGCGGGAGTGGAGGTCGAGGATGAGGTCCTTGGTGCGGAAGAAGCCGTGGAGCTTCTCGTCCTTCCTGCGGACGATGGGGAAGGTGTCGAGGATGTACGAGGCGTCGGCCTGGTCGATGCCGTAGAGGTGGAAGAAGGCGGCGTCGAGTTCGCAGCGGAGGAGGAAGCGGCGCTCCTCGTCCCAGCGGAACGGCGGGCCGGCGTAGCCCAGGTCCCGGGCGAAGGGCGCGAGGTCGAGGGCGGTGTAGGTCAGCTCGAGGACGCGGGGGAAAAGCCAGTCGCGAAGCGGCTGGGCCGGCGACCAGGGGGCGGGGGCGGAGTAGGAACGCGGTGCGAGAACGGGGAGCTGGTGCGCGATGAAGAAGTTCAGGTGCGTGCCGCCGACCTTGAACCGAGCCGCAAAGTCGAAGACCAGGGACGAGATGCAGGCGACAAGGCAGGCGGCGTGCTCTGACCCGACGTCCTGCAGGAGCGAGACCGGCAGGTTGTTGCCCACCCCCACCCTCGGAAACACTCCCGCGATGACCGTGCGCTCGTCGGTGCTGCGGCAGATGTCCCGCCAGCCGAGGAGCCAGCCGCGGGACCACTTGCCCTGGAGGCGGGCCTCGACCCAGGGAGGGCGCGGCAGAAGCCGGCTACTCCTGCTCCGCCAGCGTCATCGCGAAGGCCTCGAAGCTCTGCGCCACGACCGCGGCCTCGATCAGGCGGTCGAGGTGGATCGGATCGGCGATGCCCTCCACGCCCATACGGATCTGGTCGGGCACCGGCCCGAAGCGTGCCGCGAGGATACGCAGCCGGCATCCCGACACTTCCGCGCTTCGCCCTCCTTCATGCCCTCCTTCATGCCCCGCTCCCATCCATCCCGCTCCCAGGGGAGCATGTAGACGTCGTCTTGCAGCTCGGTCATGGCACGCAACTCCTGAACGAAGCGGGTCTCCAGCTCCTCGGGCAGGCGCACGATCCAGCCGATGAAGCGCAGCAGGCCGCCGAGCGTCTCGGGCCCGAGCCTCCGGAACCGAAGCCGCTTTACAGCCCGCAGCTTCGATTCTAGCCGCTGCGCGTCGTTCTTTGCCTGCTGCAGCTCGAACCACGTCAGCACGACCCGGGCGAAGGGATTCGGCGATGCCAGGAGTTCCGCCTCGCGGCCTCGCCAGTCTCTGAGCTTGACGCTGCGGAACCGGAAGTCGCAACCGGTGCCGAAGATCCGGTTGTTGAAGCTGTCCGGACGCCACTCGGCCGATTCGTCGAGCAGCAGGGCGAGCGTGAAGACCGGTGTCTCCTTCGACTCGAACAGCC
>DYIW01000173.1 GCA_020723465.1 Phycisphaera mikurensis
AAACAAAGGACTTACGCCCGAAGTGTGAGAGGGGGCATTGTGTCGCATGCCTTGAAGGGCTGGCGATTCAGCACCTCGAGCGTGTAGTCCCACTCGTCCCAGAAGCCGAGGGCGAACCCCGCGTCGGCGAAGCGCCGCAGGTCCCCCTCGTGCTCCGCAAGCGTCTCCCAGAGCAGCGGCTCCGGCTCGTTGAGGTTGAACCACCAGCCGCGTTCCGCGTCGTGCCGCAGGTAGGCCATGCCGTAGCGCGTCTGCCGTGCGAGCTCCTGCGAGCCTTCCTCGCCGAGCGCGCCCATCGGGGTCTCGATGAAGCGCGTGTACTCGGGCGTGACGAATTGGATCTCGTAGAGCAGACCCACGCGCGCGTCCTTGATCCGGCCCGGAGCCTGCGGCCGATGCCACTTGTAGACGCGCAGCTCCCGGACCACGTCCGGCGCCTGGGCCAGGTGCCGGTTCTGCCACCAGGACGGGAAGCCGCTCTCGCGTTGGACCTCCCGCCAGTAGGTCCAGAGCGGCCGCGGCGAGGTTTCCGGGTCCTCGCCCAGCGCGGCCAGGAAGTCCGCGGCCGCGGCCTGGATGGCGGCGTTGCCCGGCAGATCCGGCCAGTCCTGCTCGCCGCGCGCGAGGCGCGCGCACGGGAACAACGCGACCGCAAGGACCAGGACGCAGAGAGAGCGGGAAGCGCGACCTGGGCCGGGTCGTTCTCGCTCCACCCGCAGTGAATGCGCAAGCGTGCTCATGACCGTCCGCGGATACGGGATCGCTGAAAGGGAGAGATCATGGCGCGCGCGCGCCTGGCAGACAACGGCGGAAAGCCCGCTGCGCGCCGCTGGCTCGCCGGCGGGTGTTTCAGGCGCGCGCCAGGGCGGCCGTGGTATCCTCGAATCTGGGCCGCCGGCGGGGCTGGCCGGCACCGGTCATGATCCCAGGAGCAACCGCCATGAAGACGATGATCCTCGCTGTCTCGTTCCTGGCCGCGGCGCTTCTTCCCGCCGCCGCCCAGGCCGCCAAGATCCGCGTTCCCGCCGACTTCCCCACCATCCAGGCGGCGGTGAACGCCACGACCGGCTACGGGGACGTCATCGAGGTGTCGCAGGGGACCTACCTCGAGGCCGTCTCGCTCGTCTTCAAGGACGAGCTCACCCTCCAGGCCAAGAAGGGACACAAGGTCATCATCCAAAGCGCGGCCGCCACTCCCCTCACGGTCTCGCTGTCGAGCTGCGTCCACGTGAAGAACCTGCGGCTGGAGGGAGCAACCGGGTCTTCCGGGCTGGACGTGAACTTGAGCAACGACGTGCTCGTCGAGGGCTGCTCGGTCAGCGGCTCGGGCCAGGACGGCATCAGGATCCTCCTGTGCGGCGGGGTCACGGTCGAGGACTGCACGGTGAAGTGGGTCACGGGCAGCGGCATCCTTGTGTATGGCGACAACGTCTGCCTCCTGGGGAACACGGTGTTGCACGCGGGGTGGAACGGCATGCGGCTCGAGGGATTGGCGCTCACGGTCGACGGCAACACCATCAAGGACTGCGGGCAGAGGGGCATCGTGCTCGGCCTCTCTGACACCACGACCGAAGGCGCGCTCGTGGTGAAGAACAGGATCGACGGCGCAGCGCAGGACGGCATCTACCTCGATACGGGAGCGGACTCCTGCGTCATCCTCAGCAACACGATCCTGCGCGGGGACGACGACGGCATCGAGGTCGCGCTGGGAGCGGCCGACAACGTCCTGCAGCAGAACAACGTGAGCAGCACGATTGGCGACGGCTTCGAGGTCCACTGCTGGTACGGCTCGTTCTGCAAGAACAAGGTCAAGAAGGCCGGCAACGACGGCTTCTGGGTGGCTGGGGACTCTTCGCACTGCCTGTTCTTCAAGAACACCATCACCTCGAGCGCCAGCGACGGCTTCCAGGTCAACGGCCAGGACAGCACCTACATGCAGAACACGGCCAACAAGAACAGCGGCTGGGACTGCGTCCTGTACGTGGCACCGGGCACCAACGCGTTCATCGACAACAAGTTCGGCACGATTGCCGAGTAGCCGCCCGGCGCCGCCGCGCGGCGCGCGCCGGCACGGCTCATGATCGTGAGGAGAATCGAGACATGAAGACGCTCACCGCCGTTCCGTTCCTGGCCCTGCTGCTCTGCGCAGACGCGGCCCAGGCCGCGAAGATCCGGGTTCCCGCGGACTTTCCCACCATCCAGGCGGCGGTGAACGCCACCAGCGGCCACTGGGACGTCATCGAGGTGTCGCAGGGGACCTACCTCGAGGCCGTCACGCTGGCGAACAAGGACGAGCTCACCCTGCAGGCCAAGAACGGCCACAAGGTCATCATCCACAGCGAGGGCGCCATTCCCCTGAGCGTCACGAACTCGCGCAACATCCTGCTGAAGGGTCTGCGGCTCGAAGGAGCGACCTTCGACTACGGCCTGAACGTGATGTTCAGCACCGACGTGCTCATCCAGGGCTGCACGGTCACGGGCTCGGGCGTGGACGGCATCAAGGCCTTCCTGAGCGACCGCGTCACCATCGAGGACTGCACCGTGAAGTGGGTCATCTGCGACGGCATCGACGTGGACGGCGACAACGCCTGCGTGCTGGGCAACACGCTGCAGCACATCGGGTGGAACGGCATCGTCGCGGTGGGAACGGCGCACACGATCGACGGCAACACCATCAAGGAGTGCGGCGAGAGGGGCATCTGGCTCGGCGCCGGGGGCGCCGCGACCGGAGGCGCGCTCGTGGTGAAGAACAAGATCGACGGCGCGTGGCAGGACGGCATCGCTCTCGACACGGGAGCGGACGCCGCCACCATCCTCAGCAACACGATCCTGCGCGTGGACGATGACGGCGTCGACGTTGCATCCGGAGCGACGGGCAACGTCTTGCAGCAGAACAAGGTGAGCAGCACCAAGGGCGACGGATTCGAGGTCCACTGCCTGAACGGCACCTTCTGCAAGAACAAGGTCAAGAGGGCCGGCGACGATGGCTTCTGGTTGGCCGCTGACGCCGCGTATTGCACGTTCCTCAAGAACACGATCACGTCGAGCTTGAGCGACGGATTCCAGATCGCCTGCACGAACAGTGCGTTCGTCGAGAACACGGCCAAGAAGAACGGCGGCTACGACTGCTTCCTGTCGGCGGGCGGACTCAGCAACGCTTACATCAACAACAAGTTCGGCACGATCGCGGAGTAGTCGCAAGGCGCCCGCGCTCGCCGCGCTCACATCGCGACGGCGCCGCACCAGACGTGTCCGCGCTCACGGGTCTGGTCCGGCCGGCGCCGCCGCGAGTTTGAAGTTCGAAGTCCGGAGCTGGAAGCCGGAGGACCCTTCGACCGACTGCCGGCCTCCGCGCATTCGCGCGCCTTCGGTTCTCGTCAAGGAGGCGTGAGATCCTTGTGCCGTGCGAAGACCCTGGCGGTCAGTGGCACAGACGCTCGACGCGGAGGTCGCTGAAGAGGACCACGACCTCTCCCGGCGCGCCCCCTTCCGGCGCCTCGAGCGCGATGGCGCCCGCGCGCGCGTCCTCGCCGATCGATCCCCCTGGCGGCGTGCGCGCACCCGTGTCAGCCAGGGGAACGCCGTTTCGGGCCACCGCCAGGCGCGCGCCTTGGCAGAGCACCTCGAGCCGGTTCCACGCGCCCGGGCGCGGGCCGTCCTGGATCTCGAGGGCGCGGCCGCGGAGCCCCGCGCTCGCGCCGTCCTTCGCGGCGCGCAGCAGCAGGCGGGACCTGCTCGTGCCCACGGTCTGGTACTCGAGGGAGAGGCGGAAGTCGGCGAACTCCTCTTCCGTGCAGAGCCAGCCCGCGGCGCCTCCACCCGAGAGCTCCAGCACGCCGTCCCGCGCGCACCACCTGCCGGCGCCGCCGGCCTCCCGCCAGCCCGCCAGATCGCGGCCAGTGAAAAGCGGCGCGAAGCCCGCGGCCTTGTCGCCGAAGAGCGGCAGCTCGCGCACGCGGATCTCCCGGAAGCGCGCGCGATGCGCGCGCGGATCGTCGCGGCCGCCGTGCACCTGCAGGCCGATCAAGCCGGTGGGCGCGAAGCCCGCGCTCGGCGGCGGCACCGAGTAGTCGCAGATCGGCTCGCCGTTCAGCCACGCCTCGACGCGCATGTCGAAGCCCGTGACCTGCACCTCGACGTGGTTCCAGGCGTTCCTGAGGAAGCGCTCCTTGGCCCACTCGTTGTGCGCCAGGAAGCCGTCCGAGTAGATCGCGCCCACCTCGCCGCCCTCGCGCACGTCGAGCGTGACCTGCGCGCCCTGCCCTTCCCTGGCCATGCGCACGAACACGCCCGAGTCGAAGGGCTCGTCGATCCAGGTCTCGAGCTCGAGCACGAAGCACGCGTACGGCTTCTCGGTGTAGAGCAGGCCGCCGGCGCCGTCCTCTCCCACGCGGCCGGTGATGGCGCCGTCCTCCACCGTCCACAGGGCGTTCCCGTCGTAGCGGCCGCCCTCGGTCACCCAGCCGGCGAGCGTCGTGCCGTCGAAAAGCGACGTGAAGCGCGGGTCGTGGAAGCAGACTGAGGCGCCGGCCGCCATCGCCACACGCCGCCCCTCGTGGCGGCCGAGCACGCTCGCGGCCGAGGCGAGCGCGTCCGCGCTCATGCCGTCTCCTGCCACCACGGTGACGCGGAGCGAGCCCCGCAGGCCCCAGCCGGTGCGCGGATCGAGGATGTGCGAATAGCGTACGCCGTCCACTTCAAGAAACTGCTCGCTCGGGCCAGACGTCGCCACGCCGGCGCGGCTCACCACGAGCGGCCGCTCCTCGCCGCCCGCGCCCGCCAGCAGGTTCCAGCCCGCGCGCCCGGGCGGCGGCGCGCCCACGGCCAGGTCTCCTCCCAGATCGACGAGCGCCTGCTCGACGCCGAGAGCGGCGAGCGCCTCCAGGGCGCGGTCGCAGGCGTAGCCCTTGCCGAGCGCGCCCGCGTCGAGCAGCATGCCGGCCTGCAGCAGCTCCGCCGTGCGCGCCTCTCGGTCGAGGCGCAGCGCGTCGAAACCCACGAGCCGCCGCGCCGCGTCGAGAGCGGCCGTATCGGGCAGGCACCCCGCGGCGCGCGCCGCGCGCCACAGGCGCACCAGCGGGCCGACGGTCAGGTCGAAGGCTCCGCCGCTCGCGGCCGCGATCTCCTGCCCGCGTGCGAGCACGGCGCAGAGGTCCTCGCTCACCGCGACCGGCCCCTGGCCGGCACGCGCGCAGAGGAGCATCAGCTCGCTGTCCTGCCGGTAGTCGGAGAGCACGCCGTCCAGGGCGTGCATGCGGGCGAAGGCGGCCGCGGCCGCCGCGCGCGCCGCGGCCTCGTCCGGCGCGTAGAGCACGATGCGCGCCTCCACGCCCATCACGATCTGGCGGTACTCGAAGCGCGCCGGGACGGCAGGCTCTCCGGCGCGAAGCGGCGCCGCGAGCAGCAGGAGCGCGAGCAGCGGGCGGGCGGACATGGCGGCCTCCGGGCTGGAGAAGCGCGACGCCCGCCTCCTATACTCGTTCGCGTCGAGAGGACAAGATCCCATGCACAGCCCGATCGCCTCCGCGCTCGCCCTTCTGGCGCTCTTCTGCCCCGCCCAAGGCGAGGAGGTCGCGAGCGAGGCCACCCAGCAGCGCGAGAAGACCACCGAGGCCCTGGCCGGAACCACCGTCTCATTCGACATGATCCGCATCCCCGCCGGGACGCTGGCCGTGGAGGACGCGGCCGCGCCCGGAGGCACGCGCCAGGTGGAGATCGCGTCCTTCTGGATGTCGGCCACCGAGGTGACCTGGGACGCCTACGACGTCTTCGTCTTCGGTCTCGACCTGCCGCTCGCCGAGCAGGGCACGGTGCAGGAGGAGGTCGACGCGCACACGCGCCCGACCAAGCCGTACATGGCCACGGACCGCGGCTTCGGCCACGCCGGCTACCCGGCCATCTCCATCTCCCACCAGGGGGCCGAAGCCTACTGCGCCTGGCTCACCAAGAAGACCGGCCGCGCCTTCCGCCTGCCCACGGCGCACGAGTGGGAGTATGCCTGCCGCGCCGGCTCGACCGCGGCCTATAGCTGCGGGGACGACGAGGCGGGCCTCGACGCCATCGCCTGGCACGCGGAGAACGCGGAGCGCAAGACCCACCCCGTGGGCGGCAAGCAGGCCAACGCCTTCGGCCTGTTCGACATGCACGGCAACGCCGGCGAGTGGTGCCTGGTCGAGGACGGCAAGCACTACCTGATGGGCGGCTCCTTCGAGGAGAACGCGCGGCGCCTGCGCTGCGTCACGCGCCGCGAGCCCTCGCGCATGTGGAACGCGAGCGATCCGCAGATCCCGCGCAGCATCTGGTGGCTCGCCGACGCCCCCTTCGCCGGCTTCCGCGTGGTCGCAGGCGACGCGCCGCCACCCGCGCCGCAGCAGGAACCGCAGGAAGCGCAGGACGGCTGAGCCGGCGCGCGAAACGCACACGACACACCCCTCGAGGAGGTTCGTCATGGGACATCCTGACCAGCACGCGCGCCCCGGCATGTCGCGGCGGCGCTTTCTGGAGGGTTCGGCCGCCGCCCTGGTCGCGCCGCTGATCGCGCCCGTGGCGCGTGCCCGGCCGCGCGCCGAGGACCCGGACGTGCTCAAGGTGGGGCTCATCGGCTGCGGCGGGCGCGGCACGGGCGCGGCCGCGCAGGCGCTCGCGGCTGAAGCGGGCACGATCATCCTCACGGCCGCGGGCGACCTCTTCCGCGACCGCGTCGACGCGAGCCTGGCGAACCTTGCGGCCCACTTCGGCCCGGAGGCAGCGCAGCGCATCCAGGTGGACGAGGAGCACAAGTTCGCCGGCTTCGACGCCTACCAGCAGGTGATCGACAGCGGCGTGGACGTGGTGCTCCTGGCCACGCCGCCCTGGTTCCGGCCCGAGCACCTGCGCGCGGCCGTGGCCGCGGGCAAGCACATCTTCTGCGAGAAGCCGATGGCGGTGGACGCGCCCGGCGTGCGCACCGTGCTCGCGGCCGTGGCCGAAGCGCAGCAGAAGCGCCTGGCCCTGGTGAGCGGCTTCTGCTGGCGCTACAGCACGCGGCACCGCGAGTTCTACGCCCGCCTGAAGGACGGCGCCGCCGGCGCGGTGCGCGCGGTCTACAGCACCTACAACACCAGCCCGCTGGGCACGCACGCGCGCCGGCCAGAGTGGAGCGAGCTGGAGTTCCAGTTGCGCAACTGGCAGCACATGATCTGGCTCTCGGGCGACCACATCGTCGAGCAGGCGGTGCACAGCATCGACAAGCAGTCCTGGCTGCTCGGCGACCGCCCGCCGCTCGCGGTCACCGCCGTGGGCGGCCGCCAGGCGCGCTCCGGCGAGGAGAGCGGCAACGTCTACGACCACTTCAGCGCCACCTTCGACTACGGCGACGGCGTCAAGGCCTTCCACATGTGCCGCCAGATCGCCAACTGCTCGAACGACAACAGCGACTACATCATGGGCGAGAGAGGGAATGCCACGATCCTCGGCTGGAGCAACCTCTCGATCACCGGCCCTACGCCCTGGGTGTACGAGGGCGAAGATAACGACATGTACCAGCTTGAGCACGACGAGCTGTTCGCCTCGATCCGCGCCGGCGCGCCGCGGAACGACGGCTCCTGGATGGCGACCAGCGTGCTGCTGGCGATCATGGCGCGCATGGCCGCCTACAGCGGCCAGACCATCACCTGGGAGCAGGCGCTCAACTCGCAGCAGAAACTCGGCCCGGAGACGCTCGCCTGGGGCGACGCGCCGCTCGATCCGGTGCCGGTGCCGGGGCAGACGCGGTTCTTCTGATGGAGGAGGTGGTCCATGCAGCGCCGTGAGTTCCTGGCGGCCAGCGGGGCGAGCCTGCTGCTCGCGCCGCTCGCCTGCGCAGCGGCTGCGCCGCAGACTGCCCCGTCGCTCCCGATCGGAGCGGCCGCGCCGTCGCCGCGCCGCGACATCAAGAAGGCGGTCAAGCTCGGCATGGTGGCCGGCGACTTGTCGCTCGAGGAGAAGTTCCGCCTGCTCAAGGAGGTGGGCTTCGACGGGGTGGAGATCGACAGCCCGTCCGACCTGGACCTGGACGAGGTCGTCGCCGCGCGCGACCGGAGCGGTCTGCTCGTGCCCGGCGTGGTCGATTCCGCGCACTGGCGCCAGCCCTTCTCCGCTGCGGACGCAGCGGTGCGCGCGGCGGGGCGCGCGGCGCTCGAGACGGCGCTCCACGCCGCGCAGCGGGTCGGCGCTTCCACCGTGCTGGTGGTGCCCGCGGTCGTCTCGGCCGCCGTCTCCTATGACGCGGCCTACGCGCGCTCCCAGGCGGAGATCCGCCAGCTCCTGCCGCTGGCGCGCGAGCTGGGGGTGAAGATCGCGTTCGAGAACGTGTGGAACCACTTCCTGCTCAGCCCGCTCGAGGCCGCGCGCTACGTCGACGAGTTCGAGAGCGACTGCGTGGGCTGGTACTTCGACGTGGGGAACGTGGTGAACACCGGCTGGCCCGAGCAGTGGCTGCGCATCCTCGGCCAGCGCGTGCTCAAGCTCGACGTCAAGGAGTTCAGCCGCAAGAAGCGCGACGACGAGGGGCTGTGGCAGGGCTTCGACGTGGAGATCGGCGAGGGCGACTGCGGCTGGCCCGCGGTCATGGCCGCGCTGGACGAGATCGGCTACCGCGGCTGGGCCACGGCCGAGGTCGGCGGCGGCGAGCGCGAACGCCTGGCGGACATCGCCGCGCGCATGGACCGCGTGCTGGCGCTCTAGCGCGGCGCGCGCTCACGCCTGCGCCAGCAGGCGCCGCTCCTCCTCGAGCATCTCGAGCAGGCCCACGGCCTCGTCCACGGTCGCGGCCAGGTCGGAGCGGCCGGCGGCGATCCTGCCGAGCAGGTGGCGCACCTCGCCGTCGTAGCCGTCGAGGGCGGGAAGCTCGACCGGTGCGCGCGCGCCGTCTCGCGCCAAGAGCAGCTCCGGGTCGCGCCCGAACTCGTACTCCGCCGTGCCATGCTCGAACACCGCGACGTAGCGCATGCGGAAGGGGAAGCCCGGCGCGTGGTCCCAGCCGCCCTCGGCCACGACGTGGGCCGGGCCGCGCGCGTAGCGGTAGAGGACGGTCACGTGGTCGAGGTCGCCCGTGGCGGCGAGCGCGCGCGGCGGGCCGAAGCACCAGCGCACGAAGTCGGCGTCGTGGATGTGCAGGTCGAAGAGCGCGCCGCCGCTTTGCCGCGGGTCGCCGTAGAACGAGGCCCAGCCGGGACGCGAGCCCAGGCGCTGGAAGACCGCGCTCTGCACCGCGCCGAGCGCGCCGTCCCGCACCCGCTCCCGGAGCCAGCTCCAGGCCGGCCAGAAGCGCAGGCACATGGCGGGCAGGCAGAGCGTGCGCGCGGCGCGCGCGCCCGCGGCCAGGCGCGCCGTCTCGGCCGCGGACAGTGCCAGCGGCTTCTCGACCAGGACGTGCTTGCCCGCCGCCAGGGCGGCGAGCGCCAGATCGACGTGCGTCGCGGTCGGCGTGCAGACGCTCACCAGCTCCACGCGCGGGTCGGCCAGCAGGTCCTCGGCGCGGGCGTAGGCTGCCACCCGCTCCGGGTGGAAGAGGCGCCTGCCTTGCGCGTCGCAAGCGAGGTTGCCCCCCGGCAAGGCCTCTCCCGCGCGGCGCGCCGGCAGGCGGTCGCAAACGGCCACGAGCTCGTTCGGGAAGCCGGCGGCCGCCGCCTTCTCGTAGGCGCGAAGGTGCGCCCGCCCCATGAAGCCCAGGCCGATGATCCCGACGCCGATCGCGCGCGTCATGCCAGGCACTCCCGCACCAGGTCGCGGGCGGCGCGGATGTCGGCGACACGGTCCTCGCCCGCCTCGCGCTCGATCATCAGGTCGCAGCCGGGACGGGCGGCTTCGAGCGCCTGGCAGAAGCGGCGCCAGTCCACCTCGCCCCGGCCCACCGGGACTTCTTCTCCCCATTCCCCGGGCGCGCGCGGCCGCCGCGCGTCCTTGACGTGCGCCTGGCACACACGCGCGCCGAGCAGCTCGAGGGCCGGGATCGGATCGCCCATGCCGTAGAGGATCATGTTGGCCGGATCGAAGTTCACGCCGGCGCCGGGCCGGTCGAGGTCATCGAGCACTTCGAGCAGCGTCTCCGCGCTCTCCTGTCCGGTCTCGAAGGCCACGTCGCAGCCGCGCGCGGCGAAGATGTCCGCGACCTGCCGCAGCCGCTCGAGCAGCACCGGCCGCTCCGGGTCGTCCCGGTCATGCGGCAGGAAGCCGGCGTGGAAAGTGACCAGGCGGATGCCAAGCCGCTCGGCGAGCAGGGCGTCCCGCTCGGCCGCGGCCCGGTTCTCCCGCCAGAGCGCGTCCGGCCGCACGCCGCCGGTCGCGCGGATGGCCGCGAGCGAGCTGTAGTCCTCGCCGAGGGGCTGCCACATGCCGGAGCGGATCTCGATGCCTTCGGCGGCGAGCCGCTCGATCGTCTCCGCGAGCGGCCAGGCGCCGGTCCGCAGGGGCCTCAAGGCGAGCTGTACGTGTCGCAGGCCCACGGCGCGCAGGCGCTCGACCAGGTCGCGCGGGCTCTCGGGCCGCAGCGACCAGGAACAGACTCCGATGATCCTCTCCATGCGAGCGCGCTCCTGGCGCGGATAGTACAATCGGATGGGCCGCAGCCCGTTGAAGAAGTGCTCCGTCGCCGAGGCGAGGGCATGCGGCGCCGCCGCAGGCAGGATGACTTCTTCAAGGGGCTGCTGGGCGGTGGAGAGCGAAGTGGACGAGCAGCAACTGGTGCTGGCCGCCTCCCAGGGCGACGGTGCGGCCCTGGACGAGCTCCTGGCGCACCACCTCCCCGGCTTGCGCGCCTTCATCCGCCTGCGCATGGGCGCGGTGCTGCGCCAGAAGGAATCGTGCTCCGACCTGGCGCAGTCGGTGTGCCGCGAGGTGCTCGAGCACCTCGACCGCTACCAGTACCCGGGCGAGAACGCCTTCAAGCACTGGCTCTACAAGACGGCGCTGCGCAAGATCGCCAACCGCGGCGAGTTCTACGGCGCGGCCAAGCGCGCCGCCGGCCGCGAGGTCAAGGAGGGCGAAGACTCCGCCGAGCTGCGCCTGAGCAACGTGTATCGCACGCTCTTCACGCCCAGCCGGGCGCTCATGGCGCGCGAGAACGTCGAGGCCGTGGAGAAGGCGTTCGAGCAGCTCCCGCCGGACTACCGCGATGTCATCACCCTTTCCCGCCTGGTCGGGCTGTCGCGCGCCGAGATCGCAGAGGAGATGGGCAAGAGCGAGGCCGCGGTGCGCAACCTCTTGCATCGCGCCCTCTCTCAGCTCGCCGACCTGCTGGACGAGCCGGCGTAGCAGCGCTGGACTGTCGCCGCCCGCCGGCGTACCATGCTGAAAGCTGAGAGCTTTCAGCGGTCAGCAGGAGAACCGTCCATGAAGCGTACCCTCGCGGCCTTGGTCATCGCCCTGGGCCTTCTCTGCCAGACGAACGACGCCGCCTCCACGTGCGCGAACAGCGTGACCGCCACCGCCTACGGCAACACCTGTGTGTTCTTCACCCAGGATTCCAAGCTGTCGGCGGTTTACGACGCCACCGCGTGCAACCTGAGGATCGAGCTGACCGCCTCGCAGACCTGCTGCAACACCTTCCTCGCGCAGCAGTTCCTCATGATCGGCGCGACGCCGATCATCCCGGGCATCGCCCTGCCGGAGCTGGTCCCGGGCTGCGAGCTGGCGCTGGTGCCCCTGGTGATCCTGGCGCAGTCACCCACCGCGGGCGGAGTCTGGAACCTCTACGTGCCGCCCGTGCCGAGCCTGGTGACGCTCTACGCCCAGGGGGCGAACGACTACTTCACCACGATCGGCATGTCGCACGACTACCAGACGTCGAACGGCCTCAAGCTCGACATCCTCTGATCGGGGCTGGCAGCGCGGTCAGCCAAGAAGCAGTGCGCGCAGCAGCGCGCCGAGGCGCTCCTCGTCCAACTGGTCCAGGCGCGGCTCCACGGTGCGCAGGACTTGCCGGGCGGCGTGCACGCGCTCGGCCGTGAGCCCGCCACCCGCGAGATCGAGCACGTGGCGCGGCGCCGCGATCCCCTCCGCGCAGAGCAGGAGGGCGGCCTGCACCGGCGCGTCTTGCGCCAGCAGGCGCAGCACCACCTTGAGCTGTGCCGCGCTCCAGCGCTCCGCGCCCGCCCGCGCCTGGTCGGCGAAGCGGCGCAGGCCATCGTCTGCCGCGAGGTCGAGCCCGGGGAGCGCGGCGCGCTCCTCGCCGGCCCGGCGCCGGTAGTCGGTCAGCGCGCGCGCCGTGGCCGCGGCTTCCTCGGCGACCACCGCGTA
Organism: Phycisphaera mikurensis; assembly: GCA_020723465.1. Lineage (GTDB taxonomy): Bacteria > Planctomycetota > B15-G4 > B15-G4 > JADJEK01 > JACQZJ01. The sequence continues at coordinate 12,256 of DYIW01000173.1, forward strand.
CCCCCCATCGAGCGCAAATCGGTAGCGCGCCGGGTCGTCGCCGAGACCGAAGCAGCGGCAGGCGCCGCTCTCGCTCCGGCGGTCGAGCACGTAGCCGCCGCCGGGCAGAAGCGAAGCTCCCGCCGGGCCGCCGAGCAGGACGCCGTGCAGGACCAGGTAGAGCGCGGGCGCGGCCGGCCGGTGTTCGAACAGG
>DYIW01000174.1 GCA_020723465.1 Phycisphaera mikurensis
CGCGCCGAAATGCGATAGAAAGTCCTTCATGGCGTCGTCCTCGAGCAGCGGCTGCCTCAACAACAACCGTCCAACTCGGGGATCGACGCCATCTCAACTCTTGGGTTGCGGGCGAAGCCCGCGGTAGGCAGGCGGGCCGGCTGTTTCGTGCCCGTGCCCGACTCCAGCCGGCGGATCATCTGGATCAGCATGGACACGATCCGCACCGCGCCTTCTCCCTCGCGGAGAACCCGCGGGCCGGGGCGGCGATGGAAAGACCCCCTCGTCATGCGGGGCATGACGCCGCGCGTGTTCGCGTCGTTTCTCCGGTCCCTCCGGGTGGAGCGCTCTGGCCCGCCAGCCGAGCTCGCCTGAAACGCTTCTCAGATGGCGCGCCAGCGCAGCGCGCGGCGCGACGAGAGCGCCCGGAGCCCTGTTCCGTAGGGCAGCCGGCGAACGATGAAGCGCCCACCCTTCACGAGGACCGACAGCAGGTCCAGGCTCTTCCCCGTGCAGCCCACCCGGTAGGTGGCGCCCGTCCTGCTGTCCACGACCTCAAACGTCCCGTCTTTCAGAATCGTCCGGTCGACCACCATGACCGATCCTTCCGGACTTGTCCCTGGCAGGTCTCTGAACGGAAGTATACACGCAATCCGCGCGCCCGTTCAAGCGCCAGCGCGGATTGCCCGCCTGACGGAGCAGCGCACGCGGCGCCGGCCCATTACGCCGCGTCTCGACTATGGACCCGAGAGGGTGATTCCAGATTATGGAATCGCCCGGGCGCCGCGCGTCAGGCGCCGCCGCAGCACCCGCAGCCCGAGCCCATCTTGCGGAAGAACTCGGCCTGGCGCCGCTCGATCTCGGCCGGCGACAGGTCCTCCTTGTGCGTGGCGATGCCCCACTCATGACCGAAAGGATCCTTGAGCTTGCCGTAACGGTCTCCCCAGAAGGCGTCCATGACCGGGAGGACCACTGTGCAGCCCGCGGACACAGCGCGCGCGAACAGGGCGTCGACATCCTGGACATAGAGAGCGAGCGAGACCGGCGTGCCGCCGAGCGAGGCGGGCGCCTTCGTGCCCATGTGCGGGTTCTCGTCGGCCAGCATGACCATGGAGTCGCCGATGCGCATCTCGGCGTGCATCGTGCCCCTGCCTTCGGGTCCGGACATACGCAGACCCGTCTCGGCGCCGAACGCCTCGGCGTAGAACCGCAGCGCCCGTGTCGCGTCCGGAACGATCAGGTACGCGCTGACCGTGTTGAAACCCTCTGGAACGGCCTTCACTTTCTTCGCCATCGCATCAGCTCCTGCTTGGTTTCGACGTGAGTGTTCTGCAAAAGCCGCTCCGCGCCGCGCTTCCGCGGGAGGATCCGGCCTGAACCTCCACTCCGTAGCTCGCTCCTGGCCGGCGGTCAAGCTGCTCCGGCCGCAACATCGCACGGCGCGCGTCGTCCGCGCCGGAAGGATCAAGCTGGCCGCGCCTTCGCGCCGACGATCGCCCAGCGCCCCGCCGTTCTCGCATTCCCGGCCGGGAACTCTTAGGTTTCGCAACATGGTCATCGTCCGCGCGGCCGCAACGCTGGCCCTGTGGGGGATCGTCCTCGCCACGGGATCCCTCGCCTACATCGCCGCCATGCGGGAGTTCGTGCTCGACAACCGCGTGCCGCTGGCGTTCCACGTCTGCACGGCGGCGCTCGTGCTCGGGTATCTCGCCGCGGCGGGGCTCTCCCGGCTGGCACGCCGCCGTGGTCCGGCCGCCGCTGCGGCCTGGCCTGCGCTCGCCGCCGACCGCCATGGCCTCATCCTCCTCGCCGCCAGTCTCTGTGCCCTGGGCATGTCCCACGTGGACCCGGAGTTCAGCCTGAAGACCGTCCGGGAGGAGGTCCCGCCCAACCTCGCCTGGATCTACCCGGCCGCCGCCTTCCTTGCCCCCCTCTGGATCCGCCGCACGGCCGCCCGCGTGGACGCCGCGGACCAGGCCCTGCTCATGACGATCGGAGCGACGCTCCTGAGCGGCGCGCTGTGTTTCGTCCCGGCTCACCTCGCTCTCGGGCTCGGCATCCTGTCGGTGCTGCTGCGGCTCAAGGCGGGCGCGCGCCGCCTGGCGCTCCGCCCGACCTTCATCGCGGCCCTGCTCACCGTGCTCGGACTGCTCGCCGCCACCATCCACGCGCGCAATCGCTACCTGGCCGAGCCATCCATGGCCTGGATCGGATCAGCGGCGGCGATCGGTTTCGCCATCTCCCTCGCGCCGCGCGACCGCGGCGCCTGGCTCAGGCTGCTGGCGGTGCCGGTCTTCATCGCCTCGGTCATCGCGGTGTGCGACGTGCTCCTCACGTTGAAGCTCGGCTTCCTGATCGCGTTCCCGAGCGCGCTGGATACGCGCCTGGTGCTCTTCCGCCAGCACCCGAACTTCCTGGCGCCCTTCTTCGTGTTCCATGCGGTCCTGGCGGTCGGCCTGGGGCTCTGCCGCGCGCGCTGGTCGCTCCTTGCCTGGCCGGCCCTCGCCCTCCTGGTCTACGCCTGCTGGCACACCGACTCGAACACCGGCAAGGCGGCGCTGCTCCTGGGACTCGGGGCCATTCCCGTGCTCTACGCGCTGCGCTGCGCCTGGAGGGCGTTCGGCGGCCGTCGCGTGGCGGCGCTGCTGGCGCTCCTCGTGTTCCTCTGCGCCGCGGGCGGCTGGTTCGCCTTCTGGAGCCACGCCGGACAGCGCTGGCTGAGCAGCAAGATCGACCGCTTCGAGAAGTCGATCGACTATCGGGCGGACGCGTGGGTGAACAGCCTGAAGGTCATCCGCCAGGCGCCGTGGCTCGGCATCGGGCCGCACAACTTCATCGCCGTAGAACGCTTCAAGCCGGGCAGCCGCTTCGCCGCCGAGGAGGAGGCGCCACACCCGCACAACATGCTCCTCTACATGGCCCAGTCCGCGGGCGTCTGCACGCTGCTCGCCGCGAGCGCGTGGATCGTCTTCTTGCTGCTGCGGCTGCTGCTCGAGGCCGTGCGGCCGCGCGCGGACCTGCCGGTTGCCCTGCCCGTGGCGCTGGTCGCCGCGGGTCTGGCGCTTCTCGCCGCGAACCAGTTCGACCTCGGCCTGGCGCTCGACACGGTCGTGCCGTTTCCCTTCTTCCTGATGACCGGCCTGGTGCTGGCCCAGGGCGCGCAGGAGCGGCGGACGTTCCAGCCGGGGCAGGCGCTCGCTCTCGCCGCGCTCGTGCTCGCGCCCGCGTGGAGCTTCGTCTCCGAGCCGCTCTGCGCCATGATCCGGGTGCGCCAGGCGCAGATCCTCTCCTTCGAGTACAAGTTCAACGCCGATCCCGAGGGCAGCCTGGAGCGCGCCAAGGAGCTGCTGCGCGAGGCGATCCGCCGCTCGCCCGTGGTCGAGGAGGCGCACGACGTGCTCGCCCGCCTGCAGGGGAGCGACCCGGAGGCGCAAGCCGTGATCGAGTCGCTGATCGCGGTCGCGCCGGACGTGCCCTTCGGGCACAGCCTGCTCGGCACCTACCACTGGCGCCAGAAGAACTTCGCCGAGGCGGCGCTGGCGCACCACGCCGCGGCCGAGGCCGCGGCCGGCGGGCCCGCCCTCAACGTGGACCGCGCGCGCGAGATCGTCTGCCTGGCCATCACCGGCGAGGTCCCGGCGGCGCAGGCGCGCCTCGAGGAAGCGATCCGCATCGACCGCGGCGTGGTCGATCTCATCCCCTGGACAAGAGACGGCCGCGACTCGATCTACGTGCCGGATGAAGTCGTGCCGCGGGACGAGGACGTCGAGTTGGCGCCGCTCCTGCCCGGGGCGCCGGCGGAGGCCGGCGCGGCCGAGGTCGAGGAGGTGGGCGGTGCGCGCGCGCGGAGGCTCTCCCTGCTGAAGGCGGTCCAGGCCGTGTGGGAGCGGAACCGCGCCGACCAGGAGGCGGGCCGCGAGGTCGGCCGCCGCTTCTGGCTCGACACCTTCCACCTGGCCAAGAAGGCGAAGAGGTACGACCTGGCGCGCGAGATTCTGGCCTACTTCGAGCGCAAGGTGCCGGAGATCGAGGGGCACACGATCGCCGGCGAACTCGCGCTCGTCGAGCTGGAGGAGGGGCACCTCGACCAGGCGGTGGCCCAGTTCAACAAGGCCTACGAGCTGTCCCGGCACCAGTCGTACCTGTTCCGCGCGCAGCAGGTGCTGCGCCAGACCGACGCCACGCACAAGACCGAGGAGCTGGTCACTACACGCGTCGAGCTGACCAAGATCGGCGACATGGCGGCCCTCACCGAGGACTACCGCGTCGCCCTGGACGAGTGGGCCGCGTCCCTCGCCGCCGAGAAGCGCTTCGTCGAGGCGGCCGAGAAACAGCTCATGACGCTCTTCTTCCGCGAGGACTGCGAGGAGCGCGTCAAGGTGCTGGAGCAGGCCGGCATCCTCTACCGCCAGGCGGGCGAGGCCCTGCCGCGGAGCGCCGGCGCGCGGGAGGCGCTCCTGCGGCGCTCGCGCGACGCGCTCGTCGAGGCGCTCCGGCACCTGTTCTCCAAGCCGGCGCACGAGGCCCAGATCCAGGAGGACCTGGTCACGTCGGCGCCGGCGCGGGTCGCCGCCGAGCTGGTGCAGCTCTGGACCGTGCAGGGCCTGTCCAAGGCGGAGATGCTGCAGGAGGCGGAGGAGCTGCCGCACGCGCTCTCCTGCCACCTGAACCCCAGCCACTTCCGCATCGGGCTGTACCGCTGCCTCGAGCGCCATGATCTGCTGCTGCGCGAGGCGGACCTGCTCCTCAAACAGACGCCGGACAGCATGCTGGCCAAGCGCGCGCGCGTGACCGCGCTCACCACGCTCGGACGCACGCGCGAGCTGCCCGCCGCGCGCCGCGCGCTCCTCGTGCCCGCGGAGGAGCAAGAGGAGGGGCCGAACCACAGGCCGTCAGGAAGATGAGAAGGCCGACCTTCAGCGCCTGCGCCGTGGTGTTCGTCGTGGCCCTCGTGCTGCGCGTCCTTCACGTGCACGAGCACTACTCGGTCCTGCAGCTCGATATCAGCCAGCTCAAGCAGACCGACAATCACACCTTCGCGGAGTGGGCCAAAGACATCGCCGCGGGCGACCTCCTCTGCCGCAACCAGGTGCATGCCTTCCACATCTGGACGGAGAAGGTCGCGCCCGAAGAGCTATGGAATCAGTGGTACGGCTCGGAGAAGGCCTTCCACCAGTCGCCCTTCTACCCGTACTTCATCGCCGCGGTGTACAAGCTCGTGGGCTATGACCATGAGCGCGTCGGCTACGTGCAGGCGCTGTTCGGCGCCTTGACCTGCATCCTCACCCTGATCCTGGTCAAGCGCACCGTGTCATTCCGCGCCGGCGTCATCGCCGGCCTGCTCCTCGCTCTGTACTCCGGCTACTACGTCTACGACGCGATGGTGCTGCGCGACGGCTTCATGGCCTTCATCACCGTGCTGCTCGCGCTGGCGCTCGAGCGCGCCGTGGCGCGCGGGCGCGCGCGCGACTGGCTGCTCGCTGGCGCGGCGCTCGGCTTCTTCCACGTGGCCAAGGAGACCGGCCTCGCTTTGCTCTTGCTCACTGTCCTGCTCGCGCTCTGGCGCCTGCGCACCCGCCCGGCCGCGGCGCTGCGCGTGGCCGCGCTGGTTATGGCCGGCTGGTTCGTGGTGCTGAGTCCGGCCGTGGCCAGGAACGCGCTGCTCGACGTCCCGCTCTTCAAGCTCAGCACGCGCGGCCCCGAGGTCCTCGTCGCCGGCAACGCCATGGGCGTGGACGGCGTGAGCTGGAACCCGCCCGTCGACGTGATGCGAGAGATCCTGAGGAAGAGCGAGTTCTCCATGCTGAAGAGCGCGTACTACACGCTCGGCACGCACGCCGCCGCTCCCCTGGGCTTCCTCGGCCTCCTCTGGGACAAGACCACGGCCTTCTTCAACGGCTACGAGCCGCCCAACAACATCAACTTCGACCTGCACCGCACGCACCTGGCCACGCTGCGCTGGGGCTTCGTGTCCATGCGCTTCCTGGGTGCGGCCGCCATCCTCGGCCTGCTCCTTGGACTGCTGCGGCGCCGCCAACTGGCCGTGCCCTACCTGCTGTTCCTGGCGCTGACCGTGTCGGTGATCGTCCTCTACGTCATCGCTCGCTTCCGCCTGCAGGTCGTGCCGCTCACCGTGCTGTTTGCCGCCCTGACCGTGGACTGGGCGCTGGCGGCGCTCCTGCGCCGGCGCTGGCTGCAGCTCGCCGTGGCCGCGCTGCCCTTCTGGATCCTCTGGTCCTGGTGCGAGGACACCCAGTCGTTCTACAGCGACTCGAGCAAGAACTTCGCCGTCATGCTCAAGCACGTGAAGATCGGCAACCTCGAGCTGGCGAAGCGCTTCCGCGACCTGCACCTCGAGATCATCCACAAGTACGACTATCACAAGTACGACCCGTCGGTCGGCTGGAAGCTGAAGGACATCGAGGACTCTTTCGCCGCGTTCGAGGCGGCCGAGAAGCTGCCGCGGGACAGCGCCGAGTGGCATCTGCAGCGCGGCCGCGGCTTCATGTACCTGAACCGCGTCACCAAGCGGCAGGAAAGCGAGGAGATGAGCGACCTGGCGCTCGAGGAGTACCGGGCCGCGCTCGAGATCGACCCGAACATCCGGGGCGCGCAGAGCGGCATGGGCGAGCTGGCGGAGCGCACGGACAAGACCTACCGCGCGCTCAGCCACTACGGCGAGGAGCTGCAGCTCCATCCGCTCGATCCCGTCCCGCTCCGGGCCGCGGCCCGCATCCTCTTCGAGCAGAAGAGGCTCGTGCCGGCGCTCTGCTACCTGGAACGTCTCATCCTGCTCGGCGAGCGCGATCCCCTGATGCTGGCGCGCTCGGCCTCGATCCTCATCGACCCGGATCTCCCCTACGCCGACGTGAATGTGCCTCCGGACGGGCCGACCATCGCCACCTACAACCCGAAGGTGGCGGTGGAGCGCGCGCGCAAGGCGGCCGAGTTGGCGCTGCAGAGCGCCGAGCCCGACACCCAGGCGCTCAAGCTCGCGGCGCGCGCCCTCTACCAGAAGGCGGTGCTGCACGGCCCGGCCGATCTGGTCCAAGAGGCGCTCGGCCTGCTGGAGAGCGCGCTGCGCGTCGAGAAAGGGGAGATCGGCGCGCCGCGCGAGGTCGCGATCGAGATCGACCCGGACATCCCCAAGATGATCGAGGCCTTCAAGAGCTACCTGGAGAAGCCGACCAGTCCGCTGCAGCGTCCGGGAGGCGGGCGCGGCGGCAAGCCGCCGGGGACGCGCCAGCCCGGGGACGGCTAGCGGCGCCGCGCGGCCCGGGCCGGGCGCGCGCGGCCTGAGCCCCGCCCGCCGCGCGCCTCCGCGGCGTACAGGGCGGCGCCGATGATCCCGGCCTCGTTGCGCAGCCGCGCGGGCACGACCTCGGCCCCGACCGTGAGCAGCGGCAGGAACTTCTCGTGCTTCTTGCTGACGCCGCCGCCGACGATGATGCGGTCGAGCGACAGGTAGCGGCACATGCGCTGCAGGTAGCGGTCCACGCCGCGCGCCCACTTCTTCCAGCCCAGGCTCTTCTCCTTGCGGGCGCGCGCCGAGGCAACCTCCTCGGCGTCCCGGCCGTCGAGCTCGATGTGCCCGAACTCGGTGTTCGGCACGAGCACGTGGTCGACGAAGAGCGCGGTGCCGATGCCGGTGCCGAGCGTGATCACGAGGGTGACGCCGCGCGCCGCGCGGCCCGCGCCGAAGCGCATCTCGGCGAGGCCCGCCACGTCCGCGTCGTTCGCGACCGCGACCGCGCGTCCGGCCGCGGCCGTGAACAGCTCGACCGCGTTCACGCCGTCCCAGGCTGGCGACAGGTTGGCCGCGCCGAGCACCACGCCGCGGCGCACCGCGCCCGGGAAGCCGCAGCCGATGCGACCCCTCCAGGAGAAGCGGCGCACCAGCTCGGCCAGCGCCTCGGCCACGGCCGCGGGCGTGGCCGGATCGGGAGTGTCCAGGCGCTGGGGCTCGGCCGTGAGCTTCCCGGTGGCCGTGTTCACTGGCGCGGCTTTCATCCCCGAGCCGCCGATGTCGATGCCCAGGACCTGCATGGATCGCCTCGTTCGTGCCGGTTCGGCCCCGCTCCCGTGCGCGCGAGCGCGAAGCGCCCGCCGCGGAACGCGATGCCGGGGAATATACTCCGGACCGTGCGGGCGCCGTGCGGATTCCGTGCGTGGCGAGGAGCCGGGCGCCCGGCCTTGGCGAGGTGATGAACGTGGCGCGGATGCTCCTGCGGTCGTCTCCGTTCCTGCTGGCGCTCGGCGCCTTGCTCGCTCCGCCCGGTTGCTCGCGCCGCGACGAAGAAGGCCCGATCCGGCTGGTCGACCTCGCCGCCGGCGCCGCCATCGACTCGGCCGCGGACCTCGCCGCGGGCGGGGACGCGTTCCTCGAGGGAGCGAGGATCGTCGCCTCCGGACCGCTCGCGTCTTTCGACCCGTCCGCGCGCGCGCGGCACGACGGGGCCTGGATCGCGGCGCGGCTGCTCGAGCAGGACGCGGCGGGCGCGGCCGTCCCGCGCCTCGACCTCGTCCAGGTGCCGGTGGAGCCGGAGCGTCCGGTGCTCGTGCGCGTGGACGGGGCGCGCGGCTTGAACCCCGGCGAGAGGCTCTTCGTGCTGGAGCTGGCGAGCGCCCTTGCCGCCGAGCAGCTCGCGGACCGCGCCCGCGTGGAAGCGGTCCTCGCAGGCAGCGCCGGCTTCTTGCGCGACCTCGCCCCCGCGCCCGGGGCGGCCGGCGGCGCGGCGCGCCACGAGACCGTGCTGGTCGCGACGCCGGCCGCGCGTGCCTTCCTCATCGGCCGCGCCAGCTCCGCGCCGGACGAGCCCGCCGGCGCGCTCCTCGTGGCGGAGCTTTGCGCGCGCGGCGCCTGGCTCAAGGCCTCGGCGCTGCCCGGCCGCTCCCCCTGGGTACGCACGGTCAGCGCCGGCTGTCTGGCGTACGAGTCGCTGGTCCTGGGCGCGCCCGGCAGCGCGCGCTTCCGCGTGCGCGTGCCGGCCAGGAGGCCGCGCCTCACGGCCGCGGCCACGCCGCTCTTTCCCGAGAAGGGACAGACGTTCGCGGCCGAGGTCAAGGCCGAGGGCAAGGGCGGCGGACCGCGCACGCTTCTCTCCACCACGCTCCACGCGGACGCGTGGACGCCGCTCGAGCTCGACCTCTCCTCGCTCGCCGGCGAGGAGGCCGAGATCACGCTCTCGGTCGGGGCGCGCGCCGGCGCCGGCGCGCCCCCGCTCGTGGCGTTCGGCGCGCCGGTGATCGACGGCGCGTGCGACGATCCGCGGCCGGACGTCATCCTGATCTCGCTCGACACCGCGCGCGCGGACCGCATGTCGCTCTACGGCTGCTCGCGCGAGACCACGCCGCGCCTCGAGCTCCTGGCCGAAGGAGCGGCCGTGTTCGAGAACGCCATCGCCCCGGCGCCCTGGACCCTGCCGTCGCACGTCTCCCTTTTCAGCGGCCAGTACCCGGACCGGCACGGCGTGCACGCTTCGCTCAGCCAGGTCGGTGCGGACACGCCGTGGCTCGCCGAGACCTTCCGCGCGGCCGGCTATCGCACCGCGGCCTTCACCGGCGGCGGCTACGTCCATCCCGAGTTCGGCTTCGCCCGCGGCTTCGAGCGCTACGGTTTCGCCGATCCGGCCACGCCGCCGGTGGAGTGGGCTGAGGGTCGCGGCGGCAACGCCCTCGACCTGCAGGCGGCCGAGGACGCGGCACACGCCCGCGCCGAGCTGCTCGACCTGATCCGCGGGGAGAGGCGCGGCGCGCGTTTCCTGTTCGTGCACAGTTACGCCGCACACAGCTACGCCGCGACGCCGGACGACTTGATGCACCTCGGCGCCGAGCGAAGCCAGATCGATGACCTCCTGCTCGGAATGGACACGACCAAGCTGAACAAGTTCCTCGAGACGCCCGCGCCGCCGGACGTGCTGCTGCGCGTGCAGTGGCGCACGCGCCTGCTCTACGACGCGTCGCTGCGAGTGGCCGATCGGCTGGTGGCAGACGTCGCCGCCGCCCTCGAGTCCGCCGGGCGCCTGGACCACACCATCCTCGTGGTCCTGTCCGACCACGGCGAGGAGCTGCTCGAGCGCGGCACGGTCGGACACGGCCAGTCGCTCTTCGAGGAGATGGTCCGCGTCCCGCTGCTCGTGCGCGGGCCGGGGATCGAGCCGGCGCGGTGCGCGGATGTGGTCTCGCTCGCCGACCTGGCGCCGACCCTGCGCGCGCTCTGCGGCCTCGAGGCCCCGGCCGCGGAGGCCGCGCCGCAGGACGGCCGCAGCCTGGCCGCCCTGCTCGCCGGCGAGACGCTGCCGCCGGCGCCGGCCTACTCGCGCGGCGACCGGCGCGCGCGCGTCTTCCGCTGCGTGCGCGGCGCGAAGCTGAAGTACGTGTTCGAGGAAGCGCCCGGAGAGGCCGCGCGCGCCCGGCTCTTCGTGCTCGCGGACGACCCGGGGGAGCTTCAGGACGCGGCCTCGGCCCGGCCCGCCGAGGCGCGCCTGCTCGAGGCCGCGCTCAGGGCGCGCGTGGCCGAGATGCAAAGGCACGGCTCGGCGGGACCGAGCGCGCGTCTCTCGCCCGAGGTCGAGAAGGAGCTGCGGGCGCTGGGCTACCTGGGCGGGCAGTGACGCGCTTCACGACGGCCGCGCGCCGCTGGCGGCGGGCATCCCGGGACGACTACGCGGCGCCCCTGGTCTGACCGGCGTGGGTGACGCAGGCGCCAGCGACGACCTCATCCTTGAAGTCGAGCGCCAGGACGCCGTTCTTGACCAGACTCAGGAGCAGCGTCGCGACGTTGCGCGAGTACATCTGGCTGGCGTGCGCCGGCAAGGCCGCCGGCAGCTTGCGCGGCCCGATGATGGTCACGCCGTGCGCCACGACCTCTTGGCCGAGCACGGTCAGGGCGCAGTTGCCGCCCGTCTCCGCGGCCAGATCGACGATCACCGAGCCCGGCTTCATGACCTTGACCGTGTCCTCGGGGATGAGCAGCGGCGCCTTCTTCTTGGGAATGGCGGCCGTGCTGATGATCACGTTGTTGTCGGCCGCGTGCTTCTTGATCAGCTCGCGGTTCTTGGCCTCGACGTCGGCGGCGAGCTCCTTGGCGTAGCCGCCCGCGCCCTCCGCCCCGGCGCCGAGCAGCTCCTTGCCGATGAACTTCGCGCCCAGGCTTTCCACCTGCTCCGCGGCCGCCAGGCGCACGTCGAAGCCCTCGACCACGGCGCCCAGGCGCCGCGCCATGCTGATGGCCATGAGGCCGGCCACGCCCGCGCCCAGGACCAGCACCCTGGCCGGCGCCAGCGTCCCGGCCGCGGTCACCAGCATCGGCAGCACGCGCGGCAGCCGATCCGCCGCCAGCAGCACCGCCTTGTAGCCGGCAATCGTCGCCTGCGACGAGAGCACGTCCATGGACTGGGCGCGCGTGATGCGCGGGATCTGCTCCACGCTGAACGCCGTGACGCGGCGGGCGTTCAGGGCCGCCAGCAGCTCCGGGCTGCTCCAGGCCTGGAGGTACGAGAAGACGGCGGCGCCTTCCTTCAGACCGCCGGCCTCCGCCAGCGTCGGCGGATCGACCTTGAGGACGATGTCCGCCTCACCGAGAAGCGCCTGGGCGCTGTCGACCAGCCGCGCCCCCGCTTTCGTGTAGGCCTCGTCCGCGAAGAGCGCGGCGCGGCCCGCGCCCTTCTCGACCAGCACTTCGAGCCCGGCCTTGGCGAGCTTCCCGACCGTCTCCGGCACGATCGCCACGCGGCTCTCGCCGGCGGCTGTCTCCCTCGGAACACCAACCTTCATGGACGACTCCCTCCTGGGACGATGGTCCTGGGAACTTGTCGCGCCGTCATCCCGAGCGCCCGAGGGGCGCGGAACGCGGCGGTCGAAAACGACGGATCACCGAAGACGGCGCCGGCTCATGGAACCGGACGCGATGCGCTCCTCCCGAGCGATCGGCCGGGAGCGCCTTCGATCTACCCCAACGTTCTCGATACCAGCGGAATACGCGAATAACACAACTATAGAAAACAGGTGGCCCGCCCGGCGCGCACGCCGGAGCGTGTCCAGGCGCGCATGATACAGACCGGAGCGCGGCCCAAGAAACAAGGAGACACCCCAAGTGCGAGGCGCGGACGCGGAACGGGGGCCGCAGGCCGGAGAAGGGAGTTCCCGGGTCCCCCGTAACAGGGCTGGGGGAACCCGGAAACTTCGGCGCCTCGGCTCAGCTCCCTCCCGGGCAGCCACACGCTGCCCGCTGCTGTCCGATCGAAGGGACACGAGCCGCCAAAGCCGTATGGTCAGGCCACGCGCCGGCCGGAGGCATGCCTTCGGGGCGCGCGCCGTAGTCGTCGTTGTTGTTGCAGCGGAAGCGAGATCCTGAGGCCCAAAGAGTAGCACAAAGCGGCGCGCCGCCGGCCCGGATTCCGCCGGAGCTGGCCGCGCCGGCGCTCAGAGCGTGAGCAGGAAGCCATGCGTCGGACCGA
>DYIW01000175.1 GCA_020723465.1 Phycisphaera mikurensis
CATGTGACCGTGCGCCTCGAGCGGGGGCTGCCGGGCCTGCGCGGCAAGCAGACTTATCGCACGCTCAAGCGCGCGCTTGCCGCCGGTTGCGACCGCTTCGGCTTCCGCCTTGCCCAGTTCTCGGTGCAGACGAACCACGTGCACATGATCTGCGAGGGGAAAGACAAGAGCGCACTGGCGCGCGGAATGCAGGGACTGCTCATCAGAGTGGCCAAGGCCTTGAACCGCCTCTGGGCGCGGCACGGCCGCGTGTTCGCGGACCGCTACCATGGCCGGATCCTCAGGACCCCGCGCGAGGTGCGGAACACGCTCTGCTACGTGCTGAACAACGCGCGGCGGCACGCCGCGCGTCTGGGAAGGGCCCTGCTCGATCCCTTCAGCTCCGGAATCTGGTTCGACGGGTGGAGGGAAACCGGCGGGAGGCTGCCCCAGGGGCTGAATGGGAGGGAGGAGAACGCCGGCGGAGGACCGCCGGTGGCGCGGGCGCGAAGCTGGTTGCTCAAGGTCGGGTGGAGGAGGAGGGGGCTTGTAGGCATGCTTGAGGTCCCGGCCGCAGGGACAACCTGAGGGCCTCCCGGACCCAACCCGGCCAATCCTGGTCTACCCACAAGAGCGTCAGAAGAGCCCCCGTCTTTTTCTCGGATCCGGCGGCTGCCGCGAGCCGATAAGAAGCGCATGGACATCATCCGGGCCGGAGCGGAGGTCATACGTTCCGCCGAGCGGCGGCTCGACGTTGCGGCCGAGAGGCTCGTCGTCCGTCCCACCGACCCGAGCGACCTGATCAACGTCTCCATCGCCGAGGATGAGGCAGAGATCGGCGCGAAGCTGGTCGAGGCCGGCAAGAAGATGACCGGCGTTCTGCTCGACGTGCTGGCCTGAGCGGCGCCACGGCTCTGCGGCGGGCGCTACAATGAGCCGCGCCGCTGCCTGGCGCGCCGCTCGTTCGACCTCATCGCGGAGCAGGGATGCTGACGCGCTTCTGCGCCCTGGCGGTGCTTCTTGTCGCCCTGGTTGCCTCGCCCGCCGCGCCCTCGCCTCAGGATGAGCTGCCGGGCGAGCTGCCTCAGCCCCGGCTCCTCGGCCCGCGCTCGGGCGCGGAGCGCGGGAAGGCCTTGCAGCGCTTCGGCGGGAACGCCTCGACCGAGAAGGCGGTCGGGGCAGGGCTCGAGTGGCTCTTCCGCCATCGCGCGGAAAACGGGCTCTGGGACGCGGACGGCTTTCCCGAGCGCTGCGAGCAAGGAAAGGCCGCGTGCGAGGGCATCGGCAAGGGCCAGCACGGCGAGGAGGTCCCCTGCCCCTTCGACGGCGCCCTCTCCGCGCTCGCCGTGCTCGCCTTCCTCGGCCACGGGCATCTCCCGGGCGCGGCCGGGGATCCCTACGGCGACCTGCTCGAGGAGGCGCTGCCCAAGCTCGCCGAGAGCGGCGGCAGCGGCGTCTGGGAGCTGCCGCTCGCGCTTGCGGCTCTTGCCGAGGCCGAGGCCATGGAGCGGCGCGGCCGCTTTGCAGACGCCGCGCGCGCGCTGGCGGAGACCCTCGTTTCCATGCGCCAGCCGGACGGCGCGTGGGGCTACGCCGCGCCCTATCGCGAGGGCTCGGACGTGCCCTACACGGCGCTCGCCGTGCAGGGGCTCGTGGCCGCGCAAGACGCCGGCTGCGAGCTGCCGGCCGACCTCGCGGCGGGCGTGGACCGCTTCCTCGATTCGCTCGAATGCAGCGAGGGCCAGCTCGCCTACCTGCTGGACGGCCGCGAGTACGGCTACACGCCCACGGCCGCGAACGGGCACCTGGCCGCGGCGATCCGCGAGCTCTTGCACGTGGACACGTCGGGCGCGCGGCAGCGCGCGCACCTCGCTCTGGTGGGCCGCAAGAAGCCCGTCTGGAAGATCCGCTTCGAGGAGGTGGAGGTCCCCGGCCGCGGGACGATCACGGCGCAGGTCGGGTCGCTCTCCATGTACCAGTGGTGGTACGGCGGCATCGCCTCCTTCCACCACGGCGGCAGCGCCTGGGACGCGTGGTTCAAAAGCGCGAAGAAGGCGCTTCTCGAGCATCAGCGCACAGACGCCTGCGCGCGCGGCTCCTGGGATCCTGTCGGCACCTACGAGCGCCAGACCGGCGGCCGCGTCCTCGCGACCGCGCTCGGGGTGCTCATGCTCGAGCAGCCCTACTTGCAGCAGCGGCGGCAGTGAATCGCGGGGCCGTCCAACCGCATCACTTCCCACCCTCGCACGCGCGTGCCAGCGCGATCGCGAACTCGGCCAGGTCGGCGAGATCCTGCGCGAGCGACGCGTGGATGACCGCGTGATCGAGGTCGGCGTACTCGTGCACCAGGCGGTTGCGCAAGCCGGCGGCGCGGGCAAGCCGCGAGCCCAGCTCCTGATCCAGCACATTGCTCTCGGCCAGGATGATCGGAATCTGGCGCAGGGTGAGGGGCTTCTTCAGGCCCCTGGCCGCGATCAGGTGGTTGCCCAAGTCCAGCATGGCCTCGAGAGCGATGCGCAGGTAGTGCTCGGCCAGAGCGCGGCTCGTCGGCGCGGCCAGGTACTCGGACAGGGGCATGGCGGCGATCGGGGCCAGCTCGCGCAGGGCCTCGCGCAGCCTGGCAAGACGCGCCCCCAGGGTGCCGTGGTCAACCAAGGACTCGTCCCTCCCTGAGCTGCCGGAACAGCTCGTCATCGTAGACCTTGGAGAAGTAGTGGAAGTCCAGGGCCTCCTTGATGGCGGCTGCCTCGAAGCGCACGCGCGCCGCCTCGCTCCTGGCGTACAGGAGGCGCCCGTCGCGCACGACCCGGTCCTTGATGGCCGGGCCGGCGCGGTTCAGCACCACCAGGTCCACGTCGTCCCGGCCAGCGAGCTGCTCGAACGCGCCGGCAAGATCGAGTTCCACGTGCAAGGAACACTGGTCGGGCTCGATCAGCACCGCCAGGTCGAGATCGCTGAGCGGCCCTTGGGTCCCGTGCGCGTGCGAGCCGTGCAGATAGAGCAGGAGGATGGGCTGCTGCGGGCAGAAGGCTGCGAACTTCTGCGCCAGCGCTTCGACGTCGCTGGCGGAGAGGATGGACGACCCGGTGCTGTCGGTGTAGTGGCGCATGGTGCTTTGGTCCCGGCTCTCGCCAGGAGCGCAATACATTGTAGCTGCCGTGCGGCCGCCTGGCTCGAGATCGCCGCCGCTTCGCCCTTGCTGCCCTGCCGTCCTCAGTTCGACAGCCCCCAGGCCGCGTTCGAGAGCGTGAAGCCGGCGCCCGAGAGCGCGCTCGGATCGGCCACCGCCCACTGCACGAAGCACGAGGTCTGCGCCGGAATGCCCGCGGGCCAGAGCGCGGCCACCACGAGCTGCCCGAAGACGCTCGCCTTGACCAGCACGCTGACCGAGAGCTGCGGCCAGAGCATGCCCTGCGCGAAGGGCAGCGCCTGCCAGTCGTTCGAGACGATGAGCAGGCACAGGGCCGACTGCGGCGCGTTCGCCAAACCGATGGTGATGTTCGAGCCCGCTTGCAGGGCGCCCGCGGCCGCAAGCACGGGCTTGCCGAGGGCGCCCGCGGTCCCGCCGCCGAGGTGCGTCCACGATCCGGCCGCCGGATGGAGCAGCCGCTGGTGCAAGAAGGCGTCCTCCTCCGCGTTTCCGTCCCCGGGGACGAGGTTGCTCGCCCCGGAATAGCAGGCCACGAAGCGCGAGTCCGCGGACAGCGCCGGGCTGCCCGAGTGCCCGTCGCTCGCTTGCGCGCCGAGTGAGTCCACGCTCGCGCGCGCGGTCGTCCCCGTCAGGACGTCGCGCACGAACACGTCCTTCCAGCCGTTCGTGTCCGCGGGAACGAGGTTCGTGGCCCAGGACTCGAAGGCCACGACGCGCCCGTCCGCCGACACCGAGGGGAAGTAGGAGCTGCCGTTGCCCTGCGCTCCGGCCGAATCCACGCTGGCGCGGGTGGTCTTCCCCGCCACCGTGTCGCGCAGGAAGATGTCGAAGGTAGCGTTCGTGTCCCCGGGGACGAGGTTCGAGGCGCGCGAGACGAACGCCACGTAGCGCCCGTCCGCCGACAACGAGAGCGACGCGCCGGGGGAGATCCAGCCGGACATGTCGTTCCCCTGGACGCCGGCGCTGGACACGCTGATGAGCGCGGTCGTGCCCGCGAGCATGTCGCGCAGGAACACGTCGCCGTAGCCGTTCACGTCCCCGGCGACCAAGTTCGAGGCGTGGGACCAGAAGGCCACGTAGCGCCCGTCCGAAGACACCGCGGCGCTGTACGAGCCCGCGTTCGCCGCCGCGCCGCCGAGGCCCACGGTCGCGAGAACCGTGCTCCCGCCGAGCGTGTCGCGCAGGAAGACGTCGGTCACCGCGTTCGTGTCCCCGGGCACGAGGTTGCTGGCGGCGGACTCGAAGGCCACGTAGCGCCCGTCGCCCGACACCATCGGGTACCAGGAGTTCCCGTTCCCCTCGACTCCCGCCGAGGACACGCTCGCCCGCACCGTCGTCCCGGCCAGGGTGTCGCGCAGAAACACGTCGGCCAGGCCGTTCGTGTCCCCCGGCACGAGGTTCGTCGCGTAGGAGTAGAACGCCACGCGGCGCCCGTCCGCCGACACGGAGAAGCTGAACGAGTTGCTGTTCCCTTCGGCGCCCACCGAGGACACGCTCGCCCGCACGGTCGTTCCCGCGAGCGCGTCGTGCACGAAGGCGTCCCAGGCGCCGTTCCCGTCCGGGGGCACGAGGCCCGCCTTGGAGCGAAACGCCAGGAAGCGCCCGTCCGCCGAGAGCGCGGGCCCGCCATAGCCGCCGCTCCACTGCGCGCCGCCGGTCTCGACGCCCACGCGGAGAGTCTGGCCCGCGTACCTCGGCAGGCAGCTCGCCTCGACGAAGGAGCGCATGTCCGCCGCGGACTGCGGATGGAAGTAGGTGGTGATGTTCGTCATGCCGCCCGCGCACACGTGGCAGTAGCTCATCACCGTGCCGCTGCTCGTGCACACCTGCTGCGTCTGGCACGGCCCGAAGGCGCCGGGCGGCGCGCACTCGTCGAGCGGCGGGCAGTAGCCGTGCGTGTGGATGGCGTCGAAGTTGTGGCCCAGCTCGTGCGCCAGCACGAAGAAGTCCCAGTTGGCCCAGCCGTTCGGCACGATGGGGATGGGATTCGCGCCGCCGATGCCGGTCGAGACGCCGAACGACCAGTCGCGGTTGCACACCGTGCCGAGGTAGGCCACGCCGCCGCCCCAGATCGCGCCCGAGAGGAAGTGGTGCACGTCCGCGGTCACGGGCGCCGCGCCCTGGTCCCAGGCCTGGCGGAACTCGTCGAGGAGCGTGCCCGCGCCCGCGCCGGGCGTGTCGGGCGCCACCCACGGGTCGTTCGCGTTGTCGTGCAGGCCGGCGTACACCGGCACGAGCACAATGCCCGCCTGCTCCTCGTACCTGAGACTCGCCGCGCCGAGAAGGCACAGCACGTAGGCACGCGCCGCGTCCAGGTCGTTGAAGAGCGCGTAGAACTGGTAGTCGGTCTCGATGGCCACGCGCGCCTGGATGAGCGGCAGCGTCCCGGAGCGCGCGCTGGCGGAGCCGGCCGGCGAGCGCGACGGGCCGGAACCCGCGGTTCTGGGCGCCGGCGGCGGCGGCGTGGCGCAGCCCACAGGCGGCGTCGCGCCGAGAGCCCGGAGGTCGCCGTCCCGCAGCCAGAGGAGTGCGGGGCTCTGCCAGCCGCCTGCTTCTCCTGGTCCGGCCAGCAGGTGCACGACTTGGCCGCCAGAGCGCACCCAGCCGCGCGTGCCGCGCGGCGAGAAGGCCAGGAACACGTCGCTCTCCGGCTCGCCCTGGATGAATCCCGACCAGAAGGTCAGGTCGAGCCCGCCCGCGAGGGTCTGCCCGGGCACGAGCGCACCGTTCCTTCCCAGGAGGCCAGGCGCGGGCGGCCAGGCGAAGCGCTCAAGCCGCAGGTCCACGGCGCGCCCGCCGGGCAGGGGAACCTGCGCGAGCAGCACGCGCTGCTCGCGCGCGAGCCGTTGGCACAGGTCGGGTTCGAGCGCGATCTCCAGGCCGAGCGCTCCCCGATCCTGAGCAGCGACGATCGCCTGCTCGAGCCGGACCGGGTCCTGCTGCGCCGCGCGGGCAGGCGCCGCGAGAAGCAGGGCCGCGGCGAGGCAGAAGACGGCGATAAACGGGTGCCGGCGCAGCTCGATGACAATCACATACGCCTCCTGCAACGTGACGAAGCGTCGCAAGGACTCGCTCGCCATCGCACGCGATCAGCGGCCCTGCGCCGCGCTGTGGAAACCCGGAGCCTCAAGGTCCACCGCCAGGCCGCATTCTGCGAAGCAGGCGGTCGATCCTCGCTGCCGGACAGCCGATGACCAGCCTCGAACGACCCGACCGATCCACGACAGTCATGAGATCGCCATCGATTCGGTAGGAATGGGTCCACTCCACCGCGAACTGGTCCGCTGTTTCCGCCATGTTGATCGGAAGAGCATCGCCATCGTGCGCCAGGCACAGAGCGGCGCCATCCTCCGGATCGAGCATCCAGGCATCGCCAGTGTCGGTCGAGAAGAAGGCCACCTGGCCGAGAATCACCACCCGGGCATCGCGAGCGGCCGCTCGGCCGATGACGTAGCGCACCTCGTCCGTGATGCTGAGGCCGGCCTTCGCGACTCTCCTCACGCTGATGCCTGACTGTCCTCGTGATCGCTTCGGCATCACCATCCTCTGGCGCTCCAACGTCTCGGCGTCAGACGCTTTCGCGCAGTCGCCCGCGCCGCCTCATCCAGATCACGTGTGCAGACACCTCGGGGAGCGCGCGCAGGGCACAGTACATCGCCTCGGCGTCCGGACAAGGGCGGGCCACGTCCGCGTCGAGCACGACAACATTGCAGCCCTGTGCGTATCGCTTGGCGTGCTTGCCGCGCACGCCGCCCGAGAAGTCCAGCTCGTCGCACCTACCGATCCGCTGGAGCAACTTCCTGAGCGATCGCTTCATGCCAAGCCCTCGAACCGCCTCACGGCGAGCAGATCACCCTCGCCAACCGCGCGCACATCGCCCTCGTTCAGGGTCATGAGAGCCTCGGTCCTTCCTGATGCGCTGACGAACTCGACTTCGAGTCCATCCGGCTCATGAAGCTGGACGACGGCCCCGAGGTCGCCCTTCCGCAGACCCACTTCTGGGAGATCCCGATCCAGGACCACGGTCTCGAGCGGTTTGAATCTCATGTTGCTGTACCACGCTGGGCCGCGGAGAGGGCAGGGGCTCTCGTGCCGGCGCGCGAGACTCCCACTGCTGCATGATACCGCGTGGCCGGTGCGCCGGTGCTCAGCGCGGCGGGGGCGGCGGCAGGCCGCGGCCGGTCACCAGGTAGGTAGCGAAGCTGCCGAGCCAGTGGCCGCCCTCGTAGTGCTCGCCGGTCACGGCCGTGAGGCCGGCGGCGCGGTGCGCGCGCGCGGCCTCGAGCAGGCAGGGCACGCGCGGATCGCGCACGGGCAGGCCGCTGGCGATGCCCTCCAGCATCCAGGCGCGCGACAGGTTCAGGCCGTCGAGATGGACGAGCTTGCCGTCCGTCCGATCCGTCACCACCGCGGGCTCGAGCCAGCCCGCGCCGCCCTGAAGCGGCAGCTCGGGCAGGAAGCGGCCGAGCCAGGCCGCGAACTGCGCCGGTTCGAGCACGCGCCGCAGCACGTCCGCCTCGGCCAGCCCCGGCGAGAGGAAGTCCTCGCCGCCCGGCTCGAAGGCCAGGCTCCAGCCCCGGTCCTCCAGGTAGTAGTCGCGCGCGCGGGCGGCGGCGAGGGCGGCCAGCTCCTCGCGGCCGGCGGCGTGCGCCCAGTCGAGGATGAGGCCGAGCGCGAACGCGGTCTGGCTGTGCTCACCGGTGCGCACCGGGTTGCTGAGCTTGGGCAGCCACTCGGCCAGACGCGCGGCCGCCGCGTCCTCGAGGGGAAGAAGGGCCGCGGACCAAACCCGCGCGTCCGCGTCGTCCCACTCGCGCAGCTCGGCAGCGAGCTGCAAGAGCCAGGCCAGGCCGTAGGGGCGCTCGAAGGGCCCGCGCCCCGCGCCGGAGAAGTAGGCCACCTCGGCCGCGACGTTCTGCGGCGTGAGGCTCCGCGCCAGGGCGGCGCGCGCGCGCGGCGCAAACGGCGCGCCGGGAAACGTGCGCGCCAGGCGCGCCAGCAGCCAGTGCGCGTGCACCGCCGAGTGCCAGTCGTAGCAGCCGAAAAAGGCCGGCGTCAGCTCGCGCGGCGGCCGCACGTCCCCGTCGCCGTTCAGCACGTGCGCGATCTTGTTGGGGTACTCGCGGTGCACGCAGTCGAGCGCCAGTTTGGCGAAGCGCTCGGCCGCCGCCTCGTCGAACTCGCCGCCCGCGGCGCAAGTAAGCGCCAGGAACGAGGCCAGGACGAACGTCACACCCATGCGTCTCCCTCGGCGGCCCGCCAGCAGTACCAGGCGGCGACGGACCGGTAGGGCCGGAACCTCTCGCCCAGCGCGAGGAGCGCCGCGGGTCGCGGCGCCTCCGCGAGCCCGTAGGCTGCCTGGTAGCCCTTCCGCACGCCGTGATCCGAAACCGGCCACACGTCGAGCCGGCGCAGCTCGAAGATGAGGAACATCTCCGCGGTCCAGCGGCCGATGCCGCGCACCTGGACGAGCTGCTCGACGATCTCCTCGTCGCCCAGGCGGCCGAGGCGCGGCAGGGCGATCGCCCCGTCGCGCACGTGCGCGGCGAGATCGGCGATGGAGAGCGCCTTGTTCTGGGACAGCCCGGCCGAGCGCAGGTGCGCGGGCGAGAGCGCGAGCACGGCCTCGGGCGTGACCTCGCCGCAAAGCAGGCTCTCGAACCGCGCGTGGATCGCGGCCGCGGCCTTGCCCGCGAGCTGCTGGAAGACGATGGCGCGGGCGAGCGCGGCAAAGGGCGTGAGGCGCCGCTTCGGCAGGCGGCAGGCGCCGTGGCGCTGCGCCAGGGTCGCCATGATCGGATCGCGCAGCGCCAGCTCGTCGCTCGCGCGCTTCAGGGAGATGCCGGCCATCGCCCCAGTCTACGCGCGGCTCTGGCGTCCCGTTCCAGATGAGGCGCTGATCCTGCCGATGAGAGGCGTCACGCCGCCTTCTCGATACGCTAGTCTCTGGACATGACCCTGCGACACACGCGTCTCTTCTGGCCGCGCGCGCGGCGCGCCGCCCTCCTTCTGCTGCTCTCTGCCGCACTGGCGCCCTCGCAGGCCGCGACCCAGGACGCGCCGTCTCAAGCGCCGCCGGCCCCGCTCGGCCCGCGCATCTTCTGCGCCCAGCCCGTGGGCGACTACGGGGAGGCGCTGCAGGGCGTGATCCTCACCCACACCTACGTGCTCGAGAACCGGGGCGACGCCGATCTCCACATCATCCACCTGCAGCCCAAGTGCGGCTGCACCATCACGCACATCTACCAGGGCAATCCGCGCGTCGAGGTGCAGATCGACAAGCGGGCGCTCATCGGCAGCAAGCCGCTCGTGGTGCTCAAGCCGGGCGAGACCTGCGACCTCGACGTCGAGCTGGACGGCACGCTCATGGCGCCCAAGCCGCTGACCAAGCCGGTGTACGTGCTCAGCAACGACCCGACCCAGAAGAAGTTCGAGCTGTTGGTCAAGGCGGACATCAAGGAGGCGGTGTTCGTCGAGCCCAATCCCCTGCAGTTCGGCGAGGTGGTGTGCGGCACGCAGAAGACGCTGCGCGCCACGGTGCGCCTGGCCGAGGGCGTGATGCTCGACTTGCTGAGAGCCAACGCCACGCCGCCGCTCTCCGCCACGTTCGCGCGCGTCGAGCAGGAGGACGCGGCCGCGCCGCCCTGCTGGACCGTGGACGTGACCCTCACCGCTCCCGAGAAGACCGGCATCCTCTCGCTGCCGCTCCACCTGGAGACCGACCACAAGAAGCTCGTGCGCATCCACCTGCGCGCCATCGCCACCGTGCGCACCACGGTGAGCTTCGCCTGCGACGACCCGGGCAAGATGGAGCGCGTGAACTTCGGCAGGCTGCCGCGCGAGCGCCCCGGCCCGGTCACGCGGGCGATCGAGATCGTGAACGGCGACCCGGCCGTGCCCTACCGCGTCACCGCGGTCGAGGTCGAGTCGACCTACAAGAGCTCCTTCGCCACCGAGATCGTCGAGGTCGAGGCGGGAATCCGCTACCGCGTGCTGGTGCGCGCGGCCGAGACCCTGAGTGCGCGCTTCTTCAACGGCAGCGTGATCATCCGCGCGGACCATCCCACCCTGCCGGAGAAGAAGATCCCGCTGGTCGGCCAGGTGAGCGGCTGATAGACGTTCAGCCCGCGCCTCAGAAGCCGTACTCGCGCCAGCGCTCGCTCACGCGCGCCTGCATCTCCGCGCTCATCTCCACCAGCGGCGGGTAGTCGCGCACCGGCTCGCCGCCGCGCTCGTCGCCCGGCCTCTTGACCGTGGCGTCGAAGCCGATGCGCGCCCCGGCGCGGTGCACGTCGCGCCCCGGGTCGCAGTGCGCGCAGAGCAGGAGCAGCACGCGGTCGAGATCGGCGAGGTCCGCCGGGTGGTCGACCGCGATCGCGCAGTCAACGGGCAGGTCTCCCGCGCCCGCGAACACGGCCTGGAGGGCGCGCGCCCCGTCACCGCCCGCGGCCTTCCTCACCGCAACGAGCGCCAGCCGGCCGAGGCCCACCTCGGGCACGGCGACCGCCGTCACATCGGCCCCGCCCAGGCGCGCGCAGAGCGCCACGGCCGCGGCCGGGCCGGAGTTGCTGAGAAGCGGCGCGAACCCGAGCGGCACCCCGCCCACCTCCTCGCCGCGGAGCTTCCGCGTGGCATCGAAGCCGAGCTTGCCGCCGGCGCCGAGGCGCGGCGCCGCGTGATCGAGGATGTCGAGCGGGCCGCTCATGGTCTCCACGTCGCGCGCGAAGTGGCAGCGCTCGAACAGCGCGCGCAGCACGGCGCGTTCGTCGTGCACGTCCACGCCCTCGTCCACCACCACCAGGAACTTGGTCCAGGCCAGTTGCCCGGCGCCCCAGACCGCGGCCATGACGCGGCGCGCCTGCAGCGGGTACTCCTTGCGGATCTTGAGGAAGGCGCAGTTGTGGAAGGTGCCAAACAGCGGCAGGTGGTAGTCCTCGAGGTCGGGCACGAGCAGGCGCAGAAGCGGCAGGAACAGCCGCTCCGTGGCCTTGCCCAGGTAGTAGTCCTCCTGCGGCGGCAGGCCGACCACGGTGGCCGGAAAGACCGCGCCGCGGCGGTGCGTCACCGCGGTCACCTCGACGAGCGGGTAGCGGTCGGGGAGCGAGTAGAAGCCGGTGTGGTCGCCGAACGGCCCTTCGAGCACGGCACCCGGGCCGAGCGGCTCCGGCGCCGCGCCCGCCCGCGGCCTGGGGTCGTAGCCCGGCTCCCCGCACTCGGTCGAGGCGTAGCCTTCGATCACGATCTCGCTCTGCGCGGGCACGCAGAGCGGCACGGTGCGGGCCGGAACCAGCGGGATGCCCCGGCCCGACAGGAAGCCGGCGAGCAACAGCTCGGACACGCCGCGCGGCAAGGGCGCGGCGGCCGCGTAGGGCAAGACGGGCTCGCCGCCCAGGCAGATGGCGAGCGGCATGGGCCTGCCCCGGGCGCGCCACGAGCGCCAGTGCGCGGCGCCGTCGTGATGCATGTGCCAGTGCATGGCGAGGCGCGTGCGGCCGATGACCTGCGCCCGGTACATGCCGACGTTGTGGCTCGCCGGCCGCGCCGCGCCCTCGTCGCGCGCGTCGATGCTGTGCACGCCGGCGAAGGTGATGAAGCGCCCGCCGCCGGCCGCGGTGCCGGACTCCTCCGCCGTGAGGCCGAAGCCGACCGCGCGCGGATCGCCGTCGAGCGGCCAGCACTTCAGGGCCGGCAGGCGCAGGAGGTCCACTTCCCCGCGCGCGGCGAGGCGCACCACCTCCTGGCAGGGGGCGCGCCGCGCGCGGCGCGGGCCGGAGCGCAGGAGCGGCAGGAGCGCCCGGGCGCGCCCGAGCAGCGCGCCGAGCGACGCGGGCGGCGGCCCGAGCCGCGTCAGGTCCGCGATGCGCGCGGCGAGCGCGTCGAAGCCGCCCGACTCGTGGCAGCCGAGCGACCTCTCCATGCGGCGGTACGAACCGAAGACGTTGATCGCCAGCGGGAAGTCGGCCCCCTCCACGTTCTCGAAGAGAAGCGCGCGGCCGCCCAGGCCGCAGTGGAGCGGGTCGAACGCGGCGGCAAACGGGCTCGGCGAGGAGCACGCGGAGCGGCACTGGCGGCCCGCGACCTCGGCGATCTCGAGGAGCGGGGAAACACGCGCGGAGACGCGGTGCAGCTCCCCGGACGCGTCGAGCAGGCGCAGGAACTCCTGGAGGCCGGCGGGCATGCGCTGACCATACCCGGCGCGGTGGCGGGATGCCGCCGCCATTCGCTCTCAGAGCCTGAGCAGGAATCCCCCGCGGCCGCGTTGCGAGCGCCGGGGGGGCC
>DYIW01000176.1:0-1575 GCA_020723465.1 Phycisphaera mikurensis
CGAGCAAGCTGCTGATGGGCGCCCGGCCGATCCACTCGCTCGCCGCGGAGAACCCGCCGCCGGCGGCCCGCGCCGCGAGCACGACGAGCGGAAGCACCGACAGCGCCGCCGCAAGCCAGCCGCCGAGAGCCGCCGCGAGGCGGAACCGTCCGAGCCGAAGAGGCTCTCGCGCTCGCCCGCGGAGCCCGAGCACGGCAAAGGAGCGAGGGCCCACCAGGCGGCGCTCGAGGGCGAGCAGGATCAGCGCCACGGGTAGCAGCGGCAGCACCAGCGCGAAGGCCTCGCCGGGAGCGTAGTCGACGCCGCCGAGGCGCGCGAAGACGGCGGCCGGGTAGACGTCGACGCGAAGGAACATGGGGACGCCGAGCTCGGAGAGCGACAGGGAGAAGACCACGATCGAGGCGAGGGCCAGCGCCGGCCGTGCGGCCGGCAGGAGGATGCGGGTGGCCACGCGCCAGGGCCGGGCCACCAGGCGCGCGGCCTCCTCGAGAGACGGATCCACGCTCAGCACACCGACGGCGAGCAGCGAGGTCACGACCGGGGCGAAGCCGAGCCCGAGGACGGCCACCAGACCGACCTCGGAGAAGAGCAGCCGGGCCGAGACCTCGGTGCCGACGAGGCCCTCGCGGCCGAGGAGGTGAAACCAGCCAAGCGCGAGGAGGAATGGCGGCAGCAGCATGGGAAAGGCGTGGATCAGCCAGAGCGCTCGGCGTCCCGGGACATCGTGCCGCGAGATCAGGAGGCCGAGCGGCACGCCGACGACGAGGGCGACGAGGGTGACGGCCCCAGAGAGCAGAAGCGAGCGACCGAGCAGGACCCAGGGGCGCACCTCGCCGAGGACCGCCAGCACCGCGATGCCCCCAGAGACCGTTTGCGCGACGAGGACCAGGAGAGGGGCGAGCGCGGCGCACGCCAGGGCCGCACCGGCCGCGCCCAGCGTCAGCCGCTGCTGGTGTCGGGCGCTCCACATCAGAGACCGACCCAGCTCCGGAGCCACGGCTGGATCCGCTCCATCTCCGCCGCCACCTTCTCGTAGTCGACCTTCATCACGCGAAGGTCGCCGGCGCTGCGAACCCCGGTCGGGGTGGCCACCCCGGGCCGGAGCGGCATGTGCGCCGCGACCTCGGCCATCCTGCGCTCGACCTCGGCGGAGAGGAGGTGGTCGACGAGGCGGCGGCCAGTCTCCGGGTGCGGCGCTCCGCGCAAGAGGAGCGCGGCCGTGGGCATGACGAGCGCGCCGAGCCCGTCCTGATCGGGATAGATCACGTCGACAGGCGCTCGCTCCTTGAGCGCCTCGTGAGCGTCGTCGGTGTCGGTGAGCCCGACCGCGACCTCACCGGAGACGACCAGCCGCTTCACCTCACCGTTCGAGCTGGCGATGCGTACTCCATTCGCCTTGAGCTGGTTCATGAACCCCCGCGCCTCCTCCTCGCCCCAGGTGGCGAAGAGCGCGGCCACGTGCATCGTGGTCGTACCGAAGAGGGGATTCGCGATCGCCACCTGCCCACGCCAGCGGGGGGCGGCGAGCTCGCGGAGCGTGCGGGGGGGCGACCCGGTCAGGCGCTTCTTGTTGAC
>DYIW01000176.1:1636-3372 GCA_020723465.1 Phycisphaera mikurensis
TGCGGCGAGACATAGGGCAGGACGAGCCCGCGCTTGATGAGCAGGAACGGGCGCACCGGGTCACCCGACCAGAAGACGTCGGCCTGCGGGTTTCGTCCCTCGGCGATCAGCCGATTGAGCACGCCGGTGCTCTTGGTCTCCTCGGTGTCGAAGACCGCCCGCACCTCGATGCCGGTCTGCTTCTCGAAAGCGCGGAAGATCGGCTCGGAGAAGACCTGGTCCACCGACGTGTAGACCACGACCTCGGCGGCTGCACCGCGGCGGCAGTCACCGCAGCCTCCGAGCGTCAGTGCGCAGGTCAGGAGCCAAGGAAGCCGCACGGTTTCTCTCACCCTCCGAAGAACAGGCGCTGGACGAGCCCCGTCGCCGCGCTCGCCGCCAGCACCCATCCCATGCCGATCTTGAAGCGCAGCATGGCGACGAGCGCGGCGCCAGCGATAACGAGCGCGGGCACGCTGAGCGTGCCGAGCTCGGGCACGAGCAGCCGCAGGGGGCCGAGGCGGGCCTCGCCGACGCGGGCGAAGACGGTGCTCAGCGCGAACCACAGCGAGAGGTTGAGCACGACCCCGACGACGGCGGCCGTGATGGCCGAGAGCGAGGCATGAAGCGCGCGGTTACCGCGCAGGGCCTCGATGTAGGGCGCTCCGAGAAAGATCCAGAGGAAGCAGGGGACGAAGGTGACCCAGACCGTGATCGACGCGCCGAGCAGGCCGGCGGCCATCGGCGCGAGCAGCGCTGGCTTCCGGTACGCGCCGAGGAACCCGACGAACTGGAGCACGAGGATCAGCGGGCCCGGGGTCGTCTCGGCCATCCCGAGGCCATCGAGCATCTCGCCGGGCTGAAGCCAGCCGAAGGTGCTGACCGCCTCCTGCGCGACATAGGCCAGGACCGCGTACGCGCCGCCGAAGGTCACGACGGCCGCCTTGCTGAAGAAGAGCCCCTGCGCCACGAACACGCTGCCCCGCCCGAAGATCGCGGCGAGCAGCGCCAGGGGTCCGAGCCAGAGCGTCAGACAGACGAGGAGCACGCGCACCGCGCGCCCGAGCGAGGGGCGCGTGTGCTCGAGCTCGCCCGCCGCCAGCATCCGGTCGACAACCGCCGGCTCCGCCTCGCCGGTGATCTCCGGCGCGCCTGGGCCGGGGAAGAAGCGCGGCCAGAGGCGGGCGCCGCAGAGGCCGATGGCCCCGGCGGCGAGCACGATCAGCGGGAAGGGCACGCCGAAGAAGAAGATCGCCACGAACGCTCCGCCGGCGAGGGCGACGAGCGCACCGTTCTTCAGCGAGCGCCTGCCGATGCGGATCACCGCCTCGACGACGATCGCCAGCACCGCCGGCTTAAGGCCGAAGAAGAGCGCCTCGACGAGCGGCACCTGCCGGAACCCGGCGTAGAGCGCGCTCAGCGCGAGCATGACGACGAACCCGGGCAGCACGAAGAGCGTCCCCGCGACGATTCCGCCCAGCGTGCGATGGAGCAGCCAGCCGATGTAGGTCGCGAGCTGTTGCGCCTCGGGGCCGGGCAGCAGCATGCAGTAGTTGAGCGCGTGCAGGAAGCGGCTCTCGCTTACCCACCGCTTCTGCTCGACGAGCACCTTGTGCATCACCGCGATCTGTCCTGCCGGTCCGCCGAAGGACTGGAGCCCGATCCGCAGCCAGGTGCGCAGCGCCTCGCCGAACGGGATCCCGTGCACGGAGCTCGCACTCTGCATCCCGGGCTTGCTGTTCGCGATTGCCTCAGAC
>DYIW01000176.1:3382-12363 GCA_020723465.1 Phycisphaera mikurensis
GGCTCAGGGCGGCGTAACCGCGAGGTCGTCGAAGAGGGTCACCGAGTCGGCCTTGGTCCAGACGCCGATCTTGCCCGCGTCGCTGAAAGTGCCGTCCTCGGCCGCGAGCACTCGCTTGCCGTCCCAGCTGACCGCGATCGCGCTGCCCGTGGCCCGGACCGAGAAGCTGTGCCAGGCGCTCGGCGTCACCTTGCCCCGGTAGCTCGCGAGCTGCTTGCGGCGTCCGTCCTTCACCACGTAGAGGCGGATATTGTCCTCGAGGGCGTTCGCGCGCGTGATGTAGTAGTTGTTCTCGTCGCGGTAGCGGAAGACGAGCCCGCAGGCCTGATCGACCTTCCCCGAAACCATCTTGCACCTCACAGACAGCTCGAGGTCCTTCGCCGCCGGACGATCGGCGACCGCCACAGGGAAGCGGAAGTCCGTGTCGTCCGCGTCGAGCTGGGCGAGGACTTGCTTGCCGCTCGGCGCGTCCTTCGCCGTCTGGACTACCCAGCGGCCGGTCGCGCTGCGGCCCGTGCGGCCGAACGAGAAGCCGGCAGGCGGCTTACCGGGCGCGTCCGCCTCAAAGCTCCAGCTCGCGCGCGGGCCCGTCTGCGCGTGAGCCGTGCCGTGGAGGACCGCGAGGGTCAGCGCCAGAAGCGTGCCGTAGGTCTTCATCTCCATCACCTCCTGAGATGCTCGTACAGTCCGTCGAGGACGGAGGAGGCGTGCTCGAGGCGTGCCTCGTCCTTGGCGTGGAGCGCGGCGATGCCAGCGACGATCCCGGCGACGCCCGGCGCCTCCTCGCGAGCGAACTTGCCGTCCTTCAGGTCCAGGTCGTGGACGATCTCGGCGAGCGCCTTCAGGCCCGGATCGCGCAGGCCGAAGCGATCGAGGATCACCTCGAAGGTGCAGCGGTCGCCTTCGTGGGTGAGCTCGGCCTGGAACATGTCGAAGCGCACCTCGCCGCGTCGTGGGCGGTAGCCTTTCGCGGCGACGAACTTGAAACGCGCGCGCGGGTCGACGAAGCGCCGGATGAGCCACGCGCTGGCCATGCGATCGACGTGAACGCCCTGCCTCGTGACCCACACACGGCCTTCGAAGTCGTCCGGCGTGAGCGGGGCGTGCGCGCTCTCGGTGTCGCTCCCGGCCTGCAGGCGAGCCTCGAGCGCGGCGAGCTCCCCCTCGGCGCCGGTGCGCCCGGCCGCCGCGAAGAAGTCAATCGCCGCGACCTCGGCCAGACGCCCGCGCAGGCGAGTCACCCCGCTCTCGAGGCGAGCGCGATCCTCCGCCGTCGTTGGGGCAGCCGGCGCCTCCTGCGCCAGGGCGCGCGCCTCCTCGGCGACCTCGGCGTAGTCGGCGTCTCGCGCCGTCCGGAACAGCGCCTTGACCTGATCGTCCGCGAGGCCTTCGACGAAGCGAGCCTCGCAGATCGAGCCTTCGCCGCCGTCAGCGACGATCTCCCGGAGCAACCACTGGAGATCCTCCACGGCCTGACTGCTCCGCGGAAGGACGTAGACGGACTTCTTGATGGCCACCGCGCCGAGGCGCTGCAGCCGGCGCCAGGCCTTCACCCGCAGGTACCCGGGCTTCGGCGGGATCTGATGTATCAGAAGCAGCCAGCGTGCCTCGGGTTCTCTCTCTGCTCGTGCCATGCCATCATCCGTATCAAAGCCTGATACAAATGTATCACGAGTCAAGTCCGAAGCTCCACCTCGCCGATGTCGCCAGACGCACCAGGACGCTGTTGTTGCAGGGCC
Source organism: Phycisphaera mikurensis (assembly GCA_020723465.1). Lineage (GTDB taxonomy): Bacteria > Planctomycetota > B15-G4 > B15-G4 > JADJEK01 > JACQZJ01. The sequence continues at coordinate 5,122 of DYIW01000176.1, forward strand.
GTCACAGAAACGTCACAGTATGCGGCTACAGAGTGCGGTAATGGCGCGAGTACTGGTCATCGAGGACGAAGAGGACCTGCAGCAGGTCCTCGAGTACAACCTGCGGCAGAACGGTCATGAACCCCTGGCCGCTCTCCGTGGCGCGGAGGGACTGCGCCTCGCTCGCCAGCACCGTCCCGACCTCATCATCCTCGACCTGATGCTCCCGGATCTCGCCGGGACCGAGATCTGCAAGAGCCTCAAGAAGGATCCCGCAGCGAAGGAAATCCCGATCCTCATGCTCACCGCGAGAGGCGAGGAGATCGACCGGGTGGTCGGCTTCGAGCTCGGCGCCGACGACTACGTGGTCAAGCCCTTCAGCGTCCGGGAGCTGATGCTCCGGGTCCAGGTGATCCTCCGCCGCGGTCAACTCGAATCGGCCGGAAGACCGATCCACGAGTTCGGAATCCTGCGCGTGGACGCGAGCGCCCATCGGGTCTGGGTGGAGGAGCGGGAGATCGAGCTCACCGCCCTCGAGTTCAAGTTGCTGGTCACGCTCCTCGAACGACGCGACCGCGTGCAAACGAGGACGGTCCTGCTGGACGATGTCTGGGGGATGGTTGCCGAGGTCACCACCCGGACCGTCGACACCCATGTCAAGCGGCTCCGCGAGAAGCTCGAGGGGGCGGGGCGCTATATCGAGACCGTGCGCGGCGTCGGTTACCGTTTCGCCGCGTCGGCCGAGACCGGCAAGTGAATCTCGGCATCCGCTCCAAGCTGTTCCTGGTCTCGCTCGGCCTCATCGCGGCCTCGGTGGTGGCGGCGGGTCTCTACCTGTCGACCGCGCTCGACCGCTCGCTGACCGAGCGCGTTCGTGCTGACCTCCTCGTCCGTGCCCAGCTCGTCGCGCGGGACGCCTCCGTCACCGTCGCAAAGGCGGGCGACCGCCGCGCGTGGGACGCGCTCGCCGATGAGCTCGGCAAGCGGTCCCAGGCGCGGGTCACGCTGGTCGACCGAGGCGGCAGCGTGATCGGCGATTCCGAGGTCAGCCTCGGCGACCTCGCGACCCTCGAGAGCCACGCGGGACGGTCGGAGATCAAGGAGGCGATGGCCAGGGGCGAGGGCGTGAGCGTCCGCCACAGCAGCACGCTCGGCGAACGGTTGATGTACGTGGCGGTTCCCTTCCGGCGCGGCAGCGAGATCGCCGGCGTGGCGCGACTGGCGACGCCGCTCACGCACATCCAGGTCGCCATCGCGCAGCTGCATCAAAGCCTCTTCGTCGCCTCGCTCATGGCGCTCGGGCTCGCTGTCCTGATGTCGACGATCGCCGCCCACCTGGTCTCGCGCAGCGTCCGGCGCGTCACCGAGTCCGCGCGCACCATGGCCGCCGGCAACCTCGGCAGCCGCGTCAGACCTGCCGGGAGCGATGAGGTCGCGACCCTCGGCCGCGCGCTCGATCAGCTCGCCGAGAGCCTCACCACGACGCTCGAGCAGCTGCGCTCGGAGAAGGACCTCCTCGGCCGCATCCTCACGGGCATGAACGAGGGGGTGCTGGTCCTCGGCCCCGATGGCCGGGTCGTCCTGGTCAACCCCGCGCTGCGCGAGATGCTCCTCTTGGACGCCGAGGCGATCGGCAAGCCTCTCCTCGAGGTGGTCCGGAACGCCGAGCTGAAGGAGATCCTCGAGGGGGCGGCGGCCGGCGACGCACAGGACCCCATCGCCTCCGAGGTGGAGCTCTCCGGGCTCAAGCCGCGCCGGCTCCTCGTGCACGCGGCACCGCTGCGCGACGAGCCGCGGGGCACCATCGCCGTCTTCGTCGATGTCACCAACCTCCGGCGGCTCGAATCGCTGCGCCGGGATTTCGTGGCCAACGTCTCCCACGAGCTCAGGACGCCGATCGCCGCCGCCAGCTCGGCAGCCGAGACGCTCCGCTCCGCGCTCGGAGCTGCGGGGCCCGGGGCGGCCGTCCAGTCCGTCCCGGATCTGGAAGCGGCGCGCCGATTCGTCGACATCGCGGAGCGCAACATCGACCGACTGCGGCAGCTCGTCGAGGACCTCCTCGATCTCTCGCGGATCGAGGCTCACGACTTCCGCCTTCGACCCGAGCCTCTCGACCCCGGGCCCTTCATCGACCGAGTGCTCGAGTCCTATCGCGGCCGCGCCGGGGAGAAGCAGATCCAGCTCAACGCCACGGCGACGAGCGCCGGGGGCGTCGTGGCTGACCCTCGGGCACTCGAGCGCGTGCTGGGCAACCTCGTCGACAACGCCATCAAGTACTGCCCTCCGGGGAGCAAGGTCAACGTCTCGGCGGAGAGGGTGCAGTCCAGGTGGCTGCTCGCCGTCGAGGACACGGGCGAGGGGATCGAGCCGAAGCACCTGCCGCGCCTCTTCGAGCGTTTCTACCGGGTCGACGCCGGCCGTTCGCGCGCGCTCGGCGGCACCGGCCTGGGACTTGCCATCGTCAAGCACCTCGTGGAGGCAGCGGGCGGCACGGTCGAGGTGCAGAGCACCGTGGGCAGGGGCACGACCTTCACCGTTCGCCTGCCCGCGGCCTGATCACAGGCCGAGCTCGGCGTGCGCACCGATGAACTGCTCGTTCGCGCCGGTCCGCGGGAAGCGCCCCTGGTAGTCGAGCGCCACCCGCATCGCCTCATGCAGCTTGACGGCGACAGCGCCGAGCCCGCGCCAGGTGGCGTTGCCAGGGACGCTCGTCCCCGGATCGAACCAGTCGACGCGGCCGATCAGCTCCAGCCGCCACGGCAGCTCCACCCGGGCGCCTCCGCTCACGGCCAGGGTTCGCACGAGCGCCGCCACCGGGCCCTCCTCGGATGTGAAGGCCTGCAGCCAGAGCGCCAGCCGATCACCGCGCACGAGTCGGCAGTCCGGCGAGAGGATCTCGTCGGCGAGCCGGTAGGTGACCGCACCCCCGAAGCGACGGTGCGTGGTCCCGCTGCCGGGCACGGGCAGCTCGGCCTGCGCATAGCCCGAGAGCTGCAGCCCGCCGAGCCAGCGGTGGTGCGGCAGCGGGCGCAGCGTGACGCGGGCGATCAGGTCCTTGTACTTGCCCTTCTCGAGGGCCGCGTAGCCGCCTCCGTTATAGAAGCCGATCGCGTAGTCGACATAGTCGCGCACGTGGCCGAAGACCGCGACTCCGAGGTCGGCCGAGGGATACCCGTACTCCTCCTCGAGCATGATCTTGCGCAGGAAGCGGGTACCCTCGATGTGCTCGATCCAGTAGATGTACGGCGTGTGGATCACTCCGGCCGCGACGCGAATCGACAGCGGCAGCGCGGCCTCGAGGTAGCCGTACTTCAGCCGGGCGAGGATGGAGCCGTTGAGCTTGCTCTCCGGCACCTGCGTCTTTCCGTCGACGACGGGCACGCTGCCGGCTTTGCCGAGATCGGAGGCCTGCGAGATGTCGAGCGTCACGCGGCTCGAGAGCCAGGTGGCGAGCTTGACCTTCAGGCCCAGATACGCCCGGGTGAGGTGAAAGGCGTGGTCGCCGTCCTTCGGCGAGATCTGCCAGTCGAGGTAGAGCTTGATGTCCGGCCGCAGCTCCATCTGCTTGTAGCGCAGGACGAGGCGCGACTCGAGGGCCGGCTCGGGCCGCACGGCCTCGGGTAGGCGTCCGGAGGCGGCGGCTTCGGGCGTCGGCTGGGGCGGGGCTTCCGCACGTGCTGCCCAGCTCGCGAGGAGGACCAGGGCGAGAGGTAACAAGCGAGTCATGAGCTCTCCTTTCGGAGGAGAGCCTGCCCGCCCGTTGTGACGAGCCGGTGACGGCCCCGAAATACCTTCGCGACAAGCCTCGCCGGCAAACGTCACGGCCCTGTCACGAGACCGTCACACGCCTCGGCTACCAACTACTCCGGCACGAAGGAGGCCACCATGCGATCGATCGTGATGCTCGCGGCCGCCGTCGCCCTCGCGGCAGGCTGCAAAGACAAGGCGGAGTCGGTGAGCGGTCGGGGAGCGGAGTCGACGGGCGAGGTGGAGATCCAGGGCGCGGGCGCGACGTTTCCGTATCCGCTCTATTCGAAGTGGATCGCCGAGTACCAGAAGCTCGATCCGCAGGTCCGCATCAACTATCAGTCGATCGGCTCTGGCGGCGGCATCCGTCAGATCATCGAGCGCACGGTCGACTTCGGGGCCAGCGACGCCCCCATGACCGAGGCCGAGCTCGGCAAGGCGCCAGCCAAGCTCCTCCACATCCCGATGACGCTCGGCGCGGTCGCGATCACCTACAACCTGCCGGGGGTGACGGACCGGCTCCAGCTCTCGCCGGAGATCGTGGCGGGCATCTTCCTCGGCGAGCTCAAGACCTGGAATGCGCCGCCGATCGTGGCGATGAATCCACAGGCGAAGCTGCCCGCGTCGGCGATCACCGTCGTCCATCGCTCCGACGGCAGCGGGACCACCGCGGTCTTCACCGAGTACCTCTCGAGAGTGAGCGCGGCCTGGAAGGGCAAGGTCGGCGCGGGCAAGAGCGTCAAGTTCCCCCTCGGCCTCGGCGCCAAGGGCAACGAGGGCGTGGCCGGGCAGGTCAAGACCACGCCTGGCACCATCGGCTACGTGGAGCTCGCCTACGCCAAGCAGACCGGTCTCGCCTATGCAGCGCTCAGGAATCGCGCCGGCGCCGTCGTGGCTCCGACGCTCGAGAACGTCGCCGCGGCCGCGGCCAGCGAGGTCGCCTCCATGCCCGCTGACCTGCGCCTCTCGATCGTCGACGCGCCGGGCAAGTCTGCCTATCCGATCTCGGCGTTCACGTACATCCTGATCTACGAGGACCAGATGGACACCCGGAAGGGAAAGGCCATCGCCAGGTTCCTCTGGTGGGCGACCCACGATGGCCAGCGCCTGGGGCCCTCGCTCGACTACGCGCCTCTCCCCGCGCAGGTGCTGCCCAAGGTCGAGGCGGGCCTGCGCAGGCTCCAGTCCAAGGCGAAGCCGCTCCTCTCGAGCTAGGAGGTCCGGGGTGGCAAGGGGCGCTGAGCATCGGGCGTGGGACGGCCTTGACGGCCGGCCCTCAAGGCGGGGTGAATCCGCCGCGACCCCCGCGCGCCGCAGGCCGTGGCTCTCGCGCGATGGCGAGGTCAACCTCGGCGATCTGGTCTTCCGTCAGGTCACGGCCCTCTTCGCCGCCGGGACAGTGCTGACGCTCGCCGCGATGGCCATCCAGATGACCCGCGCCTCGGCGCTCAGCCTGGAGCGCTTCGGGCTTCGCTTCCTCGTCGGCAGGGATTGGGATCCGGTGCGCGAGCTCTTCGGCGCGCTCCCCTTCATCTACGGCACGCTCGTCTCCTCGCTGCTCGCGCTGCTCATCGCGGTCCCCGTCTCGCTCGGCGTCGCCATCTACCTCGCCGAGCTGGCGCCGCTCTGGATTCGCCGCTCGCTCGGGTTCGTGATCGAGCTCCTCGCCGCGATCCCGAGCGTCGTCTACGGGCTCTGGGGCATCTTCGTCCTCGCCCCCTGGCTGCGAGGCACCGTGGAGCCGGCGCTCCAGCGGGCGCTCGGCTTCCTGCCGCTCTTTCGCGGTACGCCCCGCGGCGTCGGCATGCTCGCCGGCGGGGTGATCCTCGCGATCATGATCCTCCCCACCATCGCCTCGGTGAGCCGCGACGTGATGCGAGCCGTGCCGAACTCCCTGCGCGAGGGCGCGCTCGCCCTCGGGGCCACGCGCTGGGAGACGGTGCGCGCGGCGGTCCTGCCGCAGGCCCGCTCCGGGATCGTCGGCGCGATCATCCTCGGCCTCGGCCGCGCCCTCGGCGAGACCATGGCGGTCACCATGGTGATCGGCAACCGCGCCGAGATCTCGGCGTCGCTCTTCGCACCCTCGTACACGATGGCCAGCGTCATCGCCAACGAGTACACCGAGGCCTCGGGCGATCTCTATCTGGCCGCGCTCTCCGAGCTCGGGCTCATCCTCTTCGGCGTCACGCTGGCGCTGAATCTGATCGCGCGCCTGCTGGTCTGGCGCGTGGGCCGTCTGCCCGGCGGCGCGGGGCGGCTGTGATGAATTCTCGAGGCTCACGCCGCCGCCTGAAGGACCTCCTGGCCCGGGGCACCTGCGTGGCCTTCACGCTTCTCGCGGTCGTCCCCCTCGCCAGCGTGCTCCTCTATCTCGGCGCCAAGGGTGTGAGCGGGCTATCCTGGAGCTTCTTCACCGAGCTGCCAAGGCCGGTCGGCGAGAGCGGCGGCGGCATGGCGAACGCCTTCGGCGGGACGCTGTTTCTGGTCGGGCTCGCCTGCGCGGTCGGGATCCCCGTCGGCGTGCTCTCGGGTGTCTACCTGGCCGAGTTCGGCGGTCGCGGTCGCTTCGCGTCCGTGGTGCGTTTCTCCGCCGACGTCATGTCGGGCGTGCCCTCGATCGCGGTGGGCATCTTCGTCTACACGCTGGTCGTGCTCAGCATGCGGCGCTTCTCCGCGCTGGCGGGCGGGATTGCCCTCGGCATCCTGATGGTCCCGACGATCATGCGGACGACCGAGGAGCTCCTCAAGCTGGTGCCCGACTCGCTGCGCGAGGCGGGGCTGGCGCTCGGCCTGCCCAAGTGGCGCGTCATCCTCCGCGTCGTCCTCAGGACCGGAGCCAGCGGCATCGCGACCGGCATCATGCTGGCGGTGGCGCGGGTGGCAGGCGAGACCGCGCCGCTCCTCTTCACGGCGTTCAACAACCGCTTCTGGTCGGCGCGCCTGGATCGGCCGATGGGTTCCCTCCCCGTCCAGGTCTACACCTACGCCGTCTCCCCTTACGCCGAGTGGCACCAGCAGGCCTGGGCCGCCGCCCTCGTCTTGGTCGGCATGGTGCTCGTCCTCAATGTGCTGGCGCGGCTCCTGACCTGGTCTCGAGGAGGCTCGAGGTGAACAGCATGGTCACGCTCTCTCGTCCTTTCGCGCCGACGAAACCACGCGCCGAGGAGGAAGCCGTCACCCCCCAGGCCACGCCCGGAGTGATGGCCGGCGAGAAGCTCCGCGCCGAGGCGCTGCGTGCGTGGTTCGGCAGGTCGGAGGCGCTCAAGGGGATCAGCCTGCCGATCCCCGAGCGGCGGGTCACCGCGATCATCGGGCCTTCGGGCTGCGGGAAGTCCACCTTCATCCGCTGCCTGAACCGGATGCACGAGGTCGTCCCGGGGGCCAGGGCCGGCGGCGCGGTGCTGCTCGACGGCGTGAACATCTACGGCAGGGGCGTCGACCCGGTCTCGGTGCGGCGCCGGGTGGGGATGGTCTTTCAGAAGCCGAACCCGTTTCCCATGTCCATCGCCGACAATG
>DYIW01000177.1:0-1751 GCA_020723465.1 Phycisphaera mikurensis
AGCCGCGACGCCGCTCCCGGAGGCCAGGGAAACGGCCGCGATCGCTCCTCACCTCGCTTCCCCTCCCGTTCCGGGGAAACGGCCGCGACGCTCCTCATGCCACCCTCCCCATCTCCGGTTCCCAGCCAAACAGCCGCGACGCCCCTCTCCTGCGGCTCGGGGAGACCGGCGCATTTTTCCACGAAGCTGCGCCGGGGCGCGTGCCGAAAAGCGAGCAGGAGGGGGCCGCGCGAGGTCTGCCGGCAGCCCACGCCGGGAGCGGCCCCCGCGCCGTACGCGCCTGGAGCAGAGCATGATCGACCTGGCCGAAGTCATCGACTCGGCGATGAGCCTGGAACCGCTTTCCGAGACCGCTTCCCGCCTGGCGAACATCGTCAGCGCAGAGGACTTCGACCTGCGCGAGGTGGCGGACGTCGTCTCCTACGACCAGGCGCTGACCGGGCGCGTGCTGCGGAGCGCCAACTCGGTGCTGCGCGGGGGCTCGCGCGAGATCGCCACGGTCAAGGAGGCGGTGGCGCGGCTCGGCTCGGGTGTAGTGCTCTCCTACGCCATCGCCTCGGCCATGCGCGGCCGCATGACCTCCGCGCTGCCCGCCTACGGCTACGCCGAGGGCGAACTCTTCCAGCACTCCGTCTGCGCCGCCCTCGCGGCCGAGACGCTCAGGGCGGGCTGTCGCGGGGCGCCGGTCCCCCCGGAGGCGTTCACCGCCGCGCTGCTGCACGACGTCGGCAAGCTGGTGCTCGGTCGCTTCCTGGACGAGGACGCACTGAGGATCCTGACCGAGGCCGGGGGCGGTGCGGGCCTGTCCCGCCTGGAGGCCGAGACGGAGGTCCTCGGCGTCCACCACGCCGAGCTGGGCGCCCTGGTGAGCCGGGCCTGGAACCTGCCCGACAGCATCTCGCACGGCATCAAGTTCCACCACGCCCCCGCGGACGGGGCCGAGCACCTGTGCGAGTACGCGGGCGGCGGCGGGCGCGACGCCGCGGCCATGGCCGCCGTGGCGGCCCTCACGCAAGCCGCGAATGCGCTGGCCCACCGCATCGCGCCCCACGGCGACGAGCAGGCCGCGGAGGTGACGCCGTACGCGCTCGAGACCCTCGAGCTGGAGCGCGCGGCGCTCGAGCCGGCCGTTGAGGCCACCAGGCCGCGCCTGGACGCGCTGCTCTCCTCGTACTGCTGAGGCCGAGAGCCGCCTTCGGTTGCGAGCACCAGCGATGAACAAGGTCCGCGTGCTGATCGTCGACGACTCCGCGCTCTTCCGCAGAGTGCTGAGCGACGTGATCAACGCCGACCCCGGCCTGGTGGTCGCCGGCACGGCGCGCGACGGCCGCCAGTGCCTCGAGGCGATCGAGCGCCTCAAACCGGACATCGTCACGCTCGACGTCGAGATGCCGGTGATGGACGGCCTGGAGGCGGTCCGCGCGATCCGCGCGCGCGGGAGCAGGCTGCCGGTGGTGATGGTCAGCACGCTGACCGAGGCGGGTGGCGTGGCCACGATCGAGGCGCTCGCGCGCGGTGCCTCCGACTACGTCGCCAAGCCGGCGCGGGCGGCGAACGTCGCGCAGGCGGTGGAGCGCATCACCGGCGAGCTCATCCCCAAGCTGCGCGCCCTCTGCCGGCTGCCCGTGCCGCGCTTCACGCCCTCGGCGCAGATCATGCGCCTCGCCCGCGCCGCGCCGTCGCGCCCTGCCCCCGGCGTGATTGCGCCGGGCGCGATCGACCTGGTCGCCATCGGCGCTTCGACTGGCGGG
>DYIW01000177.1:1761-12362 GCA_020723465.1 Phycisphaera mikurensis
GCCTGCATCCCTCGCGGCTTCCCCGCCGGCATCGTGATCACCCAGCACATGCCGCCCATCTTCACGCGCCTGCTCGCCGAGCGCCTGGCCAGCAAGTCCGCGATCGCCGTGGCCGAGGCCGGCGAGGGCACGCCGGTGCGTCCCGGCGCGGCGTTCGTCGCCCCCGGCGGCCAGCACCTGACGGTGGCGAAGGAAGGGGCAAGGCGCGTCCTCAGGCTCAACGAGGATCCGGAAGTGAACTTCTGCCGCCCCTCGGTGGACGTGCTGTTCCGCTCGGTCGCCGCGGCGGGCGGGCGCGGCGCGCTGGCCGTGATCCTGACGGGCATGGGACATGACGGCATGCTCGGCGCGCGGGCCGTGCGCGAGTCGGGCGGCCTGATCCTCGCGCAGGACGAGCCAACCTCGGTGGTGTGGGGCATGCCCGGATCGGTCGTCGCCGCCGGGCTCGCGGACAAGGTCCTCCCGGTCGAGCGCATCGCCGCCGAGATCGTGCAGCGCGTGGCCGGCGGTTCGCGCGGCGCCAGGCCCTCGCCGGTGAACGCTTGATGGAGCGGCGCCTGCCCCATGACAATTGACCCGCGCGACTTCGAGTACATCAGCGCGCTGGTGCGGGAGCGGACAGCCATCGTCATCGAAACGGGGAAGGAGTACCTGGTGGAATCGCGGCTCGCGCGCGTCCTGCGCGCCCGGAAGATCCCCAGCCTCGGCGACCTGGTGAGGGCGCTGCGCGCCGCTCCCGGACACGGCCTGTGCGACGAGGTCGTCGAGGCGATGATCACCAGCGAGACGAGCTTCTTCCGCGACGCGGCGTGCTTCGCGCTCTTGCGCGACAAGCTCATCCCGGAACGGGTGGCCGCCCGGCCCCGCGGGCAGCGCCTGACCATCTGGTCCTGCGCCTGCTCGACCGGCCAGGAGCCGTACTCCCTGGCGTTCCTCGTGCAGGAGCTGGCGGGACGAGGGGCCGGCAGGAACGTCGCCATCCTCGCCACCGACGTCTCCGAGTCGCTGTTGCAACGCGCCAGGCAAGGCGTCTTCGACCAGCTCGAGGTGAGCCGCGGGCTGCCCGCGGAGCTGCTGCAGCGCTGCTTCACGCCGTCCGGGAAGTGCTGGCAGGTGAAGCCGCAGGTCCGCGCGCTGATCGAGTTCCGGCGCCTCAGCCTGGCCGGCCGCTGGCCCGCGCTGCCGCCGCCCGGCATCGTGCTCCTACGCAACGTGCTGATCTACTTCGACGTCGCGACGCGCGAGCGCATCCTGGAACGGATCGACGGAATCCTGGAACCGGGGGGGTGCCTGATCCTCGGCAGCGCCGAAACGACGTTCAAGCTGAACAGCGCCTTCGCGCGCCGGACGGACGGGGGCGCCGTCTTCTACACGCGGCGCTCCGCCTGAGGCGCTCGCCCCTGACGATCAACCGCGCCGGCCGCCCGCGCGCCGCGGCTCACAGGCCCGTGTAGACCGGGCCGCCTCCGCCCTCGGGCGTGCGCCACTCGATCACCTGATAGGGATCCATCACGTCGCACGTCTTGCAGTGCACGCAGTTGGAAGCGTTGATGCGCAGCTTCTTCCTGCCGTCGCCGCGCTCCGGTGCCTCGACCATCTCGTACACGGCCGCCGGGCAGAAATGCTGGCAGGGATTGCCGTACTCCTCGGCGCAGGTCGTGCTGCAGTGGTCCGGCGCGACCGTGACCACGAGGTGGCAGGGCTGATCCTCCTCGTGCGTCGTGCCGGAGCGGTAGACGTCGGTCAGCTTGTCGAAGGTGAGCGCGCCGTCGGGCTTGAACCGCTCCGGCCGGGGCGCGCCTCCCTGGCGCCGCATGTGCGTGTGGCCGGGCTCGAGCGGATACCGGTCCCGCAGGCCGCGCCCGCCCGTGGCGAACTGCAGCCCGAGGTCGAGGATCGCCAGCGGCATGCCCTTGTCGAACGCCTGGTGGAAGTTGCGGCTGCGGAAGAGCTCCTCCTTCACCCATGAGCCCTGGATGGCGTCCTCGTAGCCGCCGAGCACCGCCTCCGACGAGTCGTTCCGCACGATGGCGCGGAAGGCGGCCTCGGCGGCGAGCATGCCCGTCTTGATGGCGGTGTGGATCCCCTTCAGGCGCGAGGGATTGAGGTTCGAGCCGCAGTCGCCGGCGATCAGGCAGCCGGGGACGTAGGACTTCGGGCGCGACCAGTAACCGCCCTCCGGAATGGTCTTGGCGCCGTAGCGGAGCATCTCGCCGCCGGCGAGCAGCTCCCTGACGAAGGGGTGCGTCTTGTACTGCTGGAAGCAGGCGTGCGGATCCGTGGTCGGATCGGCGTAGTCGAGACCGGTGGCGAAGCCAACGACGACCTGGTCGCCGCCCGGGAAGTAGATGAACCCGCCGCCGTAGGTCTTCCGATCCAGCGGGAAGCCGAGCGTGTGGATGACGCGGCCCTGGTGCTTGCCGTCGATCCCCTTGACCCGCCACAGCTCCTTCACACAGGTCGCGTACACCTGGGGATTGCGGCCCGCGTCCAGCCCCAGCTCCTTGACCAGCTTCTTGGTGAGCGAGCCGCGCGCTCCCTCGGCCAGGATGGTGACCTTGGCGCGCACGTCCATGCCCGGCTCGAAGTTCGGCTTCTTGCCGCCGTTCCGGTCCACACCCTTGTCGCCGGTGGTCACGCCGCGCACCTTCCCCTCCTCGATGAGCAGGCCCGCGGCCGGGAAGGAGGCGAAGACCTGCACGCCCAGCTCCTCCACCTTGCCGTTCAGCCAGCGCACCATCTCGTTGAGGGAGAGGATGCGGAGCCCCTCGTTCCTGAGCGGCCGCGGCACGAAGGGCGCGCGGATCTTGCCGGTGCGCGTCAGGTAGTAGACCTCGTCGCCGGCGCAGCGGATGCCGGGGCACCCTTGCGCCTCGTAGTCAGGCATGAGCTCGGCCAGGCCGCGCGGGTCCATCACCGCGCCCGAGAGGATGTGATCCCCGGCGGCCGCGCCCTTCTCCAGCACCGCGATCATCGCCTCGCTCAGGTCGGGGCCCTCGCCACGGCCCGCCGCACGGTCCTCGTTGTGCCGCTGGATCAGCCGCTGCAGGTGGTACGCGGCGGCGAGGCCGGCCGGCCCGGCGCCCACGATGACCGCGTCCAGTTCGAGAACCTCGCGTTCCGCGCCCATGTCGGCTCCGCTTGCGTGGCCTGGAAGGAAACGGGCCAGTATAGCGGCGCCGCGGCGAGGCTTGGTCAGGGCGTGGTGGCCCTGAGCGCGTTCGAGGCCGCGAGGCCCTGCGGCGCCGCGGGATCGGCGATCCAGTACTGGAAGTAGAAGGAGAGGCCGGAGGGCAGGCCCGCGGGCCACGGCGCGCCGAGCGCGAGGCTGCCGCCCGCGCCCGTGGGCAGTCCCAGGATGAGCAGGTCGGGCCTGGGCACGAGGGTGCCGCCGTAGAACGGGGCGTAGAGCGGCGCGAGACCGACGATCAGGTTTGCCGTCGAGTTCGGCAGGGCGCTGCCGAGGGTCAGAGTCACCGGCTGTCCGCCGATCAGCCCGCCGCTGCCCGTGAGAACCGGCACGCCGTGCGTGCCCGCCAGCCCGTACCCGAGGTCGGTCCACGGCTCGAAGGGCGCGGTCCAGGTCGCCGTCTCCATGACGACCGGCGCGGCCATGCCCGTGTTCAGCCAGGCATCCAGCAGGTTCTGGCCCGTGCTGGCGAGATGCGGCACGCCGCCCTGATTGGCCAGCCTGAGGAACTGCACGTACTCCCAGCTCGTCGACTGGTAGAGCAGCTCGATCACGGCGCTCTCTGCACCCACCGGCGGATCGAGGTCGACCACGTCGAAGTAGTCGTAGACGCCGCCTGGTCCGGGATCGCCGTACTGGCTGGCTGGCACCGGCAGCGCGTTGCGTGCGCGCGCCTGGTCGAAGGAGAAGCCGTAGGGCGGAATGCGGTTGTCGAACGCGACCATGTTGTTGATCACGAAGTGGAAGGTCTCGTGGTACGCGCCCGGCGGGTCGGCCGCGAGCTGGCCGAGCGTCTTGCTCACCGCGCCCGTGACCCGGTCGAACGAAAGCGGCAGGGACGCGGGGAAGCCCAGGCTGACGAGCTGGCTGGCCCACTCCCTGGTCATGGCGTAGTGCGCCTCGTAGATGCGCAGATGGGGCGAGTCAGGCTCGAGGATGGTGTCCACGGCCAGCAATTGCCCCTGCAGCGTGACCTGGAGGGGGCCGTAGGCGCCGTCCTCGCGCACCACCTGGCCGGCGCCGTCCCGCCAACTGACGCGCAGCCACATGCGCCGGCCCTCGGGGAAGCCCGAGATCAGCTTGTGGCCGATCAGGTTGATCACCTTCACCGTGTTCCCCGCCACCTCGAGCGCGGCCGCCTCCTGCAGGTTGGCGAGGGCGCGCGTCCGTCCGTCCTGCAGGGCCTGCTGCTCGGCGGCCGTCAACCCGCCGCCGATCACCAGCTTGCCTTGCGCGTCGAGGTACTGGATCGCCTGCGGCGTCCAGGCGTTGCCCCCGGTCTGATCGTGCGTGGGAAGGTCGGCGCGCAGCGGAATGCCGGGCTTGTTGGCGCCGTAGCCGGTCGTGGGCCGCATGTGGCAGGTCTGGCAGGTGAACGTGCGCGGCGTGCCGTCGGCGTAGTTGCCGTTCGGCCCGCCCGCGAGCGCCGCCTGCCAGGCGCTCTCGATGGCGCCGTCCCGCAGGTCCGCCGGCAGGCTCGCATACTGGGACACGAGCAGGCTGGCGAAGGCGCTCGACTGGTGCTCGCTGAAGGTCCGCTCCACCACGCCGTACTGGAACGGGAAGCTGTTGAATGCCGCCTTCCCGTTCACGGGCGCGCCGGGCACGCCGCTGAACGTCCCGGGCAAGAGCGGCACCTGGGCGCCGTTGTTGTGCGCCAGGTCCCCCACCACCGGATTGGACACGTCGTGACAGGTGCCGCAGAAGCGGGCATCGCGGTGGAACTGCGACGGCAGCCACTGATGCTTGGGCTGCGCGTCCGCGTAGGGCCCGAGCTTCGAGTTTCCATTCCAGATCACGTACATGCCGCTGCCGAAGTAGCCGGTCGCCGGGTTCAGCTCGTCGTGGGCGAGGAACGGAGCGACCTGCACTCCCAGGTGCTCCGACCGGTCCGGGTTGGTCAGACGGTGGCAGGCGTCGCAGGCCACGCCGCTGGCGTCGCCCGGCCCCAGAGCCGATCCATCGGTCGGCACGGAGCGGCCGCCGAGCCAGCCGTCGGGCGTGTGGCAGCGCAGGCACAGGTCGCCGGCGCCGCCGAACGTGTCCTCGGCCACGGCCACGGTCGCCCAGAACAGAGGATCGCGGGTGGCATGCGACATCATGCCGCCGGCCCACAGGTGCCAGGGCTCGGCGGACACGTCGTAGCCGCCGTGGCAGTTGTTGCACTTGTCGACCGTCTCGATGTTGCTCACCTCGCCGGGCTGCGTGCCGGGTTCCTGCACGTCCGTGGGCACCTGGCCGAAGGCGCCGGCGGCGATCGACGCGAGAACGAGGAAGGAGAGAAGAGGGGATCCGAACCGGGCGAGCGCGCGCATGGGCTGCCTCCTTGTTCGGGAACGGGTGGCAGCGCCGGCCGCGGTTTCGCCCTGGCCGGCCCATTCCCTGCGACCTGCACTGTAACGCACGCAGGGACAACCGGGGAGCCGGGAGACCGGCCGCGCTTCCGCACGCGAACGGACCAGGGATGCTCCGGTGAAACAGCCGCATCGCGGGAAGGAAGGTGGTGCCGGGAACAGGACTTGAACCTGCACTCCCTAATACGGGAACTAGGCCCTCAACCTAGCGCGTCTGCCAATTCCGCCACCCCGGCACGGATGGAGGGCCCGCATTCTAGCGGCAGCGGGGGGGGCGGATCAATCCAACTGCGTGCGAATCCGCGCCCGCAGCTCGATGTTCTCGCCGGTCTCCTCGATCCGGGCCGCCAGGAAGGCGTCCTGGAAGAAGTCGACCCAGGTCAGGCTTTCCTCGTAGTCGCGCTGCTTCTGGGGCACGGTAGTGGCGAGGCGCTCCCGGTCGATCGCCGCCTTGCGCGTCTCGACGGCTCGGTCGAAGCGCTCTTTCACCGCCGCGGGCATCTCCTTGCCCCGCCAGGCGGCGAACTCGCCGTTCATCAGCTCCTGGCGCACACTGCGCGCCACCTCCTGCCACTCTGCGGTGTCGAGCTCCGTGGCCTGCTCGGCGTAGGCCAGGGAGCCGTCGAGCAGGACCTCCTTCCAGCGCTCGAAGTCGAGGTACACGGCCACGGAGGCGAAGCCCTCGAGGAACTCGCGCCCCTCCTGGTACTTCCGCGACTCGCGCAGCGAGCGCACCGTGCGCACTTCCTTGGTGTAGCCGTTCGGGGCCGAGGTGGGCGCGCCGCCGCTCACCGACAGCTTGATGAAGTCGGTCATCATCTCGTGGGCCGTGCCGCGCCACTCGTTCTCGCTGCCGCCGCCCTCGGCGCTCTCCAGCAGCGCGGCGCGCGGCGACAGCACCACGGCCAGCGTCCACGGCCCCTCGGTCTGCGACCGCGGGTCGATGATGCCGAAGGAGACGTTGCGGATGCCGGTGCCGATCAGCACCACGTCCTGGATGAAGCGCTCGTTGGGCGAGCCGGCCTTCTCGTGCCAGACGCGGTACCACTTGCACACCCCGCGCTCCTGCTGCTTGAGGTTGTTGTGCGCCTTCTGGATGGGGAAGATGAAGCCGTTGTAGCCGGTGGCGACCTGCGGGTTCCCCTGCGCCTTCTCCAGCTCCTCGAACTCCGGGCCGCGCTCCTTGACCTGCAGGAAGATCCCGACCAGCGGCGAGGGATGCTCGGGCGGACCGAAGTACGTGTCCCTCTTCAACGCCACCACCACGTCCTGGCCCAGCAGCGTGGCCGCGTAGCGCGCGGCCTCCATGGAGTTGCCGGCGCGGAAGTCGGGCCGCATGCGGCGGATGGCGGCGATCAGCTCGTCCATCAGCTCGCGCGCCGCGGGATCGACCTCGGTCAGCCCGGCGAGCAGCTTCGGCAGGAACTTCTGCATGTCGACGCGCGCCGCCATGAGGAAGTAGGTGTCCTCGGGCACGAGCGCGGCCGCCGCGTCCATGGCCTTGCGCAGCTCGAAAGTGCGGCGATCGTAGAAGCCGCTTTCCGCCGCCTCGGCCGCCTCGCGGTTGAAGCCGACCATGCTGCGCAGGTCGAGGACGTCGCCGAAGCCGATGTCGAGGGTGCAGTCCTTGTAGTACCTGGGGCTGAACAGGCGCGCCAGGAGCCAGCGCGAGACCTCCCCGCGCGGCTCCAGGAAGGCCTCGTCGAAGTCGACCAGGGAGAACATCGCCGGCAGGTCGGCGTGGAGCTGCAGGCGCTCGTCGACCTGCTCGAACACGAGCTGTTGGTTGGTGGCGATGCCGGCGAATTCGTTGGTCTCCTGCTGGGCCACGGTGACGTTGTACCGGCGCAGGCGGCCGAGGCTGCCCTCGCGCCCCTCTCGGCCCAGGTCGAGCAGGTCCACCACCTCGCGCACCAGGAGCGGCCCGTTCCCCACCACGAACAGGTCCTGGCGGCGGTAGACGTGGATGCGCGTGCCGTCCTCGAGGGTGATGCTACGGACGCCCCGCTCGTCCTCCTCCACGGCGAAAGGCATGCTGAAGAGCGAGCGCAGCGCGCCGTAGCCGGCGACCTCGTAGGCGAACTTCGCCAGCGCGGAGCCGAGGAACACCGCGGCGGTCTCCGGGTCCTTGTAGACCCGGCCGCCGAGCCGCCCGAACACGGCCGCGTCGCGGCCGAGCAGGTCGGCGAGGGCATCGAGCAACGGCACGCGGGAGACCGCCTCGCGGACCTTCTGCACCTTCGCGGCGAGGTCGAGCTGCCCCGCGGCCTGCTCGTAGAGCGGCGTGCTCTCGAACTTCTGCCAGTTGCGGGTCAGGCGGACGCGATCCCACAGGTACGGAACAGGGAACTCGTACTGGTCGAAGTCGTTCTGCAGCGAGCGCTTGTGCACGAAGTAGTCGATGTTCCTGGGAACCACGAACTCCAGGGCGATCGGCGAGTCCGCGAAATCGTCCTGATACGATCCTTCGAACGGGTCGAAGAAGAAGAGGGTGAAGGCGAAGTAGGCCAGCCCCACCAGGAAGACCAGGATCGTCAGGATGCTCTTGGTGGCCCTTTTCACGCGATCGTTTCCTTCGGGAACGAAGCCAGTTCGGATGAGGACGGAAACCCGTACGCCCCAACGTCGCACAGCGCGGTTCACGCTTCAGCCTGGCAGGCGGTGGTTCGCGATCGCACCAGCCGTTCAGGCCGCCGCCCCTCACGGGGGACGACTCACCTCGGCGGGATTCCGCGATGTCGAACCGCTGCCGTCGATCAGCCGCGGAGCGCCCGTCCGCCCGGCGCTCCGCCGGCTGCATCGCCGCGACAACGCAACCCGTGGATTCTACGTGCGAGGGCGGCAGAGCTTGCGCGGTTTCCAGGTTGCGATCGTGCGCCCCGCGCCTGCGCGCCAGCCCGCGCCTCACGATCCGCCCTTGAGGCATCCGCACCTGCCGGCTAGAGTGCAGAATCCGTTTCTGCCTCCGTAGTTGAACGCATTCGAGGTCTTCCATGACGGTGCCGCTGAGTGATCGTGCCAGGAATCTCAAGCCGTCGGCGACGTTTCGGCTAGCGCAGCGCGCGCAGGAGCTCAAGGCAACTGGCAAGGACGTGCTGTCCTTCGGGCTGGGCGAACCCGACTTCCCCACGCCGGAGCGCGTGCGCGCCGCGGCGCGCGCGGCCATCGAGGCCGGCGCGACGCACTACACCGCGAACGAGGGGATCCTGCCCCTGAGGAAGGCCATCTGCGACGCCTTCAAGGGGGAGCAGGGCGTGGCCTACGACCCGGGCAAGGAGGTCGTGGTCACGGCCGGAGCCAAGCAGGCCATCGCCAACGCGCTCTTCGCCATGGTCCAGGAGGGAGACGAGGTGCTCATCCCGGCGCCCTACTGGCTGTCCTATCCCGAGATGGTGAGCCTGTGCGGCGCGACCACGCGCCTCGTTCCCACGCACGCCAAAGACGGCTTCCGCCTCTCCGCCGAGGAGTTGGAGAAGGCCGTCACCCCGCGCTCGCGCGTGCTCATCCTCAACTCGCCGAACAACCCCACGGGCGCGGTGCTCGACGCCGAGCACCTGGCCGCGATCGGCGACGTGGTGTTGCGCCACGACCTCGCCGTGGTGTCGGACGAGGTCTACGGCCCCTTCGTCTACGACAACGCGCGCCATCGCACCTTCGCCGCGGTGCGCCCCGGTCTGCGCGAGCGTACCGTGGTGTGCGACGGCGTGTCCAAGTCCTTTGCCATGACCGGCTGGCGCCTCGGCTGGGCCCTCGGCCCGCGCGAGGTCATCGCCGCCATGTCGAGCATCCAGAGCCACACCACCTCGAATGCGTCGAGCATCTCGCAGCACGCCGCCCTGGAGGCGCTGAAGAGCTGCCGCGACGAGGTCGAGCCCATGCGCGCGGAGTTTGAGCGCCGGCGCGAGATGGTCCTGGCGCGCATGCGCTCCCTGCGCGGCCTCGAGCTCGACCCGCCGGAAGGGGCGTTCTACGTCTTCCCCCGGGTGGCCGCGTGCTACGGGCGCACCTCGCGCGGCGGCGTGCACATCAGCGACTCCGCGTCCTTCTGCGAGGCCCTGCTGAACGACGCGCTGGTGTCGGTGGTGCCGGGCGGCGTGTTCGGCGACGATGACTGCTTCCGCCTGTCCTACGCGGCCTCGGTCAAGGAGATCCAGGCCGGCCTGGAGCGCCTCGCCGCGTTCCTCGACGGCCTGGCCTAGCGATGCACTCCCCGAGCAGGCGCCCGCGAGAAGCGGACCCGATGCGGCGGACGGCGCGCGCGTTCCTGGCGTCGTTCCTGCTGCCGGCGCTGGTCGTGGGCGCGGCGGCGCTGCTCATGTTCCACGTGCTCGACAGGTTCCACCTGCTCGAGCGCAGCGACGACCAGATGGCCTGGATCCGCCAGGCCGCCCGCCAGATCGCCGAGCGCTACCACGAACCGGTGACCGCCGAGGAGCTGGCCTTCGACGCGATCCGCGGCATGGCCAGGCGCGACCTCTACTCCGCCTTCATCGATCCGGACGAGGAGGCGCGCTTCCGCGAGGAGAACGAGGGCCGCTACGTGGGCATCGGCTTCGCGGTCTATCAGGCGGGCGAGCCGGTGACCGTGCTCTACACCTTCCCCGGATCGCCCGCGGAGAAGGCCGGCCTCGAGACCGGCGACCGCATCATCGGCGTGGACGGCGTGGACTGCACCGCGCTCGACAGCGACGAGATCGTCGCGCGCATCAAGATCATGGACGGCGCCGGCGTGCCGGTGCGCATCACCGTGCGCCCCTACGCCGCGCCCGGAGAGGAGCCGCCGCCCGAGCGCGAGGTCGAGGTGACGCGCGACACCATCCAGCGCCCCTCGGTCATCGACCCGCGCCTCATCGACGCGGAGCGCGGCATCGCCTACGTGCGCCTCAAGGGCTTCCAGGAGGAGAGCGCGGGCGAGCTGCGCCAGGCCCTGGGCGCGCTGGCCACGGCCGGCATGAAGTCCCTGGTGCTCGACCTGCGCGGCAACCGCGGCGGCCTGCTCGAGGAAGCGGTGGGCATCACCAGCCTGTTCGTCGACGAGGGCGTGGAGGTGGCGACCA
>DYIW01000178.1 GCA_020723465.1 Phycisphaera mikurensis
CAGGCCGGGGAGCCCCCGCTCGAGCCGCACGGTCACATGCACCGGGAAGCGCGCCGCAAGCGGCTCGCGCGTCTTGTGCGACACGCCGGGCCGCTCTCCCTTGGGCTTGCGTCCCGCTCCGGGCCGCCTCCCGCCGCGCCGGGCGAAGGCAAACCGCTGCTGAATCGGATGTCTCTTGCTGCTCATCTGATTGGGCATAAAATAGCATGACCGCTCAGCCAGATCAAGCCCACGATCCACATTCATCGAGAAAGGACCATGAGCAGGGCCGAATGCAGCCGTCGCACCCCGCGTTTCCGGCCAGACGGATGGGATTCGCAGCGCCCAGCTCCTTGCGGGCACCCGCTCGGCTCGGGTCGACCGTGCCGAGGGGCAGCGCTCAAGGTCGCCGCCTCGTCCGTGCGTGCCGGACGCGGCTCGGGCTCGGTGGATTGTCGCTCGCGCGCCAGGATCAAGGAGCAAGACCGAAGGCGAATCGCATTCGCCGAGGATCTCGCGACGCCGAGATCGGCCGCGATGCGCTCGCCTCCGCCACGGAGCGCTTGTTCAACGGGCCGCTCGTCTCCTCACTCCCTCCGGCACAGGCAGATCAGGGAAGCGCCAAACGGCAGGTCGGCGCGCGCGAGCAGCCACGCCTCGAACGCCATGGCCGCGCCAAGTCCCCGCTCGACGAACGCCGGGATCGGCACGGTGAAGTCGGAGCGCGCTTCCTTGCCCCGGCCGAGGAGCTGGCGCGCCTTGCGGAAGACGTAGAGCGGCGGCGCGAGGAGCATCGAGTAGTAGGACAGACGCTCGATCTTGAGGCCCTGGGCGGTGAGCTTGTCCCGGAGCTCACCGCGCCGGTAGCGCCGCAGGTGGTGGAAGGCGTCGTCGTGCGGACTCCAGAGCGCGCGGAACGCCGGCACCGTGCAGATGAGCGCCCCGCCAGGCTGGAGCACGCGCCGCGCCTCGCCCATGGAGCGCGCGTCGTCCGGGAAGTGCTCGAAGGCGTCGAGCGCCACCACCAGGTCGAAGGCCGCCGCGCGGAAGGGCATGTCCTGCGCGTCGCCGCGCACGATGCGCTCCACCCCGCGCTCGCGCGCGTAACGGATCGTCTCGGTGGAGATGTCCAGGCCGCGAATCGCTCCCAGGTCGGAGAGGAAGCGGAAGGACATGGCCGTGGCGCAGGCCACGTCCAGGATGCGCAGGGGCTTCCCCAGGTCGCGCCGCACCTGCTCGACGAAGCGACGCACCAGCCGCCGCCTGGCCTGGAACCACCAGTGCGTCTCCTCGATCTCGTACTGGATCTGGAACTCTTTGGGATCCAAGGCCCCCTCAGCGCGCTTCCTGGCGCCCGCCGTTCAATCGCTCCTGGCGCAGGCGCTCGACGCGCACCAGCACGCCCGAGAGCAGACCTAGGAACAGCAGCACCAGCGCGAAGGTGGCGTAGCGCTCGAGCGCGCCCTGGCCCAGGGCCACCACGCCCGCGGCCGCGACGATGAGATGCACGCCCCAGAGCAGCATGACCGCCGAGGCCGGATCGAGGCCGGCACCGACCAGGCGGTGCGAGAGGTGGCGCGCGTCGCCGTAGAAGAGCGGCCGCTTCTCGCTCAAACGGCGCACCACCGAGAAGAGGATGTCGAACAGGGGGATGCCGAGCAGCAGCATGGCCGGGATGAAGGCGTCGAAGCCGAAGAAACGCGCGTCCGCCGAGAGGAATCCGGCGGTGAACTCGAGCGAGAGCAGCGCCAGGAAAAAGCCCGCCAGGTGGCTGCCCGCGTCGCCCAGGAAGACGCGCGCCGCCGGGTAGTTGTACGGCAGGAAGCCGAGCATGCCGCCGCCCAGCGCGCCGGCGAGGATGGCGGAGCGCGCGTCGAAGCCGGCCGCCACGCCGAACAGGCCGACCAGCAGCGAGATCATGGTCAGCCCGGGGCATAGGCCGTTCATGTTGTCGACGAAGTTCACCGCGTTCACCACGGTCAGGAACCAGATCGTGGTGGTCAGCAGGTGGAAGACGCCGCCGGCCGTGGCCGCGCCGGTCACCACCTCGGCGTAGCGCTCGCCGAAGATCACGGCCACGGCCAGGAACTGGCCGATGAACTTGAGCAGCGGGCCGACCTTGTCCTTGAAGATGTCGTCCACCAGCCCGATGAGGAAGATGAGCGCGCCGGCCAGCAGGATGTGCCCGTGCTGCTCCAGGGACATGGTGCCTTTGCCTTGGTAGAAGGCGTCGGTCGCCTCGGTCGCGGCCCAGGCGGCCAGCGCCACGGCCACGCCGCCCAGGAGCGGCACCGGCATGGTCTGCATCTTCCGCGCACCCGGCCGGTCCACGATGTTGAAGCGCAGCGCCAGGCGCCGGCAGAGGGGGACGAGCAGCAGAGCGGCGAGAAGGCCGAGGGCGGCGGCCAGCAGACCGGCCTCACGGGGACTCATCGCAAAGACGTCCCTGAACGAAGCGCCATCGCGCCACCCTACTGCGACGCGCGGCGCCAGACAAGGGCGCGCCGCCGGCGCCGGACGCGCCCGACGTTCACAGGTTCACGCGGAGCAACCTGCGCGCCAGGGCGAAGGTGCCGTCGATCTCCGCCAGGATGTCGTTCAAGGGGATGGCGTCGCTGAGCGGCAGGCGCCGGAGCTCCAGGCGGTCGGTGCGCGCGTCGTTCACGCCGCGAATCGCGGCGCAGGCCGAGGTGAAGCCCAGGTCCTTCAGCGCCGGGAAGCAGTCCGCGTGGTAGTCCCAGGTCCGGCCGTAAGGGTAGGCAAAGGACACGACCGGCACGCCGGAGTGCTCGCTGATGCTGCGCGCCGACTGCTCGATCTCGCGGCGCACGCCCGCCGCGCTCAGGCGCGCCAGCACCTCGTGGTGCACGGTGTGCGCACCGAGCTCTACCCCGCGCCGCGAGAGCTCCTCGGCCTCCGGCCAGGTGAGGTAGGCGGCCGCCAGTTCCGCGTCGCGCCCGCCCTCCGCTTCCAGGATCTCGCGCGTGACGCGCTCGCGCTCGTCCAGGTCCGCCTCGTACTTCAAGAGGCGCTTCACCTCGCGCTCCGCGGCCGCTCCCGGCCTCGCGGCCGCGGCCACCAGGCGCGCGCCCAGCGCCGCCTCGCGCGTGCGCCTCGCGTACTCGGCGGCGAAGAAGGCCACGCCGCGATCGTGCACCACGCGGAAGAAGCGGTGCAGCCAGGACACGACGCGCGTGCCGAGCACGTGCGTCTCGAGAAAGACCGTGGCCTCGGCCCGGTGGCGCTCGAACAGCGGCAGGGCGTTGGTGAAGTTGTCGCGGTAGCCGTCGTCCATGGTGAAGGCGAGCAGGCGCTCGGGCGGCTCGCCGCGCTCCAGGGCCGCGACCAGGTCGCGCACGGCCACGCAGCGCACGCCGCGGCGCCGGAGCGCCAGGAGCAGGCGCTCGACCTTCCGCGCCGAGGTCTTCATGTCGGCCGGCAGGTGCGCGGTCTCGGGCGCGTAGCCGATGCAGTGCGTCAGGACGATGCCCGCGCCGCGCGCGCAGCCCAGGCGGCGCAGCAGCAGTCCCAGGCCGGCGCCGTTCAGGAGCGACAGCGCGCGTCGCAGCGCTTGCTTGAGTCCGTCCTTGACGCGCTCCATGCCAGGCGAGGATACCCGGCCCGCAGGCAAGCCGCGAGCGCCGCGCCCCTGCCTCATTCCGGCGACATGTGCTCCACGTCGCGGTCGCCGTCCAAGAGGTACCACTGCGTTGGATCGGCGAGCACTTGCGGCGGCGGCTCGAGGTCCTCGCGCAGCAGGCGCACGATGAAGGGCGTGGACGTGCGGAAGGGGCGCTTCCGCGGGTGCGGGAACAGGCCGTTTCTCCGCAGCAGGCGCACGAGGCGCGCGCAGGGCAGGGCCGAGACGAAGACGAGCGGATTGCCGCGTTCGCGGAGGTGCAGCAGCGCGGCGCGCAGGAGCGCGTCCTCCGCTTCTTCGTTCTCGGCGAGCAGGTCGACCACCCAGCCGCGACCGCCGCCGTCCTCGACCACGGCGTAGCCGTCCCACTCCGCGCCGCGCTCGAGCGCCAGCGCGCGGTGCTTGCGCGTGGGCGTGTCGAGGAAGCGCCAGTTGAGGAACGCGGAGTCGCGGGCGCCGGCGATGGGCAACCCCTCGCGGCAGCGTTCCCACAGGGAGTCGGCGCGCGCGTCGAAGCGCTCGACCGGACGCACGCGCGCGTCCGGCCGACTCGAGCGCGGCAGGCG
This sequence comes from Phycisphaera mikurensis, assembly GCA_020723465.1. Classification (GTDB taxonomy): domain Bacteria; phylum Planctomycetota; class B15-G4; order B15-G4; family JADJEK01; genus JACQZJ01. The sequence goes on from DYIW01000178.1 coordinate 4,186, forward strand.
CCCGAGCAGGCGCAGAAGCGGCCGCGCGGCCGCGCCCGCGGCCCGCGCCAGGGCGCGCGGAAGGACGCCCTCGAGCAGGCGCGCGGGCTCGAGCAGCGCGATGTAGGTGCGGTGCGTGCCGGTCTCGCGCCAGCCGTTCCCGAGGAAGCCGCGCATGGACTGCCGGCCGGCCGTGGCGAAGCTCACCGGCGCGCCGCGCTCCGCCGCCTGGCGCGCGGCCTCGTCGTCGAGCGTGGTGAAGATGCCGCGCCGCCTGAACTCGGCGTCGACCATCGCGTCCGCGGCCTGGCAGGCGAGGAACGGCCGGCCGCGCCAGGTCATCTTGCGCAGCACGTAGGAGTAGGCGCCGCCGCTGCGCGGCGCGCTCTCGCCGTCTCCCTTGCCCGAGGCGACCAGCGTGATGGCCTCTCCGTGCGGGCAGGCGAAGTACTTCCACAGCAGGGTGCGCTCGTCCTTCTGCTTGTTGAAGGCGCGGTTGAAGATGCCGCTGAGCGCGGGTGCGTCCTCGGGCAGGCCTGCGCGCGTGGAGAAGCCGCGCTCAGCGTCCATGCGCGCCTCCGGCGAGCGCCTCGCGGTAGAGCGCCTCGATGCGCTCGGCCTGGCGCTCGATCGAGAAGCGCTCGAGCACGCGCCGGCGCGCCGCCGCGCCCATGCGCGCGCAGAGGTCGTCCGACTCGAGCAGCTCCGCCAGGCGGCCGGCCAGCTCGTCCACGTGGAGCGGGTTGACGTGGAAGCCGGTCACGCCGTCCTCGACCACGTCCTGCGGCCCGCCGAAGAACGAGGTGACCACGGGCTTGCCGTGCGCCATGCCCTCGGCGTTGATCAGGCCGAAGGACTCGAAGATCAAGGACGGGGTGCACACCACGTCCGCGGCCGCGTAGGCCTGCGCCAGCTCCTCCTGATCGAGCCAGCCGGTCACGGCCAGGGAGTCCAGGAGGCCCAGTTCGCCGGCCAGCTCGCGCATGCGCTCCTCGTAGCTCCCGTGGCTCGCGCCCACGACCAAGAGGGCCGCCTGCGGCACGCGCCGCCGCACGGCCGCCAGGGCGCGGAGAAGCTGCTCGGCGCCCTTGCGCTGATCGAGCCGCCCGCCGTAGAGCACGACCTTGCGGCCGAGCAGGCCGTGGCGCGCGCGAAAGCCCTCGCCGTCCTCGGGCGCCGCGGGCAAGGAGACGCCGTTCTCCAGGACCTCGGCCTCGGGGAAGCCGTTCTCGAGGAGGGCGCGGCGCATCTCGGGCGAGACCGCGAGCAGGCGCGTGACGTGGCGGCGCACGTGGCGCCTGATCCAGGCGTTGCGGAAAGGGTTGAAGCGCAGGCGCGCGCAGCGCGCGCAGCGCCAGGACGGCGCCTTGAACGAGATCGGCGGGCCGCCGGGGCGCAGGTCCTCGTTCACGAAGCAGAACATCTTCTGGAAGCAGAAGGGCATGACGTCGTGCACCGTGAGCAGCACGGGGACGCCGCGCGCGCGCGCGACTCTGAGGGCGCGGTAGGAAAGATGGATGTGCACGTTGTGGAAGTGCACGAGCTGCGGTGCGGTTTTCTCGAGCACGGCGGCGAGGGCGGAGAGAGCCGGCGGGTTCCACATGCTCCTCCAGGCGCGCCAGCGCAGGTCGTAGGGCGGGGTGAAGACCTGGTGCACGGTCAGGCCCGAGGGCTCGACCAAGGTGCCGGCCGCAGCGCGCTCCTGCACCGTGGCCAGGAAGTGCACCTCGTGGCCGCGCGCGGCCAGGGCGCGCGCGCCCGCGGCCGCCACGCCCGCGGCCGAGGACGGGCCGTAGAGGTCGTTCGCCACCAGGATGCAGAGGTGCGTCACGCCCGCTTCCCCCGCCTCACACGTCCGGAGCCCGCGGTGCCGGGGCCTGGCGCCGCCCGTCCAGGCCGAAGGCGCGCTGCAGGCGCTTCCGCCCCAGCACCGGGTTCTCCAGGTAGAAGCGCACGCGCGCCAGGAAGCGGCGCAGACGCTGCGGCGCCGCCCCGTACCAGCGCTCGTAGTCCGCGACCATGCGGCGGCGGATGTGGTTCAGCTCGTCGTTGCTGAAGTTCTCGTGGATGTAGGGCGAGCGGTCCGAGTCCACGTACTCGGTGAAGACCAGGTTCGGATCGATGCGGTCCTTGTAGGTCTCGAACGACTCGGTGGCGGTGAGCGGGTTGAAGAGCGAGATGCGGATCAGGTCGGGCATGGCCAGGCGCATGACGCGCTCGGTCTCGCGCACGTCCTCGAGCGTCTCCCCGGGCGTGCCGACGATGAGGAACACCTTGGACCACAGGCCGGCGCGGCGCGCGATGCGGATGGCGTCGGCGATCTTGTAGGCCTTGCAGTCCTTCTTCAGCGTGTCCAGGCACTTCTGCGAGGCGGTCTCGACGCCGTAGTAGAGGCGCCCGCAGCCGGCCTCGCGCATGCGCTTCGCCATCGGATAGTCGAGGCGGTCGACGCGCGTCTCGCACGCCCAGTTGAACTTCAGGCCGCGGCGGATGATTTCGTCGCAGAGGGCGTAGACGCGCTTCTTCTGGCAGGTGAACAGCTCGTCGATGAAAAGGATGTTGCCCGGCTGGTACTTCTTGACGATCAGCTCGAGCTCGTCGCAGATGTTCCCCACGCTGCGCGTGCGAAAGCCGCGGCCGGTCAGCTCCTTCTGGCAGTAGATGCAGCGGAAGGGGCAGCCGCGGCTGCTGAAGATGTAGAACAGGCGCTCGCGGTTGAGGGCGGTGTAGCGGTTGAAGGGGAGCAGGTCCCAGGCCGGGAAGGGGATGGCGTCGAGGTCCTCCTCGGCGATGAGCGGGCGGTCCGGCGTCGAGACCTTGGCGCCGCCCGCGTCGAAGTAGCTCAAGCCCAGGATCTCGCCCAGCGCCGCGCGGTCGTCGAAGCGCGTGATCACCGGCACGATGGCGTGCTCCGCCTCGCCGCGCACCACGAGGTCGAAGTGCCCGGAGTCGAGGAAGATGTTCGGGTCCACGGTGGCGTGCGGCCCGCCCATCATCACCTTCTTGCCGAGCGCGCGCGCGTGCTCCGCCCAACGGATGGCGCGGCCCACGTGCGGCGTGAGCGAGGAGAAGCCGATGATGTCGTTCTGCGCGATCGCCGCCTTCACCTCCGCCTCGGTGGCGACGCGCTCGTCCACGCACTCCACCGGCAGGCCCGCCTGGCGCACGATGGCGGCGAGGTAGATGATCCCGAGCGGCATGGCGATGAAGTCGTCGTCCTGCCCCGGGGGCGTGACGTACATGAGCAGGGTCCTGTTCATCGTGTCCCGGGCTCCAGCGCGGCCAGGCCGCGGTGCCGGCGGAAGTAGCGCCAGATGACCAGCAGGTGGATGACCTGGAAGACCATGCCGAACGCGCTGAACACTGCTCCGCCGATGACGCCGTAGGCCTTGATCAGAACATAGCCCACGGGAATGAGCACGACGAAGAGCTGCGCCAGGTTGATGCGCGCCGACAGGCCGAGCTGCTTGGTGTAGATGTAGAAAGGATCGGAGACCACCGAGAAGCCGAGCACGAGGTGGCCGATCGCCATGATGAAGATGAGGAGGGTCGCTTCCTCGTAGTCGCCGCCGTAGAGGACGCGCACGGCCAGCGGCGCCACCGCCACGAACAGCGCGGTGATGATGATGAAGAAGCAGCCCGAGACCACGGCCACGCGCGCCACGTCGCGGCGGAAGGCGTTCATGTCGCCGCCGGAGGTGCCGAGGCGGAAGCCGAGCATGGGCAGGAGCGCGCGCCCCAGGCCGCCGAGGAGCTGCTGCACCGCCCAGATGTAGTAGAAGGCCACGCGGAAGTGGGCCAGCTCGACCGTGCCCGCCACCTTGCCGATGAGCGCGTTGGCGAAGCAGCGCAGGAGCTCGTTGCCGTTCTTGTTGACCGCGATGAGCGTGCCCGAGCGGCAGAGCGTGGCGAGCGGCGCGCGCGGCACGGCGCGCAGCACGGTGGCCAGGGGCGGGGGCGCGTCCTCGGGCGCGGACTCGCGGCGCACCACGCCGTAGGTGCGCAGGCCCACGAGCGAGGTGCACAGGCCGGCGGCGAGCGTCGCGAGCACCACCCCCCACAGCTCGGCGAAGTTGAGGATGGCGAAGAACAAGAGGACCGTGCGCAGGATGCCGCAGCCGTTGTCGAACAGCACGTAGTCGCGCATGCGCCGCGCGCCCTGCAGGGCCACGAGGATGAAGCCGTTGAACATCTGCAGGGGGCCGAGCAGGCACAGGGCCCAGGCGAACCAGCCCACCTCGCGGTCGGCGTAGAACCACTCAGCCACGTCGGGCAGGAAGTAGCCGAGCGCGAGGATGGCGAGCCCCATGACCAGGAAGGCCTTGAGGAAGGAAGCGAGCACTTCCACCTTGGCCGCGTCGTCCTTCTCGCCGCAGGCGCGCGCGTACTGCGAGACGGCCGCGGTGGTGACGCCGAGGTTGGCGACGAAGTAGACCAGCGAGTAGAGGGTGAAGGCGATGGTGTAGCGGCCGAACTCCTGCGGCCCCAGGCCGCGCGCGAGCAGCACGGAAGTGCAGAGGTAGGTGGCCATGGTCACGGCCATGCCGACCTGCAGCACGACTGTGTCCTGCACGAACTTCCGGCGCAGCGCGCGCATGATGCGGCCGCCCCTGGCCGCGGGCTGCTCGACCTGATCTGGTTCCTCGGCCCGGCTCATGGGGCGCGCCCCTTGCCGGCGGGTGCGGCGAGCAGTTGGTCGTACAGCGCCGTGATCTCGGCCGCGGTGTGCTCCCAGTCGTTCGCGGCGGCGAAGCGCCGGCCGCCCGCGCCGAGCCTGTGGCGCAGCTCCGCGTCGCCGAGGAGGCGAGAGAGGCGCGCGGCCACGCCGCTCGGGTCGTCGCGGTCCGCGAGCAGCCCGGTCTCGCCATCCAGGATGGCGTCCTCCGCGCCCGAGCCGCGCGTGCCCACGGCCGGCACGCCGCAGGCGTTCGCCTCGAGGTAGACCAGGCCGAAGGCCTCGAAGCCGCCCTCGGCGCTCGTCACCGGCGTGAGCAGGAAGGCCTCGGCGTGCGCCAGGAGGGCGAGCTTCTCCTGCTCGGAGACGTTGCCGAGGAAGCGCACGCGCGCCTCCATGCCCGCGGCGCGGATCTCGGCGCGCCGCGCCTCGAAGTAGGCGTCTCCTTGCGCGTGGCGGCCGACCACGAGCAGGTGCACGTCCGGGTGGGCGCGCGCGGCCTCGAGGAACGCGGGGATGGAGACGTGGTGCCCCTTGCGCTCCTTCAGCTCGCCGATGGTCAGCACGTAGCGCCGCGGTGTGCCCGCGGGGGGCAGAAGCAGGTGCGCGTCCCGGTACTGGGAAGGATCCACGCCGTAGGGCGCCACGCGCGCGTTGGGCAGGAAGACCTCGCGACCCAAGCGCGCGAGGGCGAAGCGGCTGCCCATGAGCACGGCGTCCGCGCGCGCGTAGGCCCAGGAGATGAGGCGGCGGTGCAGGGGAAAACGGAACGGCGCCACCGAGTACGTGCCGTGGCCGGACACGATCACCGGCTTCTTGCAGAGGCGCGCGGCGAGCACGGCCAGGAGCGCATGCGGGTAGTCGCTGAGGCAGTGCACCAGGTCGGCCTGGCACGCCGCGCGGAGCACCGCAGGCATGCGCGCCAGGAACTCGCCCCAGAACTTCGGCCAGCTCAGGTAGAGGAAGTAGTCGGGCGGCAGGACCACGCGCACGTCGAGCCCGGGCGGGAGCCGCGGCGACAAGCCCCTGTGCTTTCGCGCCAGGAGCACGGTGACGCGCTCGCAGCGCGACGCCACGCGCCTGAGCACCTCCGTCCCGTACCTGCCGACCCCATCGACATCCGAGAGCGAGTGGGTGAGGGCAAGGAGTCTCAACGGCGCCGGCTTTCCATCGGGTGACGGGACCGCGCGAGCATAGCAGGCGGGGATCGGGCGTTCGAGCGCCGGTTGCCGGGCGGCTGGGTGCCGAGGTACGATCTCTACACGCCAGCGGTCGTCCAGACCCGGGCGGCCGTGGCGCGACCCGAGGAAGGAGGTCGAGATGAGGGGTTCAGGGTTTGTTGTGGTGCTCGCGGCGGCCGTCGCCTGTCCGTGCGGGGTCACCTCGGGCCAGTGCGACGACAAGCTGCTCGCGGAGCTGCACGCCCCGTCGCCGAAGGCCGGCGACTACTTCGGCGGAGGTGTGGCCATCGAGGGAAACCGCCTGGTCGTGCTCGCCCTGTCCGCCGAGGCTTTCGTGTTCGAGCTGCAGGGTGCAACATGGGTCCTTGCCGCGACGATCACCGGACCACCCGGGACGACCTACTTCTCCAGCGTGGCCCTCGATGGAGACAGGATCCTCATCGGGTCTGGGGTCGCTTTGGTCGGTGGGGTCCAGACTGGCGCCGCCTTCATCTACGAGCTTCAGGGCGCGACCTGGGTCCTCGTGGCGACGCTCACCGCGCCGAACGCCGCGGCCTTCGACGACTTCGGCACGTCCGTGGCCCTTGAGGAGGACGTTGCCGTCGTCAGTGCTCCGGGTGCAGATGCGGGAAGCGTCTTGGACGCCGGGCTGGTTCACGTGTTTCAGCACGTGGCGGGCTCATGGAGTCACGCGCACCAGATCGAGGCTGTGGACCCCACCACATCTGCGTCGTTCGGCAGGGCGGTGGCACTTTGGCAGGACCGCCTCGTGGTTGGCGCTCGGCGGGCCAACGGCGCGTCCTTGCTCTCGGGTGCGGTCTACGTCTACGGTCGCCATCTCGGCGCCTGGAGCCAGGTCGCCAAGTTGATGCCACCCGGCACCACGCAGGGCGACCAGGTCGGTTTCGACGTCGCCGTTCACGGCACCACGATCGCGATCGGGGGCAACGAGGAGATCTCGGGCGTGTGGGTGTACGAGGAGGTCAGCCCCTTCTGGGTTCTGAGCGACCATCTGTTTCCGACGCAGGTTCCGAACATGGGCTTCGGTCCGAGCGTAGCCCTCGATGGAGACACGCTCGTGGTGGGATCTCCTCGGGATGATCAAGTCGCGTGGGACGCGGGTGCCACCTACGTCTTCGAGCGCACGCCATCCGGCTGGGTCGACACGCTGAAGCTCCTGCGGCCGGACGGCGTCCAAAGCGATCTGCTCGGCTACGCCGTGGCCCTCTCCGGAGACATCGCGGTCCTCGGGGCCCCGTACGTCGACGTGCCCGGGCTCGGTGACTCCGTCGGCGCCGTCTACGTCTTCTCCACGATCCCGAATCCCCTGCCCGAATACGGCACAGGCTGCGCCGGCTCAGGCGGCTACGTCCCGACCCTGTCCGTGGACTACTCCTACGACGGCTGCTTCGCGCCAAGCGACAACGTCAACCTCGTGATCGAGAACGCCCTGGGCGGGAGCTTCGCCGTCCTCTTCCTCGGAGGCTCGCCGGCTGAAGTTCCCATGCAGGCTGGCTGCTCCCTGCTCCTCAACCTGGCGCCGCTCGCCTTCCTCATCCCGCTCTCCGGCTCGGGCCCGGGAGCCGGCGAGGCCTACCTCGCCGCCACCATCCCTCCGAACGCCTCCCTCGGTTCGGTCTACCTCCAGGCCTTCATCGCCGACCCAGGCGTCCCCCACGGCTACTCGAACACGAACGGCGCGCGCGTCACCATCCACTGACGCACCGGCTGCGGAACGTCCGGAGCGAGCGCGCCCCAGTGTGCGGGCGCACTCGCGGTCCTTGCCCTTCGACACTCGCGAGACCTGCCGCCGGTGTCCTCCCCAAGAGTGGAGGACCTTGCCACCTCGCCCGGACCTTCGCGCCAGTGCCGGGCTCCGCCGAGCGAAGCGGCTGCCGGGCGACTTCAGGACGCGGAAGACCCCGTCCGTGGCTCGGGTCCCCACGCGCGGGCTGAAGCGAGCGGATGACAGGCGGGCGGTTTTCCTGCCTTTCGTGGCCTAGCTTCGATGATTCCGGGTTTCTTGCTTGACTTCCTGGGCGGCGGGAGATAATCTGTGCCCAATAAGATGAGCAGGACACGACAGCCGATCCGTATCCAACGACAGTTCGCCTTCGCCCGGCCCCGCCGCAGGCGTCCGGGCGCCGGACGTAAACCCAAGGGCGAGCAGGCCGGCGTGTCGCACAAGACGCGCGCGGCGCTGGCGGCGCGCTTCCCCGTGCACGTGACCGTGCGGATCGAGCGGGAGCTGCCGGGCCTGCGCGACAAGCAGACCTACCGCCTGCTCAAGCAGGCGTTTCTGGCCGGCT
>DYIW01000179.1 GCA_020723465.1 Phycisphaera mikurensis
CGCCCGATTCTGGCTAGGATCCCATTGCTGCCTGTTCTCCCCACCGCAGGCAGGCGCCAGGCCTCGTTCCGGCCTTCCGTGGCGACCCACCTCGCCTCCACGATCGGAATCGGTCCACGTCTCGAGCACGCGCAAGACTGGAGGGCAGAGCATGACCGTTTCGCGGCGAGATTTCCTGAAGTACTGCACGGCCTCGGCGGCCGTGCTTGGCCTCTCGGCGGGCGAGATCAGGGCCCTGGCCAGGGCGCTCGCGAGCGGCAGCGGGCCGACCGTCCTGTGGCTGCAGGGCGCGAGTTGCTCCGGCTGTTCGGTCTCCTTCCTGAACCACGTGGCCAGCAGCTCGCCCTACGACGCGGCCGACGTGCTCATCAACGTCGTCAGCCTCGCCTACCACCCGACGCTCATGGCGGCGGCGGGAGAGACGGCGGTCGCTGCCGCGCTCCAGGCCTCCACGGCTCCCGGGCACGTGCTGGTGGTGGAAGGCGGCGTCCCCACCGCGTTCGGCGGCAATGCCTGCTGGGCGTGGACCGAGAACGGCGCGGACGTCACGTTCGCGCAGGCGGTCATGAGCCAGGCGCAGACCGCGGCGGCCATCGTCTGCGTCGGGCAGTGCAGCGCCTACGGCGGCATCCCGGCGGCGCCTCCCAACCCGACGGCGGTGAAAAGCGTCCAGCAGCTCACCGGCCTGCAGACCATCAACGTGGCGGGCTGCCCGCCGCATCCCGACTGGATGGTCTGGACCATCGCCAAGCTGGTCGCGGGCGCGCCCATCCCGCTCGACTCCCACGGCCGGCCCAAGGAGCTGTTCGCCCAGCGCGTGCACGACCAGTGCCCGCGCAAGGAGAAGGACGAAGAGGCCGAGAGCTTTGGCCAGCACGGAGGCTGCCTGGAGGAGCTGGGCTGCCGCGGCCTGTGGTCCCAGACCAAGGGCAACTGCCCGAAGGTGAAGTTCAACGCCAAGGCCAACTGGTGCATCGGCGCGGACGCCCCCTGCCAGGGCTGCACCAACCCGGCATTCCCCGGCACCGAGCCCTTCTTCCACGAAGAAGGCGAGGAAGAGGACGACTAGGGAGAACCCGAAGATGACCACCTACACGTTCGCTCCCGGAGTCATCACGCTCGACCCGGTCACCCGCATCGAGGGACACCTGAAGATCCAGGTCCAGGTCGACGACGTCGGCGGACAGCTCTGCGTGGTCGACGCCTGGTCCACCGGCACCCTGTTCCGCGGCTTCGAGAAGATCCTCGAGAATCGCCACCCCTGGGACGCGGTGCCGCTCACGCAGCGCATCTGCGGGGTCTGCCCGGTCTCGCACGGCCTGGCCGCGGTCAAGGCGCTGGACGCGGCCTCGAGCGTCACCCCGCCGAGCAACGGCCGCATCATGCGCAACTTCGTGCTCGGCGCCAACTTCATCGCCAGCCACGTGCTCCACTTCTACCACCTGGCGCTGCTCGACTACGTGGCGGGGCCCGGCCTGCCGCCGTGGGAGCCGAGCTGGAAGACGGACCTGCGGCTCGGCGCGGCCATGACGCAGACGCTGGTCGAGCACTACCTGGCCGCCCTCGAGATGCGGCGCATTGCCCAGGAGGCGGGCGCCGTCTTCGGCGGCCGCCTGCCCATGCCGCCGGCCTACATCCCGGGCGGCTTCACGCACCATCCAAACTCCGGCGACATCAAGCAGGCGAAGAGCCGCATCAATGATCTCATCGCCTTCATCCAGGACGTCTACATTCCCGACGTCGTCCTGCTCGGCAATCACTACGGCGACTACTTCTCCATCGGCCGCGGCCCGGGCAACCTCCTGGCCTACGGCGTCTTCGACCTCGACGCCAAGGGCCAGGACCTGCTCCTCAAGCGCGGGCGCGTCGAGAACGGCAGCGGCGCGGTCCTGGCCGTGGACCTGAACGCCATCACGGAGGACGTCACCTGCTCCTGGTACGATCAGAGCGCCAATGGACTGAAGCCCGCCTCGGGGCAGACCGATCCCCAGTATCCGAAGAACGGGGCGTACTCCTGGCTGAAGGCGCCGCGCTACGGCGGGCAGCCGTACGAGGTGGGCCCGCTGGCCCGGATGACGGTGAACGGGGACTACACGAACGGCATCTCGGTCATGGATCGCCACATGGCCCGGGCGCTCGAGGCGCTGAAGGTGGCTCAGGCCATGAAGACCTGGCTGGGCAAGCTGAAGCCGGACCACGCGGTCTACAAGAAGCACGCGCTGCCTCAGTCCGCCCAATCCTACGGCCTGACCGAGGCGCCGCGCGGCGCCCTGGGGCACTGGGTCAAGATCCAGAACAAGAAGATCGCGCACTATCAAGTCGTGACGCCGACCTGCTGGAACGCCTCGCCGCGGGACACGTACGGCCTGCACGGACCGATCGAGGAGGCGCTGATCGGCACCGCGGTCCAGTCGATGACCGAACCGATCGAGCTCCTGCGCGTGGTGCACTCCTTCGATCCGTGTCTTTCCTGCGCCGTCCACGTGCTGCGGCCGGGCGGCGCCGACCAGGTCGTGGTGAGGAGCCGCTAGCCCCGCCGGCCACACGTGACGCAACGCGCGCCCCTGCTGATCGCGGGCCTGGGCAACGTCCTGCTCATGGACGACGGCGTGGGAGTCCACGCCGCGCGCGCCCTCGCGCGGGAGAAGATCCCCGGCGCCGTGGTGGCCGAGATCGGCACCGCGGTCCTCGACGCGCTCCCTCTCCTGGAAGGCGCCTCCGCCGTCCTGGCGCTCGACGCGGTCCAGGCCGGAGAGCCGCCGGGCACCATCTACGAGGTGCTGCCCGACGGCTCTTCCGGCAGGGGGCCGTTGACCTGCGCGCACGATCTCGATCTGCGCCGCGCCGTGGCCATGCTCTCGGCGGACAAGCGTCCCCGGATCGTCGTGCTCGGCGTCGAGCCGCACACGATCGACTTCGGCCTGGAGCTGTCCCCGGCGGTGCGAGCCGCCCTGCCGCGCTTCCTGGCGGCCGCCCGCCGCGCCGCCGCGGCGCTGGTCGCCGGCGCGTAGGTCAACGGCGCGGCCGGCGCCGGGAGCTGGGTGGCCAGCGCGGCGCAGTCGATGAAGCGCCTCAGCACGCCGGCGAAGACGGGGTCGTCGCGGCCGCCCTCGCCGCGCCTGCCGCCGTCACTCCTTGCGCATGGTCAGGATCGAGTGGCGGATCCCCCACTTCGAGATCTTCTCGCCGTCGTCGAAGTCGCGCATGGGCTCGCGGTCGATGCCGAAGCCGTCGTGGGCAGTGGCCAGCCAGTTGACGTGCTCGCCGCCCGCGTCCCAGCGGTAGGCGAAGATCGCACCCTGCGGGCCGCTGGCGAAGCCCACGGGCACGCGCGAGCGCGTCCAGATGTCGTAGAGCATGCAGGTGAGCCAGCCCTCGTCGAGCGCCTGGTTGCCGACGCGCGAGGTGCGGTAGGCGATCATCTGCCCGGCCGCGTCCGGGCCTCCCTGATGGAACACGGTGAGCTGGCCGGCGGGATTGAAGGCGACCACCGGCCGCGCGCAGCAGCCGTTGCCGGAGGCCTCGCCGCGCGTCCAGAGCGTCTCCTGCTCCCACAGGCCGTCGCCGGCGATCGTGATCCAGGTCACGCGCATGCAGTGCGGCGCGCCGCGCGAGTTCTTCATGGAGGTGACGAGCACGACCCGGCCGTCCGCGGGGTCGACGCCGAGCCCCGGCGCGACCAGCGAGCGCGTCTCCAGCGGCACGGGAGCCGTGACCGCCGGCTTGGAGAAGTCGTTGCCGGTGAAGGTGAGCCAGCGCGCCTCCAGCTCGTTGCTGTCGCGGCGCGACACGAGGAGCACCCGCTCGCCCACGCGGCAGGCGTTCAGCTCGAGCGCCGGCAGGTCCGGGATGGGCACGGGCTCGCCGAGGGAGCCGGCGTCGAAGCGCGTGACCCGCCAGCCGTAGAGGTGATGGTGCAGCACCAGGCCGAAGTCCTTGCCGCCGACCAGCACGGTGTCGCGCTCGGTTCCCGAGTTCGGGAGCGCGCGCTTCTCCGACCACTTCTCGTCACCGAGGTACGTCTTCAGCCACAGGTGGTCCCTGGTGCGGTCCGCGGCCAAGAGGAAGCAGGCGGCCCCCACGTAGGCGAGGCACGGCGCCGAGCCGATCGCCTCGTGCTCGCGGCGGATGCCGCAGTAGGTCGAGCCGCCGTAGTTGACGTCGGCCTCGACCGTGCCCTCGTCGAAGCGGCCGTCGTGGTTCCAGTCGATCCTCGTGGTGCCGTCGCCCGCGTCCTCGAGGGGGAACCGGAACGGCGCGTTCGCCAGGTAGCGGCCCTGCTCGTAGGGATACCGCAGGCGCTCCACCAGCGCGCGCTCGTCCAGCACCGTGTCGCGGAAGCGGCCGTCGGAGAAGTGGATCGCCGCGTGCTCGCCGTCGAAGCCGTAGGAAAAGGCGTAGGACATGAGCGAGGTGTAGAGCGGGCACCAGGCCGGCGCCGAGTCGCCCGTGTGCGAGAGCGAGAGCTGGTGGCCGAACTCGTGGGCGAAGACGTCGTGCGTGAAGCCGGCGCCGCCCATGTCGCCGGTCTCGCTGGACTGCCCCCCGCCCCAGGGCGTGACCTGCATCCAGTGCAGGAGCCCGCGCTCTGACGGCGCGAGCCGCTCGTTGCCGAGGTCGCCCCAGAAACGGGTGTGGTCCGCCTTGGGGATGACGGACGGGTCGATGCGGACATGCACGGCGACGCCGCGCGAGCCGTCGGGATTCACCGAGTTGAGCTCGGCGTAGAGCTTCTGGATCGCCGGGATCTCCGCCGCGAAGGCCGCCGGATCCACGCCCTCGAAGGGGCTGACCAGGACGATCACGTCCTGGCGGAGCGGCGAGAGCCGCGCGCCCGCGTCCGGCGCGCCTGCCTGGTACAGGCCGACGCGCTCGCCGAGGAGGACGCCGCGCGGCAGCCCTTTCACCTCCCAGCCGTCCAGGAGCCCGTCGCCGTCGCTGTCCCGGTCGCGCGGATCCGTGCGCAGGTCCGCTTCCTCGAGGTCGAGGAGCCCGTCGCCGTCCCCATCCGCCGCGCCCGCGGCCAGGCCCGGCGCGACGCGCACCACGCGGTGCGGATAGGGACGCGTGCAGGAGTAGAGCGTCAGGGTGTCGGCCGCGCCGTCCCCGGTGACGTCCCCGAGGCACGTGGCGAGAGCGACGGCGCCGGGTTCGTACGGCGGCGGCGGCAGGGCGGGAGGAAGCGGCGCGTGCGTGGGCGCGAACGCCTCGCCGGCGGCGTCTCGCTCCACCCGCCGCACTTCCTGCAGCCGGCCGTCCCGGAAGCCGAAGCGCACGTCAGCGTGGTCCGGGTAGATAACCGCGACCTCATCGCCTTGCGCCTCCGGCACGAAGTCCCCGCAGGCGAGCGCCTCCTCGCCCGCGGGCAGCGCGGAGGCGAGCACCGCCCACGGTCCGGACTTCCAGCCGTGCACCGACGCCGCGAAGCACAGGTCGCGGTTGCCGTTCAGCGTGATCACGTCAGCGCAGCCGTCGCCGTCCACGTCGCCGGCGGCGATCAGCCGGCAGTCCTCGCCCATGGTGATCCAGTCGCTGGCCTTGCCTGATTCGATCTGCAGCAGGAGGGAGGAGACAACCAGGAGATGAAGCATCGTGAGCCGCCACCTCGCAGCCCCCGTCCATCCCAGAAGCACGCGGCGACCCGGAGTCCCGCAGCATTGGAACGACTTCCCGGCCCGCCGCAACGGCGAGGCGGCGATTCCTTGGGCAGGCACGGGACGTGCGTTCCCGAAACAGAATAAGGAAGAAAAAACTACACGCGTAGTTGTTCGGCACCGTCGAACGGGTAGAGTGAAACCGTCACGGCCGGACGGAGGTGGCGATGCTGCTCCTCTCGATCGATGCCCTCGGCCCCTTCCTGTGGCGCTCGACGCTGCTCCTCGCCGTTGCGCTGCTGCTCTGCACCACGCTTCTGCGCCGCCGCCCCGCTCACTGCCACGCCACGCTCCTGGCGTCGCTGCTGCTCCTGCCGTTCGTCTGGCTCACCGCGACGGTTCGTGTGACCGTCTCGCCGCGGCCCGCGGCTCCGGCCGCCTCTTCCATCGCGGCGCAGGTCGCGCTCTTCGGCGAGACCTGCAACATGCCCGCCGAATGGCTCGGCAGGCAGGTCGAGCCCCGGACCGACCGGAATCCCGCGCCCTTCTTCCTCGCCGCGTGGATCGCCGGCGTTCTGTTCCTCTCGCTGCGCGACCTGCGGCGCTGGCGCGGGCTCGCCCGGTTGCTCGCGCGGGCGCGTCCAGCCGAGCGCCCAGACCTGCTCGATCGGTTCCGCCAGCTTTCCCGCATGCTCGGCGTGAGGCGGCCGATCCGTTTGCTCTGCGCCAGCGACCTGCCCGGTCCCTTCGCCGCCGGCATCCTGCGTCCGATCGTGCTGGTGCCGGCCGGCATCGAGGCCGGCGCTGAGGTCGACGCAACCCTCGCCCACGAGATCCTCCACCACCGCCGCCACGATCTCTTGGTGCACTTCCTCGGCCGCCTGGCCCGCACGCTCTTCTGGTTCCAGCCGCTCGCGCACGTCGTCTTGCGCCAGGCAGCCGGCGAGCGCGAGAGAGCGGTGGACCTGGCCGTGGTGCGCGCCCTCGGCCGTCCCGATGAATACGCCAGCATGCTGGTCGCGGCGGCACGCCGCGGCCTGCTGGCCGGCCGGCACGTCATCCAATCGGTCGCGCCCCTGGGAGAAGGGGCCTCCACGCTGAGAAGGAGAATCGAGAGGCTGCTCGCTCATGCCAGATTCAGAACGTCGCGACACCCATTCCTGTTCGCCGCGGGCGCAGGCGCGCTGCTCGCCGGGGCTCTCTCGCTGCTTCTTCTGGAGCGAGCGGCCGCGGCCGAGCCGGCGGGCGAGATCTCCACGAACGCGGTCGAGACCGGCGAGGCCGGGCGCTTCCGCCTCTCCTACGGGCTGGCGAGCGTGTCCAGGGTCGATCTCGACGGCAAGGAGATCCCCTCCGCGGACTGGACCTACCACGCGGACACGGAGATTCTCGAGGTCCGCGTCCCGGTCGAGGACGCGAGGGCTCTCCAGGCGCACGGACCGCGCGCGGTCCCGTGGGTGTTCAACTTCCCGCGGCTCTGCTCGGACCAGGTGCACATCGCTTTCGGGGACGAGACGCTCGTCCTGGGCCAGGACTTCACCGTGGACCTGAAGACCCGGACCGTGCGCCTGCTGCGCTTCAACCAGGCCTGGACCGGCCGGCACTTCAGCATGGCCTTCGAGGCTGCGCCGGGAATGTTCATGGGCTTCGCCGGAGGAGGAGCGAAGAGATCCCAGCTTCCTCCAGAGCTGGCGAACCTCACCAGGGCGTCGCTTGTCGCCAGCGACCGGCCGGGCTTCTTCCGGCTGGGAGTCGGCCTCTCCGCGGTGGAGGCCGTGACGATCGCCGACATGCAGAAGCCCGGGACAGCGGCCACGGAACCGCGCAGGCTCGACCCCAAGACCGACTTCGCCTATCACGCGGAGGACGGCCTGCTGGAGATCCGCGTGCCGGTCGACAGCGAGCAGCAGGTCGTGACCGCGTTCGGGAAGCGCGCCGTGCCGTGGACCTGGACGATCGCCGGGCTCGTGCCCGAGTCGGTCCAGGTGGTGATCGGCGAGAAGGTCGCCGAGGCCGGCGTCGACTACGACGTGGACGCGGCGAGCGGCACCATCTCGTTCAAGAGGGCCGAGGACTGCGGCGCGGACACTCTGTACTGGCTGCGCTACCAGGCGACCTCGGATCGGGGAGTGATGCATCCCAGCCGCGGCAATCACCCGCGCGGCGACGCGATCCTGGACGCTCTGCTGCCGCCCGGCCCGCGGCCCGTGCTCGGTCCAGACGGCCAGCACCTCGAGTCCACGCCTCTCTGGTCCACCGATGACCCGCGCGTCTTCGTGCCCTGGTCGCCCGTCCAGGGCAACGCCTGGAAGCTGACCATGAAGCCTCGGCAAGGGGGAGGCGAGACCACCGAGTGGACACGCGGCGAGGATTTCCTGTTCGACAGCGCGTCGCAGCGCGTCGTCCTGGTCGAGGGCCGGACGCTCGACCAGGACAGGGACGTGGTGCAGCTTTGGGTCGATGGCGTCTCCCAGCAGACGTTTCAGTTCCCGGCGCCGATCGATCGCAAAGCGTTGAAGGTGAGCGTGAACGGCGTGCCGCTCGTGGAGGGAGAGGGGTTCGTCATCCAGGAGGACGGGCGGAGCGTTCGCGTCGAGACCAAGGCGCTCGGGCCGGGTGCACTCGGCGCATGGGACATCGAGGTCGAGATGCACCCGTGGAAGGCGACCAGCCAGGTGAGGGTCGGGATGTACCACTCGGGCACTTCTGGAGAGTGACCCCCATGCCCGTTCACACCCCGGGCCGGCTCGAACTGGCCCTGCTCGAGGTCCTGTGGCAAGGCGGCCCCGCCACGGCCCAGGAGGCCCGCGAGCGCCTTCGCGGCAAGGGAAGGCCAACTCCGAGCACGGTGCTCACGGTCCTGCGCCGCATGGAGGCGAAGGGCATGCTGGCCCGAGAGAAGGTCTCGCGCAGCCACGTCTATCGCGCCGTGGTCGATCGCGTGTCCATCCGCCGCCGCACGCTCCGGGACCTGCTCGCGCACCTGTTCGACGACTCGCCCGAGGAGCTGGTCGCGCAGCTCGTTTCCGATCGGAAGCTCACGGCCAAGGAGCTGCAGCGGATCGAGGCGCTGCTCGCCGCGAGGGCGCTTCCTACCGCTCCACGTCGTCCTCGATGAAGCGGCGCAGCATGTTGGCGAAGGCCGGGTCGTCCGGGCCGCTCTCGATCTGTAGGTTCCTGAGGGCCGCCTCCATGCACTCGCGCACGTTGGCGTTGCTCTCCGACTCCAGGGCCTTTTCCAGGACCGGCGCCGCCTCCTTCAACTTGGAGCTGCCGAGCGCCCAGGCGGCCAGCCCCCGGGTGTTGCCCGAGCGGGCGTTCAGCTTGTCTGCCAGGATCTTCACGCCCTCCTCGTCGAGCCTGAGGGCGGACATGGCCACGATGGCGCTCTCCTCGACCGCGCTGTCCTGGGACGCCTTCGCCGCCTTGTAGATGGCCTCCCGCACCTCGGGATCGTCCGGTGCGCAGTGAGCGACGGCGCGCGGGATCTCCTTGGCGACCGTGGACTTCGAGTTCTTCTTCCACAGCTTCATCAGGTCCGGCACGGCGATGGGCAGCTCGAGCTTCTCCAGGGCGACGATGGCGTGCTTGACGATCATGCTGCTCTTGTCCTTGAGCAGCGCCCTCAGCACGGGCAGGGCGTCATAGTTGCCCTTGACCGCCAGGGCGTCGATGGCCTCCATGCGCGTGGCGTCCATGTTCTCCGCGCCCGTGAGCGCGAAGAGCAGCTCGCGCGCCTCGAGACTGCACATGCGCCCCAGCTCGGCGATGGCGGCGCCGCGCCGCTCGGCGTTGCGCTCGAGTGCCAGCTCCTTCAGCTCCCGGAGCCGCGCCCCCTCCGCCTGGTCCTCCTTGCCGGCGAGGCGGAGCAGCTCCTTCTCGGCGAGAGTCATCATCTTGAACAGGTCGTCCTTCGAGGCCTGGTAGGCCTTGCGCGCCAGGACCTGCCGCGACGGGCTGATGAGCAGGTGCTGGGGAGCGATGACCGTGTCCCGGCCGATGAACTCCTCGCTGGCGCGGATCTCGACCTTCAGGTGCTCGTCGCAGGTCACCGCGCCGAAGCGCGCGCAGACCTGGCGCTCCGCGCCGTCCACGACCTCGGCGCGCGTCTCGTGCTTTCCCGTGCTGGCGATGAGGCACACGAAGTCGCGGCTGCGCGCCACGAACTCCGGATCCTGGTAGAGGGTCCGCGCGGTGTTGTCGTTGGCACCCTCGCCGTCCATGTTGAAGGCGAGGAAGACGGGCACGTTGCGCGCCACCGCCTGCTCGAAGGCGAGCTTGTAGTCCCGTTCCCAGGAAACGCCCTCGCCGGGCAGAAGCAGCAGGGACATCAGGATGAGCTGCAGCACGGTTCGATCCCCATAAGACGACCTTCGCGTTGCCAGCCTATACGGAGGCGGCGGCGGTTCATCGCAGCGTTTCTTCGGGGAATCTCGCCGGGCGTTGCCGGCGGACCGCGCCTACCTGAGCACGAAGGAGGCCGACGTGCTCAGGGACGGCATCCCGGAGCCGCGCAGCACGTACGCCTGGAAGTGGATGGGCAGGCCCCGGAACGGCACGAGCGCCGCGCTCAAGGGCAGCGTGATCTTGACCGGCGGCGTGACGACCGTTCCCGCCGTCAGGACGAACAGGACCGCCGGGGACAGCAGGAAGTCCGTGAAGAAGGCTGCCTGCGGCAGCACTGCCGGGACAGGACTGAAGAGAATGAGGTACTGCGAGCCCTTCGCGGCGAACAGCGTCGGCTCGATGACGTCGCCGACCTCTCCCGAGCCCGAGAGCACCAACACCGGAAGATCCGGCTGGACGTGGGTCACGACCGAGGAAGTCGCGACGATCTGGTTTCCGGGCGGGGCGTTCAGGGTGATGCCGGAGTACGCCACCGTCGAGGAGTAGGCGCGCACCGGCCTGCCGTAGTCGCCGACCACGGAGTAGTTGGTGATGCCGCCGCTGCCGCCGTCGATCACGTGGGAGGAGTCACCAAACAGGTGGAGCAGGCACTGGTCGACCTTGATGCCGTGGCCGCCGTCGCCGGGGCCCAGCAGCCAGCCGCCGGAGTCCTGATAGTCTCCGCCGTCCCCGCCCTGGCTGGAACTGGACTGGACATAGAGGACGCTGTCCCGCGCGTCGATGCCCGCGGCGCCGTCGTACGCTTCCATGAGGTCGAAACCGTCCAGGCCGTCCGCGCCCACGAGGCTGCTCGAGGAGATGACCACGGTCGCATCATCGATGAGCGCGCCCGCCTCGATCATCCCGCCCCCACCCACTCCTACCTGTTCGAGGTGACAACGGCTGACCGTGACCAGGTCGCAGCGCTCGATCCACAGCACGGGCGTCGCCTGCGATTCGGCCGAGGTGCAGTCGTCCAGGTGGACGGACCCCTGGCAGTCGGCCAGGTGCATATGCTTGAACTCCAGGCCGGAGATGACGGCGGCTCCGCCGGCGGGGATCGCGGTCACCATGCTGTTCCCGGAGACCTTGGGGTCGTGACCCGTTTCGGCGACCACTGCCAGCGCCTTGCCCAGGGTGAAGCCGGTGTAGACGCCGGTCCGGACCAGGAGGAGGTCGCCGGGCGCGGCGCCAACGATGGCCGGCGGGATGTCGGTGTAGTGGAATCCCGGGCCGGCGGCCGCGTCCACGATCCAGGTGGCGGCGGCCGCAGGGGAGGTGAACGCCGCGGGCAGGAACGAGAGGCCGATCACCGCCAGGAACTTGGCGGATCGCGTGAACGGCTGATGAGCGCGCAGCGGGCAAGCCATCTCAGGATCCTCCCGCGTACAAGATGAAGACTGTGCGGGGGGAACACACGGATCCCCCCGTCTCGCACATCCTACCAGCTCGTCGCACGGCGATGGCTGGTCAGACGCCCCGCCGGCCCCCTCGCGCCGGACCGTCTGAGTACAATCTCTCACTGGCCAGTTCCATCGACCCGTGGCACGGAGGTCGTCCATGTTCTCCCGCGGTGTGCTCCTCTCGCTCGCGTTGCTCCCCCTCGCCGCCGCGCCCGCGGCGGCCGCGATCATTCACGTGCCGCAGGACCAGCCCACCATCCAGGCGGCGGTGAACGTGGCTGGAGCGGGAGACGAGGTCGTGGTGGCGAAGGGCCACTGGGACAAGGTCCTGATCAACGGCAAGACCAACCTCGTGCTGCGCGGGAAGCCCGGGTGCCGGATCGTCCCCTCCGCGGCAGGAAGCGGCATCGAGGTGTCGAACAGCACGGGGATCGTGATCGAGCGCATCACCATGAGGAACACGACCAGCAACGGCATCCTCATCGCCAACTCCCAGGATGTGTTGGTGAACGGGTGCTCGGTCATCGATCCCGGGTTGCCGGGCATCGCGATCTCGGGCGGAGCGGCGGTGCGCATCGAGCAGTGCTCGGTGCGCGGCGGAGCCGCTCAAGGCATCCTGCTCGGGTCGAGCCGCAGCGTGCTTGAAGGGAACGACATCTCCGACTGCCAGGACGAAGGCATCCTCGTGGTCGGCTCCTTCCACGTGTTGAGGAAGAACCGCGTGAAGGAGTGCGGCCAAGGGATCGCGATCTCCGGAGGATCCGACAACCTGGTCCTCGAGAACAAGGTGGAAGAGACCGAGAGCGACGGGATCCTCGTGTCCAATGCGGCTCGCAACCACATTCAGGGGAACCGCATCACGCGGCCGGGCCAATACGGAATCGGCTACGGCGTCAATCGGCGGTTGCGGGGTCCTGATCGGACCGCCTGCGCTGCCCTT
>DYIW01000180.1 GCA_020723465.1 Phycisphaera mikurensis
TCTCGCAGGGAAGCGAGGACGGCGTCGAGGTCCTGCTCGTCTCCGAGAAGACTCCGCCCGCCGCCATCCACAACGCCGGCGTGCGACTCGGGAGAAGGGTCCGCTCGGTCCAAGGCGATCCCGAGTCGATCGTGCGCACCGAGAACGAGCTGCAGCCGTCCGAGTTCCGCCGTTCCGGCTGCCTCAGAGAATGGTGGTGGTCCGTAGAAGGCTCCGGCTGCCCCGCGACGTCACGACTACGCACAAACGGGCCGCGTTCTCCTCGACACGCTCTCCCGCCGTGGACAGCTCCTTCCTCCTGACCCAGGCGTCACCGTGCTCTCAGCGCTTCCTGCGCTTCTTCTTCGGCGGCAGCTCCTCTTCCGCGGGCGGCGCCGCTTCGGGGGGCGCCATCTCGGGCTGCGCCACGAGCGGCTCGGCCGGCGGAGCGGGCTCGGCCTGCGGCTGCAGCGCGGCCGGAGCCCGCTGCCACACCGGCTCGCGTTTCTCCAGGAACGCCCGCACTCCCTCGCGGCACTCGAGACCGGCCCGGGCGCGCGCGTTGTACTCGACCGCCGCCTTGAGGGCGCGGTCGATCTGCAGGCCGGGGAGCGTCTCGAGCAGCTCCTTGGTCATGCGGATGGCGTCGGGAGCGTTGCGCGCGATGGCCGCGGCGATGTCCCGGCTGCGCTCCAGGAGGTCGCCCGCCGGCACCACGGCGTTGACCATGCCCATCTCGAGCGCCTCGTCCGCGCTGAGCAGCCGGCCGGTCAGGAGCAGCTCGCGCAGCCGCTTCTGGGTGACGAGATAGCGCAGGTAGACCGAAGCCACCGACGGCACGAAGCCCACGCGCACCTCGGGGTAGCCGAAGCGCGCCGAGCCGGTCGCCAGGGTGAAGTCGCAGAGCGTGGCGATCGCGCAGCCGCTCGCCAGAGCCGGGCCGTTCACCGCCGCGATGGTCACCTTCTCGTACGAGCGCAGGCGCCGGAAGAGACGCGCCACCCCGTCCGCCTCGGCCAGCAGGTCCTCGTAGGACTTCTCCGAGTCGCTCGCGGCCTCGTGCACGTCGAAGCCCGAGCAGAAGGCAGTGCCGGTGCCGGTCAGGATCACCGCGCGTACCGCCTCGTCGTCGAGCGCCAGATCGAGGGCCGCGTGCAGGCCGGCGAGCAGGGCCTCGTTGACGGCGTTGCGCCGCTCCGGACGGTTGAGGGTGATGAGCGCACCGGGCGAGTCCGGCGTGTAGATCACCGCCGGCTCGGGCGCGCCCGCTGCTTCGTCCGGCTTCGATCCGCTCTCCGGCCAGGGGGCGTTCGCGGCGTCGCTCATGATCAGCTCCAGGCTCCTCTGCGGCAGGGCGGCACGGTCCGCCCGCTCGCCGCGCCAGATTACCCAAACGTCGCAACTTGTTTCGCCCGCTTCTGGCACCCGGGCGGGCGTCGCGGCCGTTTCCCCGGCGTCCGGGGCCGGATCGCGACTTCCGGTGCGTCGAGCGCCCGACGAACGTCGACCGGCTCGTCGAGGTGAAGGCGATGCTGGCGGTTCAGTGGCGTGAGGCACGGCAGGCGTGAAGGGGCAACGACGTCGCTGCCAGCCCCTCAACCGGGGAAAGGCCGCTCCGCCCCGTTCTCGGTTTGTCTCGTTTCTCAGGGCAAAGGGGGCCTGCTCCGGGACCACATACTCAAGGTAGGCGGTCGCAGGCCGGAGCCCGCTCCCGCCCCAGAAGGGTGCACCGCGCGGGGACGCGCGGTGAGACAGGCTTGGCTGCCGGTTTCTCGAAGCGGAACGGAGAGAGGACCGCACGCCCGGCCCGCGCGATGCAGCAGATCGACTTGCGCCCGACAGGGCAGCGCTCGTACCTTGACGCGACCCGGCGGCCTTGTTCACCCGCCGCGCACCCTCGGAGCCATGCCCATGTCGATCGCCCGCAGTGCCGCCTGGAAACAGCTCGCCGCCCACGCGCGCGCCATCCGGAAGTGCCAGCTTCGCGACCTGCTGCCGGACCGGGCGCGCGCCCGTGCCATGCGCGCGGAGCACGACGGCGTCTACCTCGACTACAGCCGCCAGCTCGCCACACCAGAGACCCTGGACCTGCTCCTCACGCTCGCCCGCACCGCGCGGCTGGGAGAGAAGATCGAGGCCCTGTACGTGGGCGTGCGCATCAACGTGACCGAGGACCGCTCGGTCCTGCACCACGCCCTGCGCGCGGCCGAGGACGAGAGGATCGAGGTGGACGGCGCCGACGTGGTCAAGGAAGTCCACGCGGTGCAGCGCGCCGTGCGCCGCTTCGTCGAGCGCGTGCGCGGCGGCGACTTCCTGGGAGCGACCGGGAAGCGGCTCACCAACGTGGTGGCGATCGGCATCGGCGGCAGCTACCTCGGCCCGGAGTTCGTGGCGGAGAGCCTCGCCACCGACCCGGAGTGCCGCGCGGCGGCCGCGGGACGCACACTGCGCTTCCTGGCGAATGTCGACCCGATCGACGCGGCGCGCGCCCTGGCCGGCCTCGAGCCGGAGCGGACGCTCGCCGTCATCATCAGCAAGACCTTCACCACGGCCGAGACCATGCTCAACGCCCGCGTGGTGCGCGCCTGGTTGCAGCGCCACCTGGGCAAGAAGGCCACGGCGCAGCACATGGTGGCGGTGAGCACCAACGCGGGTGACGTCGAGCAGTTCGGCCTCGACCCGCACAACATGTTCGGCTTCTGGGACTGGGTCGGCGGCCGCTACAGCGTGTGCAGCGCCGTCGGGCTCGTGCCGCTCGCCCTGCACTACGGCTTCGCCCCGCTGGCACGCTTCCTGGACGGCGCGCGCAGCATGGACCGCCACTTTTTCAACGCCGCCTACGCGCGCAATCTGCCGGTGCTGCTCGGCCTGTTCGGCGTGTGGAACAGCAGCTTCCTCGGCTTCCCCGCGCGCGCCCTCCTGCCCTACTGCCAGGCACTGCACCGTTTCGCCGCCCACGTCCAGCAGCTCGACATGGAGTCGAACGGCAAGGGTGTGTCGCTCCGCGGCAGGAAGCTGCCCTTTGCCGCCGGCGAGATCGACTTCGGCGAGCCCGGAACGAACGGCCAGCACAGCTTCTACCAGCTCCTGCACCAGGGACGCGCCGTGCCGGCCGACTTCATAGGCTTCTGCCGCAGCCAGCAGCCGCTGGAGGTGGAGTCACACCCGGTGTCGAACCACGACGAGCTGATGGCGAACTTCTTCGCCCAGCCGGACGCCCTCGCTTGCGGGCGCACGGCCGAGGAATGCGCCGCCGCCGGCATCCCTTCGCGGCTCATCCCGCACAAGGTCTTCCCCGGGAACCGGCCGTCCAACGTGCTGCTCCTGCCGGTGCTCGACCCCTACACCACGGGCCAGCTCCTGGCGCTGTACGAACACCGCACCGCGGTGCAGGGCTTCATCTGGGAGGTCAACAGCTTCGACCAGATGGGGGTCGAGCTGGGCAAGACGCTGGCGCTATGCGTGCGCGAGCAGCTCGCGCGCTCGCGCTCCGAGCCCGGCGCGCGCCTCAAGGGCTTCAACCCGGCCACGGCCGTGCTGCTCAAGCGCTACCTGTCCTGAGCGGCAGCACGCGCGTCAGTTTCCGGTTTCCGGGCCGAAGAAGCGCTCGAGCGTGAGGCGCGCGACCTCCAGGTCCAGACCGGAGCGGAGGAGCAGGCGCGCGGCGATCCCGTCGCGCTCCGCCAGCAGGCCGAGCAACAGGTGCCCCGGTCCGGCCAGTTCCTGGCGCATACCTGCCGCCTCCTCCAGCGCCTGGTCCAGCGCCCTGTGCGCCCCGGGTGCCAGCCAGAGCGGTTCCTGGGGCTCGAAGGACGGACCTGACTCGGTCGTGGCGGCCAGACGCTCCGCCTCGGCGGCAAGCCGGTGGGCGTCGAGGTGAAGCAGCAGCAAGAGGTTCCGGGTCGCGGCGTCCTCGTGGCGCGCCAGGCCGAGCAGCAGGGGCTCGGTGTCGATGTGGTCGTGGCCGAGGCGCTCGGCCTCGTCCCGGGCGAGATCGATCACGGCGCCCGCGCCCTCGTCGAACGACGCGCGCAGGTTCGCGAGGTCAGGCGTAAGCTGCGCAGCCGGGCGGCGCGCAAACGCCTCACGCGCGCGCGCGAGCGAGACACCGAGCGCCGACAGGGCCGCAGCCGCGGCACCGCGGCCCTCCGCCAGCAGGGCGATCAGCAGGTCCTGCGTGGCGATATGGGAACGCTGCTGGCGCAGGGCTTCCACGCGCGTACGTTCGAGCACCGCCTTGAGGAGGGGCGAAAGCGCCAGTGCTCCTCCGGCCGCGCGGTCCGCGCCCGCGGGCAGGCGCGCCTCGACCTCCGCCCGGCAGCGCCTGCGGTCCACACCCAGGTCGGCGAGCACGCCCGCCGCCTCGGCGTCTCCTGTCCTGAGCAAGGCCAGGAGCACGTGTCCGGTGTCGACCTGATCGTGGCCGCGCCGCAGCGCCTCCTCCTTGGCGAGCACCAGGACGCGGCGCGAGGGATCGGTGAAGCGCTCCAGGCGCCGCCAGCGCAGGGCGCGCAGGGCAAGAGCGAGCAGGGCGCAGAGCGCCGCCCCTCCGAGCAACCACCAGGCCGCGGCCATCAGGGCTGCCGTCGCGCGCCGCGGCGCGGCGCGCGGCTGTCGCGGCTACCCGTCCTCCTGCTCCTCCTCGCCGCTGCCCTCTCCGCCCTCCCCGGCCTTCTCGCCCTCCTTGGCCGCGCCCTCCTCGGCCTGCTTCTGGGCGAGCTCCGCCGCCTGCTTCGCGGCCTGCTCGATCAGGCCGGCGACGACCTTCCCCGGCAGGACGAACTGACCGCCGCCGCCACCACCCATGATGACGCGGAACATGCCGAAGTCCTCCCCCTCGTCCTCCGGCATCCCCGACTCGATGCTGGTCAGGACGCCGACGACCTGCCCGTCCATGGTGAAGACCGGCAGGCCCTCGCTGTTGATCGAGCCGTCGAGCATGAGCGCCTTGCGCGGCTTCTTGATGCTGCCGCTGACGTTGGCGGTGCGCACGTAGGGCGCGTAGTCGAAGCCCTTGTCCAGGCGGTTGACCGCGGCCACCTTCGTCCCCAGCTCGACCGCGGCCGGCTCGTTGAAGTCCACGACCGACACGTCGCGCCCCTCGAGGTCCTTGACCTTGAGGAAGGCCAGGTTGACCTTCTTGTCCGTGGCGACGATCTCGGCCTCGTACTCCTTCTCCTCGCCCTCGAAGACCACCTTGATCTCCTTGGGAGTGCGCTTCATCTGGAACTGGGTGTCGCTCTCGTCGTCCGAGCGGAACGCGTCGTAGGAGACCAGGATCAGGCCGTCCTTGGCGACGACCACGCCCGCGATCTCCTCGCGCGATTCGCTCGTGCGGCCCTGCCCGCCGAAGTTCATCTCGGTCTTGAGCACCACGCGCACGCTCACGATCGCCGGCGCCTTCTGCTCCAGCAGCGCCGGGTACGTCTCCGTCGCCTCGGCCGCCGCCCGGCGCGCGCCGCCCAGCAGCGCCGCCAAGAGGACCGCTGCACTGATTAGTCCGCTCGCCTTCATCTTTCTCACCTTTCGTTCTCTCGGTCTCACTTCGCCACCTGCACCTTGGACCAGTCCGGCTCGATGAAGACGAAGTGGGTCCGCTGGCCGCGGCGCACGAACAGTTGAATGACCTTGGGCCTGGCCGCGAGGACGTCCCGCATGACCTCCTCGAACGTCTTGGTGTCCGCGACCGCGCGCCCGTTGATCGAGATCAGCAGGTCGTTGATGAGCAGGCCGGCGATGTGCGCCCAGCCGCCGCGCGTCGCCTCGGTGACGAGCAGCCCCTCGACTTCCTTGGGCAGCTTGAACTTCACGCGGTCCATGAAGGTCGTCTCGCGCACCGCGAACTCGAACTCCTCCTGCTTCACGGTCTCGACGTCCACGGCGGACGCGGGCGACTCCTCCAGCTCGACGGTGATCTTCAGCTCGGCGCCGGCGCGAATCACGCCGAACTCCACCTCGTCGCCAATGCTCATGTCCTCGATGGTGCGGCGCAGGTCCTCGGCGTCCTGCGGCCGGCAGGCGTCGAGCTCCTCGCCGTCCATGGCCACCAGGGCGTCGCCCGGCTGGAGGCCGCCTTCCTGCGCCTTGGTCCAGGGGAACACCTGCGTGACGCGGAAGCCCTTCCTGCCGGCGATGCCCATGGCGTCGGCCACCTTCTCGGTGAGCACCTGCGTCTTGACGCCCAGCCAGGCCTTGGGCAGCTCCTTGGCGCCCGGCTGCTCCTCGTCCTCCTTGGGCTCGATGAGGGTGACCTTCTCCTCGTCCTCGCTGCGATAGGAAACGGCGTACTTGTCCTTCTTGTTGGCCTCGGCGACCACGGCCAGGAACTCCGCCACGTCCTTGACCGGCTTGCCGTCCACGGCGGTGACCACGTCGCCCGCGCCGATGCCCGGCTTGGCTTCCTCGAAGGCGTATCCCGGCCGCACGCCCGTGACCAGCACGCCGTCGGCGTTCGGGTAGGCCTGGGCGATGGCCAGGCGCTCGGTGACGTCGCGCACCGTCAAGCCCATGCCGCGGATCTCGACCTCGTCGGCGAGGTAGCGCTGGAACGGCTCGACCTCCAGGGTCGTCTCGCGCTCCTCGCCGCCGCGGCGGTAGGCGGCCTTCACCAGCGTGCCGGCCGGGTACTCGCTGATCCTCTGGTAGAGCAGCGGCACCTCGTCGAAGAAACGCACGTCGGCCGCCTGCCCGTCGAGCGCGAGGAGCACGTCGCCGGCCTGCAATCCGGCCTGCTCCGCCGCCGACCCGGGCGACACGTAGGACACGAGGCTGCCCTTCTTCAAGCCGGCCTTGGCCACCGGCAGGACCGAGAAGCCCATCCAGCCGCGGCGCACCTCGCCGAAGGTGAGCGCCTGGTTCAAGACGTGCTTGATCGTGGGCGAGGGGATGGCGAAGCCGACGCCCGAGCCGCCGCGCGTGTTGATGCCGACCACGTCGCCCTTCAGGTTGACCAGCGGCCCGCCCGAGTTGCCCGGCAGGATGAGGGCGTCGTGCTGGATCCACTGGTTGAAGATGCCGGTGGTCTCGCCGTCCAGGTCGAACTCCTCGATCTCGGTCCCGGTGAAGTCGGTGAACACGCGCTTGGTGTTCGAGACGATGCCGAGGGTCATGGACGAGGACAGGGTCAGAGGGTTGCCGACCGCCAGCACGTGGTCGCCCACCTCGAGCTGCGTCGAGTCGCCGATGGTGGCGAAGGGAATCGGCACGGACGCGTCACCCCGCTTCTCCAGGTCGAGCTTGAGCACGCACAGGTCGGTCATGGGGTCGCCGGCCACGCGCGTGGCCTCGATCATCTCGCCGCTCGGCAGGGTGCACTTGATGCGCGCCGCCTTGCCCGCCACGTGGAAGTTGGTGACCACGTGGCCGGCGGGACTGACGATCACGCCCGAGCCGGCGGCCGGAATGCGCTCCGCGCGGCCGCCCCGGTAGTCCTCCTCCACGACCGAGATGTTCACGAGCGCGGGGTAGACCTTCTCCCGCGCAAACTCCACGGCCTCGCGGAACTCGCCGCCGCCGACCTGGGCGCGCGCGCTGCCCGCGGCCGCGAGGCAGAGGGCGAGACATGAAACGATGGACTTCTGCAACACGCGTCGTTCTCCTGCGAATCCGGACCAATCGTGGGACTTCGCAAGGTACGAGGAATCCCGCGGGCTGTCAGCTTCATTTTTCCGGGGGGAAGAGGCGGCGGAAGGCGGGGGTCTGCGTGCGACCCTGAGCAGACGGGCTACCTAACTCGTGCCCGTGCCCGTGCCCGTGCCCGATCGAAGTGGGTCATGGCGTTCGCTACCGTCTCTCGGGCACGGGCACGGGCACGGGCGGGAAGCCACGGTAGCCGCTCAATGTGAGAAGCACACCCGGTGCGCGGGGCCGGACGGGGAGACAGCTACAGGTCGATCTCGACTTTCGCGTCGCCGTTCACGGCGAGCAAGCGCGACGCCTCGCGTCCGTCCGCGGTCCGGGCGGCCGCCTGGTACACGCCGTCCGCGAGCCGGAACGTGGCCACCCCCTCCGCGTCTGTTTCCGCGAAGGCCACGTTGACCGTTCTCACGCCGTCCGCGACGCGCAGGTCCATTCTCACCACGGCCCCGGCAAGCGCCGCGCCGTCCTGCGCCTCGCGCAGCCGCACCTCGACGCGACTCCCCGCGGCCAGCGCGACGTCCAGGCGCGAGCTCGTTCCCGCCTCGAGGACGACGCGGCGGATGACCGTGGCGCAGCCCTCCGCGCGCACCTTGATCCAGCACTCTCCAGCCGGGGCGATGACGCGCTGCTCGTCCAGGCCCGCCGTGGGTTTGAAGGCCCGCCATGTCTCCCCGCCGTCCGCGAACTCCGCCACGTACAGCGTCCAGCGCGGCGTCGCCCCCGCGCCGCAGAGGACGCGGACGCGAAGATCGGCCCCCTGCCACACCTCGAGCCGCACCCTGTCGCCGGGCCGGGCGTTCACGCTCGCCACGTGCTTGGTGTTCCAGGGCGCCGTCGCGCCCAGGCAATAAAGGCTCCCGCCGAGGCCGGAGATCTCGAACAGGCCGCGGATATCCGCGACCACGTCGTGCTGATCGGAGTAGTCCGACGTCTCGCCGCAGGTGACCCGGGCGCACGGTACGGGGCGGCCGGTCTGGTCCACGACGCTGCCTTGGATGGACGCTCCGCGCGAGAGGACGATCACGCCGCCGTTCGCGGAGGCCTCCGCCACGCTCACCGCGGCCGGGCAGTACTCGGGCTTCCGCACGTGCAGCTGTCCACCCTCAGCCGGGACCGGGCAGGCGAACGCACCGTCGTCCCCGGTGACGGCGAAAAGCCCGCTCGTGCCCGTGACCGCCACGCGGGCCCCGCCGATGCCAGCGCCGCTCTCCCGATCGACCACGCGTCCCGCGAGCACGGACTTGTCCGCCTGAGCGAGGACGATGCGCAGGGTCTCCTCGTCGCGCTCCGCGCTGGCCGAGAACTCAACGTCCCGTTCCAGGTGCTTCGGCGCGCGAACGGTGAGAACGTACTGGCCGCCCCGGCCGAGGCCGGCGAGCCGCACCAGACCGGCGGCGTCCGCCTGCACCAGGCATTGATATGACGCCAGGGGCGGATCCTTCACGATCGCCTCCTCGCTCAGGGCCACCTCGGCTGGCAAAGGAACGCCACCGTCCGACACGACGATCAGAAGAAGAGTGAATCCCCTCGCCAGCCGCACCTCGACCGGGGCGGCCCCGGCGGCGCCAGCATCCACGGCCTGGCTTGCGTACCCGTCCGCGGCCACCGTGACGCGACTCCACCGGCGACAGCGAACGCTGTAGACCGGCCTCCCCTCCCACCGCTCGGCCGCCTCGGCCGTGATGCTCCTTCCGGGCGGGTCCACCGTGAAGCGCGGGTCCGCGACCGGAGCGCCCTGCTCGTCGCTCACCACGATCTTGAGCAGCACCGCGGGATCCAGCGCGACGCGCGCTTCCCGATCGGCCGCCGCGCACGAGCCAGGACCGTACCCCATCTCGTAGCCCTCGGCGTCCACTTCCAGCCGCTCGAAGGCCCACGGGACGTCCGCCTCGAGCATGCCTCGCTCATCCGTGAGGCCGGCCGCCTCCGGCTCGTCGACAAGATGGAGAACCGTCCGCACGCACGCGCCTGGCACCGGAAGGCCCGTACGCGCGTCGGTCACGTGGACGCGGAAGCGCGCCGCGGGCGCGAGCGCCACGCGGTTCTCCACGCCCGGAATGAGCCTGTGCCAGGCCGGAACGAAACCGTCGGCCTCGCTGCGCGCGCGCAGCGCCTCCCCGGTGAACCGTTCTGGCCGCCAGGAAAAGCGCCCTGCGGCCTCAGACCTGATCGTCGCCGCGCATTCCGGTTCCTCGACGCGGATCGTCCCCCCCGCGATCGGCGCGCCATCCCGCAGGGAGAGCAGCGCGCCGAAGTACGTGGGGCATTCCTCCTCCGCACGGGTCTCCTCGGTCGCCGGCGGCTCGGCGAGGGCCGGTGCTGGTTGTCCGCGCGGATTGTCGTCGGGGAGGAGCGTCAGGGCGACAGGCGACGTCGCGGCCTGCCCGCCGTCCGGCGGTTCGAGCCCGGCGCGCGCGAGCCAGATGGCTAGCACGGCCAGAGCCACGCCACCGACGGCCAAACCCGCCCCGAACGCCAGCCTGCGATCCATCGCCCCGCGCTCCTCACGATCCATGAAGCCGACCTCGTGCCGCCAGGATGCACCTGCGGCCCGCGGCGGTCAATGCTTGCCCGACGCCCGATCCTCGCCCCGCTCCGCGTCGATGATCGTTATGGACACCTCCGAGCAGGAGGCCTCGGAGACGTTTACGCTGCTGCCTGGACCCAGGTGGATTCTCCTGGTTCCCCAGGGCATTTCCACCTCGACCAGGACGCTCCCCGGGCCCTCGTTCGTGATTTCCTTGACGCAGGAGGACGGCGGGCGGGAAGTGAAGATCACCTGCGACGGCACGTCTGGCCGCTTTCCACCAACTTCGTCCACCCCCCACGTGCCAGCCCACCCCAGCGGAGCGAGAGCGAGACCCAGGACGGAGAGAAGACATGCGCGTGTGAGAGACATCGGGATCCTCCTTGCGGTGCCGATGGATTGACATGCGCCGGTTCCCCGGCACGGGCCCGCCCCCGGGCCCGCAACGCAAGAAACGCCGCACCCCTGGTCGTGTAACCGAGAAGGACGGATTCCGGCTGCGTTCAGCTTCTGACCGGCCAGGACACGCCACCCTCCCGCGCCGCGGCAATCACGATCCTGGCGCATGCCTCAGCGTCGGATGCAGCGTCGTGGTGGCGTAGATCGATGCCAAGATGCCGGCACACGTCCGGCAGAGTCGTCGGGCGGATGTCCCAGACGCGGCGCGCCAGCGTGACCGTGCACAGAAAGGGCAGAGAGGGCGGGGACAGGCCGGCCTCGGCGCAGCAGGCCCGCAGCACGCCGCGATCGAAGCTCGCATTGTGCGCGGCCAGGAACTCGACGCCGTCCAGCTCGCGGCGGAAAGACGGCCACAGCTCGCCGAAAGAAGGCTCGCCCGCGACGTCGTCCCAGGAGATGCCGTGCAGGTAGGTGAAGAAGAACTCTCGGCGCGGCGGGCGGATCAGGCGGCAGGCGCGCGCCACGATCCGCCCCTGCTCCACGCGCACCACGGCCACGGCGCAGGCGCTGTCCCGATGGTAATCGGCTGTCTCGAAGTCGATCGCCGCGAAGACTGGCCGGCGCACGAGCGCGCCTACGCGCTCGGCGCCTCGGCACTCTCGGCTACCCGTGCCGTCCTGCCGTACTTGCCCTGGATCTTCTTCAAGATCTCGGTGTTGTAGAGCCACCACGAGCAGGCCGGGAAGGTCTTCACCTCGCCCGTGTCCACGTCCTCGTAGGCGAAGCCCGACGTGCATCTCTCCAGCCGCTCGCCTTCGAGCGAGTGCACCTCCTCGAAGGGCAGGACCAGCATCGTGAGCGAATCGTGGATCACGGTGTGTTTCGCGAGCTGCTGGCCGAAGCTCCGTCCGGCCAGCAGGCCGCCGAAGAACTTGAGGAGCGCCAGGCGCGGGCTGCCGCCCTTCATGAAGCGCGCGAAGTTGACCGCCCGGAGCGAGGAGCCAAGCAGCGCCTTCATCACCAGCAGTCGGCCGTAGAGTCGCTGCGGGCCGCTCTCCAGGCTGAGGCGATCGATCCTCGGGCCGATCCTCTCCATGCGCGAGATCAGGTCCTCGGCGAAGTCCGCGAGCGGCACCTTGAGGAAGTAGCTGATCGGGTGGTAGCGCGTGCCGTCCGAGAAGAGCTTGGAGGCCGACTCGCAGTTGGGGTGCACGCCAGCGTAGGTCTGGCGCCGCTCGGCGTTCAGGAAGGTGAGCGCCTTGTTCAGGTGATGCTGCAGCCCGAGGGGCAGGAACTCGACCCTCTCGCCCGGGAAGGCGGCGCCGACGATCTGCTCCACGTCCTCGATAGTCGTGAGCCGCTCCGTCTTCATGTCCTCGTTGGTCCACGCCTCGGTGAGCGGCAGGAAGTAGAGCCCCTTCAGGTGGCTGTAGTGGTCGTGGCAGAACTCGATGAGGTCGCCGATGTACTCGTCGTTGATGCCGCGCGCCGTGCAGCACATGATGATGTTGCGGCGCTGCTTGCTGTACTTCTTCAGGTTGTCCAGGGCCTTGAGCTTCTTCTCGTAGACCGAGGTCTGCTTGCGCATGCGCGCGTAGATCTCGGGGTCGCGGCCGTCGAAGCCGATCAGCACCGGCACGCCCGTCTCGCACACCTTCTGGCAGAACTCCTCGTTGGCCAGCTTCAGGCCGTTCGTCACCAGGAAGATGGTGAGCCCCTTCTTCTGCCCCAGCTCGATC
>DYIW01000181.1 GCA_020723465.1 Phycisphaera mikurensis
CCGCGCGGCCGGCGTCGACTCCCTCGAGCCGCACGCCCGCCACGCGCAGCACCCCTTCCAGCACCCGGTCGATCTCTGCGCCCAGCTTCGTCAGTTCCGATTGAGGTTGGAGGTCCGGTTCTGCTCCAGCGCGCGCGCCGGCGGCCGCAGGCGCTCGCTCTCGCGCAGCTCGTCGAGCACCAGGCCGAGCCGCTCGACCAGGTCGTCTGCCGCGAACAGGCGCCGCCGCGTCGCGGGCGCGTAGCGCAAGAGGCCGGCCAGCCGGCCGGGCAGCTCCTCGAGCGAGCTGCCGATCGGCAAGAGCGCGTGGCAAGGCGCGCGCGGGTCCGCGGCGAGCGCCTGCAGGATCGACTGCACCTCCTGGCTGAGCTTCTCCAGCGCGCAACCGTCGGAGACGACCTCGGGCAGGTCCTCGACCCTCGCGAGCGGGAAGGGCGCCTCGCGCACGAACTCCAGCAGGCGCACGCGCGCCACGCCGCGCAGGACCACCTCGGCGCGGCCGTCGGGCAGGGGACTGTGCGCGTCGATCCGGCCCACCCCGAAGTGCGGCAGCACCTCCGGCGCGCCGACGTGATTGCCGCCGCGGCCGGCCAGCGAGCAGGCCACGCCAATCAGCCGCTCCCCCGCGAGCGCATGCGCCAGCAGCAGGCGGTGGCGCTCCTCGAAGATAAGGAGTGGCATGAGCTCCCCGGGCAGCAGGCAGACGCCGGGAAGCGGCAGGACCGGCACCACGCCGGAGCGGGACTCGGCCTCGAAGCAAGTCACGCGGCGCCTGCCGGGGGCATCCGGGCTGGATCTGGATCACGCATCGAAACCTCGCGCTCTGCCCGGCAGGATAGCCGGCGGCGGCCCGTTTGCCCACAGTGCCCCGGCCCCAGGCAAGGGTCCTTGCGGCCCGTGCGCCGGCAAGGTGGCCTCGCTATCATGTCCTCACCGAACGGGAGTCTTGATCATGACGAAGTCGCTGGTGCTGTTTCTCGGTCTCGGCCTCCTCGCAAGCGGCGAGGCGCGTGCGCAGGTCAAGGTGGGCGACGCGGCGCCGGCCGCGCAGTTCACGGAGTGGATGAACCACGGGCGCGTGGACGTGAAGTCGCTCAAGGGGCGGGTGGTGGCGTACGTGTTCGTGCGCCTGGAGAGCACCAAGAGCCTCCACCTGCTGCAGGCCCTCACCACCGTGCGCGACGAGCTGGCGCTCACGCCCGTGACCTTCATCACCATCACCAACGAGACCCCGGATTCGGTCAAGGAAGCGATCGAGGTCGAGGACATCTCGCTGCCGATCGGGCTCGATCCGACCGACGCCACGTCCCAGGCGTTCGGCGTGCAGAGCTATCCGGCCGTGTTCGTGCAGGACCCGCGCGGCCGCATCTCCTTCGTCGGCCAGCCGGGCACGAAGCAGGAGGTGCGGGACGCGATCGTCGAGGCGCTGCGCTTCGCTCGGCCCTTCCCGGAGCTGCCGAAGGCGCTGCGCGACCTGGGCAAGAGCCTGGAGAAGTGGGAGCTGAAGAAGGTGCTGGACGGCATCGACAAGGCCAGCGCGAAGAAGCTCGATCCCGCCGACCAGCAGCTCCTCAACGACGTCAAGACGCTCATCCTCGAGCTGACCAGGCAGCTCGACCGCTGCGCCGATGCCAGCACCGAGGAGGAGGAGTGGCCGCGCGCCGTGACGGCGCTCAGCCGGCTGATCGA
This sequence comes from Phycisphaera mikurensis, assembly GCA_020723465.1. Lineage (GTDB taxonomy): Bacteria > Planctomycetota > B15-G4 > B15-G4 > JADJEK01 > JACQZJ01. The sequence continues at coordinate 1,690 of DYIW01000181.1, forward strand.
GGAGCACGCGGGCGTGGCGGGCGCGGAGAAGGCGCGCGAGAAGCTCGATGCGCTGCTGGCGCGCGAGGACGTCAAGCAGGAGATCCAGGCCGCGGTGGCCTTCGCCAAGGGCGAGCGCCTGGAACGCGACCAGAACTGGAAGGGGGCGGTGAAGGCGTACGAGTCGGTCGCCAAGCAGTTCCCCGCCACCAAGGCGGGAGAGCGGGCCAAGGGGCTGGCCGCGCTGCTCGAGACGCGCGCCAAGTGAGCGCACCGGCCCCGGCTCCGATGAATACGCGCGCGGACGCCCTGGCGCTCCTGTGCGAGCACACGCGCTCGGACAGCCTGCGGAAGCACGCGCTGGCCGTGGAGGCGGTCATGCGCCACTTCGCGCGCAAGTTCGGCGCAGACGAGGACCTCTTCGGCCTGACCGGGCTCCTGCACGACTTCGACTACGAGGAGCACCCGACGGCCGAGGAGCACCCGGCCTGGGGCTGCGCCCTCCTGCGCGAGCAGGGCTACCCGGAGGAGCTGATCAGCGCGATCCTTGGCCACGCTCAGTACACAAACGTGCCGCGCGACTCGCTCATGGCGCGCTGCCTCTTCGCCTGCGACGAGCTCACCGGCATGATCGTCGCGGTCGCCCTGGTGCGGCCAGGGAAGTCGATCCACGAGGTGAGCGTGGACTCGGTGAAGAAGAAGCTCAAGGACAAGGCCTTCGCCCGCTCGGTCAACCGCGACGAGGTGCAGCAGGGCTTCGCCGAGCTGGGCGTGGACCCGGCCGCGCACATCGCCGAGGTGATCGAGGCGCTGAAGGGCGTGGCTGCGGAGATCGGCCTGGCCGGCGCGGGCTGAGCGTGCCGGGAAGGTCAGCGCGCGGGCCGGAGCTCGACGCTCACCAGGTCGAGCGCGCCGCCTGTTGCCACCACGAACCGGAAGTCGGCGCCGCCGTTCTGGCGGTTGGCCAGGCGCGCGCCCGGCAGGCCGTAGACCTCGGTGAGCACGCCGTCTCGCTCCTCGCTCGATGCCGCGCGCGCCACGGTGTAGCTCCCTTCGAACACGCCCGCGGGATCGCGCGAGTCGTACTCCAGCCACACGCCCGCGCCAGGCCTGCGCGTCACGCAGAGCTGCAGGTCCTCGGCTGCGTCGAAGCGCCAGTAGTCGCTCGCCTGGAAGTAGACGTAGCGCGTGCCCTCGGCCGGAACAGAGCAGAGGAACCCGCCCTCCTCGCGGATCGGTCCGTCCTCCCAGCTTCGCTCGCGCAGGCCGACTTTCCTGCCGCTCCTGAAGTCCCGGAGCAGCGCGGCCGCGCCCTTGCCTTCTTCTCCCCACGACAGATCCGGGCGGCAGCGCGGCGCGGCGTGGGCGAGCACCACCTCGGGCCCCGGCCCGGCGCCGCTCTTCAGGCGGTCAACGTACTCCCTGGTGATGCGGAGGTAGAGGTCCCCCTCCTCGATGGTGCGGCAGATCTCCGTTCCCTCGTGCATCTCGTTCCAGGTCTCGATGATGACGAAGGCCGGGCGATGCTCGATCGCCTTCCGCCACGACCAGCGGTAGAAGGCGCCGTCCTCGCGCTCGCGGATCGGCGTGTGTCGTGCCGGCACGGCGGAATCGTCGTAGCCTGGGCCGATCTGCGCCACGCTCGGCAGGAGCACGGGCCCGCCGAGAGCCGCGCCCCACCCGGTCGTCAGGTCCTGGCCGATCTCGCCCCAGGACTGGTCCGCCACCAGGCAGGGCCGCTCGCCCGGGAAGCGCGCGGCGAAGGCCCGGCGCAGCTCGTCGCCGAGCGCGGCGTCCCAGCGCGCGGCAAAGGCGCTGGCGTAGAGGGCCACGGGCACGGCGCCCTCGAGGGGCGGCCGCGCCAGGCGCGCCCAGTGACGCTTCGGGATGGCGGCGAAGTAGTCCGTGATGGTGTCGACGAACAGGCGCCGGCCCGCAGGGGTCGTGAGGTCCGCGCGACCGCCCGCGGGCTCGGCGCCGCGCACGTCGTTCAGGAGCGTGGTCGTGTCGTAGAAGAGCCCGACCTTGGGCGCCGCCTCGCCGTTCTCCTCGAGCCGGTCGAGGGCCAGGACGAGAGGCCCCAGGCCGGCACGGGAGAAGCGGATGCCGGGCCGCTCGTAGGCGCCGGGCGCGCCCCAGTAGACCGGCAGGGCCACGTCGATGCCCGCGGCCGCCATGTCACGGAACTCGCGCGCGAACCAGTCCGCGCTCTCGTAGCTCACCTGCTCGGGATCGACGAGATGGCGGCAGTGGCCCTCGCGGCCGGGAGCGCCGGGCTGGTTGAAGTGCTCGTCCGGCCAGCGATACCAGTAGAAGAAGCAGGCGGCGACCTGGGGTGGAGGCTCTTCTGGCGCAGCCGGCGCGAGCGGCAGCCAGCACACTGCGAGAAGCAGCGATCCCGTCAGACGGACGAAGCGCTTCACGCTCGACACGACCACACCTCCTTCGGAATCGGCGCGCTCAGCGCCCCGGCTCGGACCTCTTGCGCACCTCGTTCACGTCGATCTCCTCGGCCTGCCAGCGCAGCCGCCCCTCCATGCCTCCGGCGATGGTCAGGACCTGACCGCTCACGTGCCGCGACACCGCGGGCGAGGCGACCGCGGCCACGATGCGCGCGACGTCCTCCGCGGTGGCGATCTGGCGGAGAGGCATGGTCGCCACCACCGCGCGCAGCGTCTCGTCGTCGCCGAGCGGCTCATCGGTCATGGCGGTCCGGGTCCAGCCCGGCTCCACCAGGTTCACGCGGCCGCACGGGTCGAGGTCGACGATCTCGTTCTTGAGCGTGAGGAGAAGGCCATGCAGGCCGGCCTTGGAGACCGCGTACTCGCAGTGGCCGCGCTCGCCGAAACGGCCGGCGGTCGAGCCGATGAGCACGATGGCGGCGCCGTCGCCGTCCGGCCGCGGGCCGCTCTGCGCCAGCACCCGGAGGAAGGCGCGGCAAGTCCAGAGCGCGCCGAGCAGGTTCACGTCGAGCACCGCGCGGATGCGCTCCTCGTCCATCTCGTGGAGATTGGCGCGTTGCGGCGGCCAGATCCCGGCGTTCACCACGCAGGCGTCGATCCGCCCGGTCGCGCGCAGCCCCGCGTCGAAGGCCCGCTGCACCTCGGCCGGTCTGGTCACGTCCGCCTCGACCACGGTCGCCCGCCTGACGAAGGGCTGGTCCGCCAGCCACTGCCGCAGGCGCGCCGCGTTTCTCCCGGCGTGCAGGATGAGCCGCGCCCGCTCCGCGCCGAAGACGCGCGCCAGGGCGCGGCCGATGCCGCCGCTCGCCCCGGTGATGAAGACCGTCTTGTCGCCGAGCCTCAGGTCCATGCTCTCCTCCGCCGAAAGACCACGCCCGGCGAGAGTAGCGCCGCGCAGGCCGCGCTCTCTCGAAAAAGAAACGCGGGTGAGCACGCCCACATGCCCACCCGCGCGATCTGAGCTTCCGAAGTCTTCTGGCTGGTCTGGAAACCTACTTCAGGGATTGGAGGAAGGAAACTGAGGCATGAACTCGGAACGTGCCAGGTCGCCTTCGGAAGCTCCGCTGTGTCTGTCGCCAGGAGTCCTTCTCCTGACTTCTCTATTACGCATATCGGCGGAACCGCGCTGATCCTGATGCGAATCTGGTTTTGCCTTCAAGATCGGCGCGCGAGTGCTTCTCGGAAATGAAACACGCATTTGATCCGCCTACGCCCGCTCCCGCCGGCTCAGGACCGGCAGAAGCCTGCGCCGTTTTCCTGAATAGCCCGGTTCGCGGGCGCGCGCAGCCCCGAAAAAGCGGATTTGCGCCGGGAGCCGCGTCCATTTTCTGAACGCCTGAAACAGGCGCAGGGGAGTCTCGTCTGCGTTCCCGCGCGAGCCGGTCCGCGAGTACTTCGCGGCGCGCCCACGCGAAAAGGATCGAGACCGGTTCCCCCCGCGCGACGCGATGCTAGACTGTGCGGTTTTCGCCGCCCGGGACGCTGCGGAAGGCGCCCGACAACGCTCATTCCCCTTCAGCTTGCCCGGGCCCCTCGACGATAAGAGGACCGCCCGAGAGCCCAAGGAGGGACCGGGCGGGGAGCAGGCGGTCCACACCGCCTGCAAGAGAGCGCCGCGCCCCCCGACGCGTGCGTTGCCTGAGAGCATGAACACAACCGAGTACATCACCGAGCAGTCGTGGCGGGTCTTCCGCATCATGGCGGAATTCGTGGAGGCCCTCGAGCTGCTCGAGGACGTGGAGCCGGCGGTGTCGGTCTTCGGATCGGCCCGCGTCAAGCCGTCGAACAAGTACTACAAGAAGGCGCGCAAGCTCGCCGCCAAGCTGTCCGAGGCCGGCTTCTCGATCATCACCGGCGGCGGGCCGGGAATCATGGAAGCGGCCAACCGCGGCGCCAAGGAGGCGGGCGGGCGCTCCATCGGCCTGAACGTCCAGCTCCCCATGGAGCAGGTGCCGAACGAGTACCACGACATCTCCATGGAGTTCCGCTACTTCTTCGTGCGCAAGTTCATGTTCGTCAAGTTCGCCACCGCCTACGTCATCTTCCCGGGCGGCTTCGGCACGCTGGACGAGCTGTTCGAGGCGCTCACGCTCATCCAGACCGAGAAGATCAAGGTCTTTCCCGTGGTGCTCATCGGCAGCGAGTACTGGCGGGGCCTGCTGCGCTGGATCCGCGACGTGATGATCCCGAACAAGACCGTGTCGCCGGGCGACCTGGACCTGCTCTACCTCACCGACGACCTGGACGAGGCCGCGGAGATCGTCGCCTGCTCCTTCGACAAGAAGTCGTTCCTCACCAACGGCAATCGCGGACTGCTGCGTGAGCACTGATGGAGACGGCCGCGGCGGCGCGAACCCCTTCGCGCTGCTCTCCAGGGACGGCACCACGCGCGCGCGGCGCGGCCGCCTGAGCCTCCCGCACGGCACGGTCGAGACCCCCGCCTTCATGCCCGTCGGCACCGCGGCCACGATCAAGGCCGTGCTGCCGCGCGACGTGCGCGAGACGGGCGCCGAGATGGTGCTCGCCAACACCTACCACCTCGCGCTGCAGCCGGGCGAGGCGCTGGTGGAACGGCTCGGCGGCCTGCAGCGCTTCATGGGCTTCAGCGGCCCGATCCTCACCGACAGCGGCGGCTTCCAGGTGTTCTCGCTGCCGGGACGCGAACTCTCCGAGGAGGGCGTGCGCTTCCGCTACGAGGTCTCGGGCGAACGCGTGCTGCTCACGCCCGAGCGCTCCATGGAGATCCAGCAGGCGCTCGGCGCGGACATCGCCATGGTCTTCGACGAGTGCATCCCCTATCCGGCGGAGCACGCCTACGCGGCCGCGTCGGTCGAGCGCACTCTGCGCTGGGCCGAGCGCTGTCTCGCGGCGCACACGCGCTCCGAGCAGCACCTCTTCGGCATCGTGCAGGGCGGCGTGTACGAGGACCTGCGCGCGCGCTCTGCCCAGGCGCTCGCCGCGCTGCCGTTCTCCGGCCTGGCCATCGGCGGGGTCTCGGTGGGCGAAGGCCTCGAGAACCTGAAGAAGGTCGTGGGCTTCACCGAGCCGCACCTGCCTGCCGAGCGCGTGCGCTACCTGATGGGCGTGGGCCTGCCCGAGGACATCCTCGAGTCCATCGAGCGCGGCATGGACATCTTCGACTGCATCATCCCCACGCGCTTCGGCCGCGGCGGCACGCTCTTCACCGCGCGCGGCCGCATCCGCATCGACAACCGCCGCTACCGCCGCGACGCCTACCCCGTCGACCCGTCCTGCGACTGCCACGCCTGCCAGAACTTCACGCGCGCCTACCTGCACCATCTCTTCCAGGCGCGAGAGCTCCTGGGAGTGATGCTCGCGAGCATCCACAACCTGCGCTTCTATCAGCGGCTGATGGCGGGCGCGCGGCGCGCCATCGAGGAGCGGAGCTTCTCCGCCTGGAAGGAGCGGTTCCTGGGCGCGTACCAGGGGAACGCGCAGAAGTGACGCCGCGCCGCGGCCGGGACGGCGTCAGCTCCGGAACTTGGACTTGCGCTTGCGCTGCAGGTTGCCGCAGCAAGGGCGCTTGCCGTGATTCGCCTTCTTGATCTTCCGGTAGTTGCGCGCCATGGCTCTCTCCTGGTCGGGGCGATCCAATCTCCGGGACCGGCACATCCCGACCCGGAATGCGCCGACAAGGGCGAATCATGCTAGCGGCCGCGGCGGGGAAAGGGAAGCGCCACCGTCGCTTGCGCCAGGGCGCGCCGCTAGAATCCGGCCATGCCGAGGCAGCGGGAACAGACGCTGGGACGAGGGCAAGCGCTCGATCGCCGCGCCTTCCTCAAACGAGCCGCCGGGCAGGCCGCGGGTGCGGCGCTCGCCCCGCTGCTCGCGTCCTGCGCCGCGCCCGCCCTTCTCAGCCGGCCGGCGGAGCGCCTCGTGCTGGTGCGGTTCGGCGGCGGGGTGCGCTTCCGCGACGTGTTCGCGGAGCAGAACTCCTGCCTCGCGCCGAACTTGCGCCGCCTCGCCGGGTCGGGGACGCTCTACACGGGCATGTGGAACGACCACCTGACGCGCCACGACACGGCCACGCTCTACCTCCTCACCGGCCGCTACGGCGCGCGCCTCGACGACAACGGCAAGGGCACGGAGAACGTGAAGGAACTCTCCGCCGCGCCCACCTTGTTCGAGGTGTTCCGGAAGACGAGCGGCGCGCCGCGCGTGAAGGCGCTCGCCGCCGGCGTGCCCGACCAGTCGAGCCACTCCTCCTACGGCGCGCCCTTCGGCGGCTTGACCTTCGCGCGCGAGCGAGCGGCGGTCAAGACGAGCATCTCCGGCGATCCATCGCTTGGCGGCACGCCGCACGTGGGCATGGCCAACGAGCGCCTCGCCCGCATCGTGTCGCGTGTCGGTCCCACGCCCGTTTCCCCCGACCTCAAGCGCAAGAACTTCCAGGCCGCGGTCAGCGAGGACCTCGCGGGCGTGGCCCCCGAAGTCCCGGAGCTCATGCCCGTGCTGCAGGCCGCCCTCGCCGGCCGCTTGCTCGCGGACCAGCCCTACGTGCCGCCCGAGGACGCGGACCACTGGCTCGCCGAGCTGGCGCTCCGCGCCCTGGAGTCGCACCGGCCGGACCTGGCAGTCATCGCCTTCGCCACGCCCGACCTCGCCCATCGCGGCGCCTGGCGCTCCTACGCCGCGGCGGTCCAGCAGATCGACATCCACGTGCACCGGTTGTGGAAGCTCCTGGAGACCGATCCCTACTACCGCGGCCGCACCCTGCTGCTCGTGACCAGCGACTGTGGGCGCGGCGACGAGCGCTTCGACCGCCACCTCGAGCCCTTCGCGGATCCGGCCCATCGCCGCCTCTTCCTCGTGGCAGCCGGCGCGGGCGCGCGCGGCGGCCGCGTGGTAGAGGAGCGGCGCCAGCAGGTGGACGTGGCCGTCACCGCCGCCGCGGTCCTGGGCTGCGCGCTGCCGGACGCGGAGGGAAGCCCGCTGGCGGAGGTCGGCACATGAGCCCCGGCCTCGTGCCCGCGCTCGCCTTTTGCGCCGCGCTGCAGGTCGCGCCGGCGGAGCCGCAGAACCTCGAGGACGCGCTGCTGCTCGTGCCACGCGCGCTGCTGCGCGCCGGGGACGAGCGCACGCTCGAGCAGCTTCGCGGCGAGTGCCTCGCCGCCGCGGTGGAGATCGAGGCGCGCGCGGTGGAGCGGGAAGCGGCGCTGGTGGCGCTCCGGGGCGGGGACCCGGGGCAGACCGCGCGCGTCCTCATGGAGCGCCGGCTGGTCGGCCTGCTCGCCGCGGCGGCGCGGATCGACTGGTCCAGGGTGCTGCTGCCGAAGCGCAGCTTGCCGCCGTTCGACCGCTACCTGCAGCTCTTCGCCGCCGAGCACCTGGCGTCGGGCGGCTGCGAAGCGGCCCGCCTGGAAGCGTGGGCCGTCGCCAACATGGCCTTCCTCGCCACGTCCGATCCCGCGGCCCGCGCTCGCGCGCTCCAGGCACGAGCGGCGGTGTTCGAAAGCCTGGCGAGCAGCGCCCTGCTCTTTCAGGTGAACGCGGCGCTGGCGGCCGGACCGCTCCCGGACGACGAGCGTAGGCGGCTGGTCTCGCTCTTGTGCGTGCGCTTCCCGGACGCCCCGCTCTCGGTGATGACCATGCTCTCGACGCCGCAAGCGGCCGCGGCGCAGCCGCAGGGGGCGGCGCCCGCACCAGCCGCGGCGCGGCCGCGCTCCGCCGCGCCGAACAGGAACCTGCCGCGCCTGGACGGAGTCGAGCATCCGGTGGGCGTGGTGGCGGACGTGGGACAGCTCTACACGCTGGTGGTGCGAAGTCGCGGCAACTGATCGACTACTCCCGGGAATCGTCACGCCACGCGGAGATTCCTGGGGGGTAGTCGATCCCGCGGCCACGGGCCGCGGCCGCGCGCTCTGGGCGCGCGGTGGATGCGCGAGGGCGAGGCATGGGTCCCGCGGGCGAAGCGTCACGCGACCATGCTGGCGACGCGCGTCAGCGACGCGTCGCGCCTGGCGAGTCGCGCCGGCGACCCATGTCAGCGGAGAGATGCGGGGAGGAGGCATGGCGAAGCCAAACGCAGCCGCAGCCGGTCGAATCCAGCAGGGATTCCTGCTCACGCTCTGAACCGCGTCCCGGGTCAGCGCGAACGCAGCAGGGCGTCGATCGCCTGCAGCAGGCCGGCGATGACGCGGCACTCGTCGCAGAGGATGCGCCGGAAGCCCTCGCGGTCGGTCGGCCTTGCCGGCGCGGCGCGCTCCGGGGCACTCTCCCGGCCCGGCTCGCGCGCCGCTGCCGCGCCCGCGGACATGGCCTTGAGCACGCCGTCCTCGACGCGATCCATGCGCTGGAGCTGGCGCAGCGCCCGCCTCAGCTCGGCCTGCGCGGCCTTGAAGGCGGAGATGTCCTTGCAGATCCGGAGCAGGCCGATGACGCGGCCTTCGCGGTCGAGCATGGGCGTGACCGCGTAGATGAGCGAGATCAGCTCCCCGTCGCGACGCAGGGCCTTGACCACGCTGTTCTCAACCGCCACGCCCGAGACCGCGTCGCGCGCGTTCAGGGCGTCCACCTCGCGGTGTTTGACCGGGAAGAGGAAGGCGATGTTCTTGCCGATGACCTCGTGCGCCCGGTAGCCGGTCAGGACCTCGGCCCCGTTGTTCCAGGAGAGGATCAGGTTGTCGCGGCTGGTCGTGATCAGGGCGTCATCCAGATCGCCCTGCTCCTCATCGAGCACGCGGAGGATGGTGGCGGCGGCCTCGGCCATGGTTTCTCTGCCAGAGACGACGAGTCCGGTCCTCTATCGTCATCCGCCCCGCGGCGGCTGAGCAGGAACCTCTGCCCGCGGGCGCGGACCCTCAGAGTGTGGAGCGCGGCAGAACCGCCAGGACCCGCGCCGGCGCCGACGGCGCCCCGGCCTGCAGGAGCGGCGCAACCACGAGCGTCGCGCCGCGGGCCGGGAGGCGCTCGAGGCCGCGCAGGTTCTCGATGGCGTATTCCCCTGCTTCGAGCAGGATTCCCAGCGCCTGGCGCGAGGCGTCCAGGCCCTGGCTGACGGACGGCGTGTCCGCCCCCACCGCCCGGATGTCCCGTTCGCGCACCAGGAACTCGATGGCTTCGGGCGTGCAGCCCGGGAAGTGCCAGTCCCCGTCCAGGCCGAGGTTCACGTAGTGCGCGGGCTCGGCGTGGTACTGATCCCAGCCCGAGCAAAGGAGAACGAACGCGCCGCCGGGAATGGGGCCGTGCGTCTTCTCGAACTCGAGCAGGTCCTCGACCGCCAGCGCCGCGTCGGGATCGGCCGCGACCCGCTCCCTGAGGTCCACGATCACGGCCGGGCCGATGAGGTCGCCACAGTCGATGGCGTCGACCGAGCGCCCGCCGGCGACGAGGAAGGACGGCGCCCGCACCCGCGTCGGGAGCGGTTCATCCGGCGCGGGCGCCTGCCCTGCGGCCAGCAGGAGGTCGTCCGCGCCCCCCGGCTGGGAGAGATCCACCACTCTTCCCGACGCGGGCAAGGGAGGCGCGGACACGAGCAACGGCAGGGTCTCGACGTCCCCCGCGCAGCCGGCGCAGAGGGCGAGGGCAAGGACCCCCGCCCACCGCGCCGGCGCGACAGCTCGACCGCGCGTGGCGCGCGACGCGCTCACCGCCGCGGGCCGGGCCGTCCTCCTCCTCCTCCTGCTCCGCGCGGGCCGCGGCCGCGGCCGCGGCGACCCCGCCGGCCGCCGCGCGGCCTGTCCTCGGGCGCGGGGCGATCCTCGGACTGCTCTTCCTCCGGCTCGTCCTCGCCCTCCTCCTCATCCTCATCCAGGTCCAGTCCGAGGTCGTCCTGCTCGAGGTCCGGGATCTCCTCGACCGACTCCTCCTGCTCCAGGTCCAGCTCGTTGCCGTTCACGTCCTCGGGGAGCTCGTCGGGCTCGGCCCCGAACTTCTGCTCCTCGGGAAGCGGCTGGCGCTCGTCCTCGTCGCGCGGGCCGCGGCCCCTGCGGCCGCCCCGCTCCTCGCGCCGGTCGCGCGGGTCACGCTCGTCACGGAAACCGCGCTCCTCGCGGAACTCGCGGCCCTCCCGCGGCTCGCGCTCGCCCCGGCCGCCGCGGTCGCCGCGCTCTCCGCGCTCGCCGCGCGGGCCGCGCTCCGGCCCGGCGTCGCGGCCGGCCTGGCCGAGGCACATCCGAGCAGCGCGAGCG